>CAJMSX010000018.1 GCA_905216195.1 uncultured bacterium
CTTTTAGGTACACCTCGGCTGCACGTGTAATTTCCGGTACGGTTACGGTGTTTTGATAGTGTGCATAATCAAATGTCTTGGCTGCCTTCGCTTCATCCATTTCACCGATTTCTCCCAGTAGCCTCTGAATACGCTCCAGCTTTTCCTCTGTCGAACCGGTATCTGTATGTAGTTTATAAGTATAGCTGCGTCGCTTACCTGCTTTGGTGGTAAAAAGCTTGTCTATCTTCTTCATCATGGTGTTGACATTATTCACAGTAAGATCCATGGTGTTTTTAGACATGACCAGCTTACCCACAGCTTCGCCGAATTTTGTCAATTCTCTTGTCCCGGGCGAAGCATTGACGTTGATAGTATAATTTACCTGATAATTTTGCTCCTGAGCCATACTTCTCTGCTATTGGAAAAGTATAGCCTCCTTTTCAAATAGGGGATTAAAAAACTCCGTCAACCAAACAGCCGACGGAGGCAAAATAAGAGATCAATCTTTAGAGTGACTGGGTCAAACGCTTTATCATCATTTGTTTATGTAGCCATAAAGCTTCTTCGCTTAACATGGCAAACTCTTCATCCGAAACATTATTTAGGTTTATGCCGGGAAAGGAATGGTGAACATAGATCATCCGCTGCCGGATTCGTTGTCCGTCTTTTACTGCCCAGCATTCTATAAACTTACCAGGGTCGTCTGACGTGTAGAGATAATCTCTGATAACTGTCCCAGAAGTCCGAAAAGAAAAAGACTTTCATCGTCCACCAGCTCCTTATCACCGTCCACAAAACAATCCTTCGCCAGGGTTCGCAACGTCATCACCTCATCTTGCTTGGAGGCTACCATGAATTTGCTGAACTGCGAAAAACTCGGCTCCGAAAGATAGGCGACATAAACCTCCTTTTCTCCGCATGAGGGCTCTCCCCATACAACAATCGGATACACCTTACGTATCTTCTTTTCCGTTTTCAGCTTCTGGGCTTTTTCCTTAATTTCTGTCTCCATCTGAAGGCTTAAGTTTTTTTCTTCCATACTTTTAATCGATTAAAATTTTTAAAAGCATAGGGCAAATGAAAAAAGATTGTTCAAATAAGAAATATTTTTCTTTTTCCCAAAATGTTTTTATTTTTATCAACTTGTATGTTTTATTGCGATTATGTTCATAAATTTATCTAATAGAAGTAATTTTTAAAATGCTAAATATGAATACAAATGAATTGAGAAACTATATTTTTATTGATAGGCAGATGATTGATATGTATTATGAACAGTTGAATCAAGGTGAAATTTTGGTTGAGGAAAAACACAAATCAAGTACACTTTCAATGTCTTTAAAGAACATTTCCTATGAGCGGCACAATAATCTGATCACTCGGGAAGCAACCTATTATGAAAAAATAAAGGTTATTGAAGAAAATATTACTACTTATAAACTTGACGATAATGAAATTGATTATGAACGACTGGAATATGTATTTATAAATGATAATAAAAGATTTATTAGAGATACTATGGTACTTCAAAAGGTTTTAATCCCTTCCAAAGGTATTTTACCAAATGATCTAACAATTGGTTTATGGATTTCGCCTAACGATTATATCTTAGAGAAAAAAAAGTCAATATTTTTAATTGAAGTATTCGGTGATGTTCAACCATTTAGCTTTTGTACGGGTTATACTGCTTTGCAATTTCTTCTTTATAAATTGGAAGAGAAATTTGGCATTGATAGTTGTTCACTTTTGGGAATAGATAAAAAGCAAATTAATACTAGGAAATTTTATGATGATCCTTTTAGGAAATTTGCTCAAGATCCACTAAAATATTTAAGTAACCTTGGTTTTGTTGCTGCCGATAAAAAAGAAGTTACTTCTTTATTTAGAGTCCGATTAGAATTTGCAGATTATTTGCGTAATCCTTGGGTACCAGGTATAATCGGATATCCTTTATATATTTATGATTAAAGGATAAATATAGATTGAATAATAATTTTAGACAAATATATAGACGGTTAAAGGCCGTCTTTTTTTATGCGATATTTATTGCATCTTATATTTTGAAAAGTACAAGTCTTTTATTGATGATGATGCAAAATTATTAGTGACGCTTTAAGTGCATTGAAAATCAAATTTGCTGAAATCAAAAATATAGATTAAAAAAGCAATAAATAATTTTTAAATTATTAAAATAATTTTTAGATTTGCACCTTGTATTCGTGAATATGGGCGGTTTGTTGATTTATCATGGTGGGTGTTATGGTACTTTAATCACAACTTATACGTTGTTATTTGCTTATTGTGCATACATCATCCGGATAAAATTTCGGTATATTTATATATGATAGCTTCTTTTCCTATATCTCGGCAGGCAGATCAAATGGATTGCGGCCCGGCGTGTTTGCAAATGATAGCGAAATATTATGGACGCTATTACAATTTGCCCACGCTTCGGGAACGCTCTTTTCTTACCCGTGAAGGTGTTAGCTTGTTAGGAATTACTCATGCAGCAGAAAGTATTGGGTTTAGGACAACCGGAGCCAAATGCAATATGGAAAGCTTGGGCAAAGAAGCCCGTTTACCTTTAATTGCCCACTGGAATCAACAGCATTTTGTTGTGCTTTACACAATATCAACAATTGGGAGCTTTGTTGTTTAATGAAAGTAAAAACATCCTGATTACAATTATGGCTGCAACTGCAGTTGTTAAGGGTGATATGACACTGGGGATGATGTTGGCTGTTCAGTATATTGTAGGTCAGTTGAATGCTCCCGTCGAGCAGATGCTAACTTTTATCCATAGTGCACAGGATGCTAAAATTAGCCTGGAAAGACTCAATGAAATACATAAACAACAGGATGAAGAACCGGCAGAAATGAGAAGCCGCGAATTGACCGGAACGCATGATATTGAAATAAACAATGTCACCTTCCAGTATGAAGGGCCGGAATCTCCAAAGGTATTACAGGACATCAGTGTCGTTCTGCCGGAGAAAAAAGTCACGGCAATTGTCGGGGCAAGTGGGAGTGGAAAAACAACCTTGTTAAAATTAATGTTGGGTTTTTATCCCGTCTCGCAGGGAGAAATTAGGGTTGGAGACAGCAAATTGGATAGCCTGAATCAGAGTTGGTGGAGGAGTATATGTGGGGTCGTGATGCAGGATGGTTTTATTTTTTCTGATACAATAGCGAGAAACATAGCCGTGAGTGATGAAGTCGTTGACCGGAAAAGGCTTTTATATGCAGTGAAAGTTGCTAATATACAAGATTTTATTGAAGGATTGCCCTTGAAGTATAACACGAAAATCGGTCAGGAAGGTGTTGGACTCAGTCAGGGACAGAAACAACGTATTCTTATTGCTAGGGCTGTCTACAAAAATCCGGATTTTATTTTTCTTGATGAAGCTACGAATGCGTTAGATGCAAACAATGAGCGGGTAATTATGGAGAATCTTGACCAATTTTTCAAGGGTCGGACCGTAGTAGTTGTGGCTCACCGTTTAAGTACCGTTAAGAATGCTGATCAGATTGTGGTTTTGGAAAAAGGAAAGATCGTAGAAAAGGGAAATCACCGGGAGTTGACTGAGTTAAGGGGAGCTTATTATCATTTGGTCAAAAACCAATTGGAATTGGGAAACTGAAATAGGTGCAGGTAGTTTACTGAGTGAAATACATGGATAACTTGGACGTAAAACAGGAAGAAATAAACAACCTTGAACTGAGAAGCGAAGAGGTAAGGGAAATCATGGGACAAGTACCTCCCCGGATTCTTCATTATGGGATTACTCTGATGTTATCTATTGTACTTCTAATCTTAGCTGGAAGCTGTTTCTTCCGTTATCCGGATACAATTACTGCACGTTTTATAGTAAATTCTTCAAATCCGACAATAAGTTTATTGGCAAAGGTAAATGGAAACATTGTAAAACTGAAAGTCAGCGACCGGCAAAAAATGAGAAAAGGCGATTATCTGGCAATAATCTCCAGTATGGCCGATTACCGGCAGATGCTTGAATTAAAAACAATGCTTGAGAAGGCTGATTCCGTAGGAATACCTTATTTCAATTCTTTCAAATTGGGAGAAGTACAGGCTGCTTACACCCAGTACGGGAAGGCTCTTACTGCTTATCAGGACTATGTGACAATAGATTATACCGGAACTAAGATCAAATTAGCTGAACTACAATTAAAGGATAAAAAAGAACAGATTAAGCTTTACCGGAAAGCAGAGTTGTTAGGGCAAAATACGTTGGAAATAGAACAAAATACGTATAAAAGGTCCGAAAAAATTTACAATAAAGGAGGTATTTCCCTGGCTGAGTTAGAGCAATACAGGACAAGGGTAATACAAGCTGAGGCCGCCTATAATAACAGTGCAATGGCTCGCTCTCAGGCGGAATCGGCAGTTGTACAGGTGGAACGGGAAATATTGGAACTGAAAATGCAGAAAGAACAGGAAATCCGGAAACTCCAGGATGATCTTGCTGTAGCCCTGGAAGGTGTAAAAGCTGCTTTTAGGGAATGGGAAAACAGTTATTGTTTGGTTTCCTCCATAGAAGGAATTGTTTCTTTTTCCGGCGTTTGGAAAGAACACCAGAATGTTTTTGCCGGGCAGGTATTGATGAATGTAGTACCGGAAAAAAAGAATGAAATTGTCGCGAGGATCTATATCCCGGTTATAGGAGCTGGTAAACTGAGGGAAGGAAACAAGATGAACTTGGTGTTTGATGATTATCCGGAAGAAGAGTATGGTGTATTACATACCGCTTTAGGAAAATTATCTTTGGTTCCTGATTCCCTTTTTAATTCTACGCTCAATTTGCCCGATACATTAATCACAAATTATGGAAAAGTTTTGCCTTTTCATCAAAATATGACGGGTAAAGCTGTGATTATAACAGATGATGTTTCATTATTTGTTCGTTTGATTAGTCCGTTACGACTGGCATTCCAGAAATACCGGTTCAAGGAAAATTAAAAGAATATACGATTGCGCAATGTATATATTAGTGTTTAACCACAGGAGGGATTTTAGGATAGATGCACGTGGTCATTCCTGTTTTCCTGAATGTAAAAAATTAAAACTATGTCAAGATTTAGTGTTAAAAAAGAATCTAAATTCCAGACTTTGTCATCTGCAGATATGCAGGGCGTAAAAGGTGGTGGCATTTGTATCAAATGCATGAAGAGAAACGATAAAAAGTTTTCTATCAGCATTGGTACTGTTACCAACAAGGATGTACCCCAACAAAGTTAATCTTTGTAGGGTAGAGAGATTTTGAATTATCGGATCTCATTTTAGCAGTAAGCTGTTTTATATATTACAGCTTACTGCCTTTTGCTGATTACTAAATTTTAATAGCCAGGTTATGAAAATCCTTCTCCTCCTTTTCTTCATTTCACTTGCAAGCATTGTTTGTGGACAAAAATCTGCCGGTAAATCAAAGCAGCAGAATAATGATTTCGGTAAAATTTTCATTAATCCGATGATATATATCGATAAGGATACCACTGTCATCCGGCGGGAAGACATTTATCATCCGCATTTATTTGAAAGCCTTACAGAGCAGGAATGTGATTCATTGGCTAAATTGATTCATGCCCGCAAGCAGGGATATCCCGGCGATTCGGTAACTGTTACCGAACACTTTCACATCTGGAAACCTTTGATCGACCGTTTGCACTATGAAGATCCTCACTACTGGATGTGGCCGTTGGTTGTACTTACCGACAGCAAATTTACTTCGAACGATTTGCAAGTGATCCCGGTAAATTTATTGTTGATCAACGATACGGTAATTGTGGATAAAACCTTGGATACGGTTTTCCACATGGGCGACCGGATATTGGCGATTAACAATGAACCGATAGAGAATTTCATGAATTTTCCACAGATGCGGTATATACCTTGTCCACTCCTTCAGCAATTTCATCATTTTGCTTATAGTCCCCGCTATGTGGTCGATATTGAACGCGACGGGAAACGGATGCAGGTACGTACAAATGGGATGGGGTATAATGATGCACTTTTTACACTGAATATTAGTCCTTTCAAAAGGGAGCTGTTGGAGAAAGACCGGATCGGGTATATCGAAATAGATGCGTTTTTCCCCAATAATTCTTTGCTCATCAAACGCCTGGCAAATTTTATCAAAAAGGCCCAGAAAGCCGGGTATAAAGACGTCATTATTGATGTCCGGAAAAATCCGGGAGGTTCCGGACATAATTTCGATCATCTCATATCACTTTTTACCACTCAGGATACCCTGAACTATGCCTGGGAGGAAAAGGTACGGGTATCGGAATATACACTCGATTATGGCTTCCCGAAGGATAGCATCGGCCGGCTGGCAGATATACCGGCTAAAGAAGCTCACCCGAAACTTCCCCTGAAACCTAAGAAATATGCAGGGGATATGAATTATTATATTCTGATGAGCCGCAATACCCAGTCGATGGCCGCGACCTTTGTCAATATATTGCAGACAAACGGCTTGGCAAAGTTGTGTGGAGAACCTTTAATGCACAACGCCCTGAAATACGGAGAAACCATACAGATGGGGTGGGGAAGTAAATCGAATATAGAAGTCTTTTCTACTGTTCTGACGGAAGAATATACCAAAAGTCCGGATGGGCAAATCTATCCGGATATTCCTATCCAGTATATTGCTCAGGAATATCTGAAGGGAGGTGATCCGGTTCTGGAAAAATTGATAAACTACATAAAACAACATAGATAAGCAGAAAAATATGGAAAATCTGATGTGGTCCAGGTATAATTTCCTGCTGGAAATCCCGGAACAAGGTAAAGTCTTATATAACAGTTATTCCAATTCACTCATCAGTCTTGATGAATCTTTATATAAAGAACTGAAAAAACTGGAAAATGAGGGGACGGTCACACCCGGACATTTGAAAAACTTCACAGAAGAAGAAATGGATTTCTTCCGGGAAAGTTGTATTTTGGTAAAAGACGACGAAGAGCTCATCGAACTGATGCAACACGAAAGTATGTCCAGGCTTTATACCAGAAAACACCTGGTACTTACGATTGCTCCCACTCAAACTTGTAACTTCGCCTGTACATATTGTTATGAAAACTGGAGGAAGTCTGGTTCAATGGACGATCAGACAGAAGAAGCTATTATAAGATACCTCGAAAGGCAAAAAGAAGAACATGCATTGGAGTCTGTAAGTTTAAATTGGTATGGGGGAGAACCTTTACTGGTTGCCGGCCGGATAGAATCTTTAGGAAAAAAAATCAATGCAACAGGTTTACGGCTGGATGAAAATGAAATCATTACAAACGGCTATTTTTTCACAGAAAAGAATATCCGGATGTTGGCGGAAATTGGTGTTACCAGTGTGCAGATTACGCTGGATGGGTTAAAGGAAACACACGATCAAAGAAGGCCGCTCGTAAATGGGAAAGGTACTTTTTCTACTATATTGGAAAATCTGGATCGATACTTTTCCGGAGATTACCGGGATCATTTTTTTATAGCCTTGAGGGTAAACGTAGATAAAAGAAATCAGGATGATTTTTTGAGAATTTACAAATGGTTGAAAGAACGCTATCATTCCGATAGGTTGCTTATATATCCGGGCTGGGTTCATCTCGACGGAAATACAAATCAGAAATCTTTGTGTTTCTCACGCAATGAAATTACGGATTTTTGTTTGGACCTGAACAAGCGTTATCACATAGTGCTTCAAAACATGCTGCCGGAAGACATTAACATGGAGTGTCTGGCAAGAAGTCCCTATAGTATGCTTATAGGATGGCAGGGGGAAATATACAAATGTTTTGAGGAATTAGGGGATCAGAAATTTATTGTAGGTAATATTAAGGATGAACAAGTGTGGACAAATCATAAACTCATAGCCAAATATGCTGTTGGTATCGATCATTATCAGGATACCGAATGCCGTAAATGCCGCTATCTACCGATTTGTCACGGTGGTTGTCCTAAACGCCGTTTCGAAAATAAATATAAAGGATATACGAATGATTGTTGTACCCCTTTTAAGAAAAGAATGGAAGATTTTATCGGGCTTTATCTTATGCTCCAAAGCTAACATTATAATACCCCTTCTTCTTTGTGTAGTTTTGCTTGGCTCATGCAGGCATATAACCGATATTAATCTGGTAGAAGAAGCGGGGATGATTGTCGAAGATGAACCTGAACGGGCATTGAGCTTGTTGGATTCTGTACGTTTTTTTCCGCATTTGCCGAAAAAGTATAGAAACCAGGCACGTTTTACCAGTATATATGCTTACTTTAAATTGGAAAAAGATCTGACTCCTTTTAAGAATATTCCGAAACTGGCATATTATTGGGAAAAATCAGGAGATCTGCCTAAAGCTGCCTGGGCTTATTTTTTAGCCGGAAAAATAGCACAGAAAAATCAGGAGTTTAAAAATGCATCCATTTATTTATCTGAAGCGATAGAGATGTCACAGATAGTAAAGGATAGTAACCTCTTACTCAATATTTATACGACAAAAGGAGAATTGTATATATCTCAGCATGATAAGCAGGCGGCGGTAGAGGCATATAAGAAAGCACTCAGTTACAACAACGAAAGCAGGGAGGAAAGCCGCATTGCATATAACATAGGGAATTGCTACCTCTACACGAAGGAATATAAAAAAGCAATGGAAGCCTATAAAATTGCGGAAAAGGAGGCGATGAATGAAAATGATGTGAGGGAAGCTGCACAACTGCTCTTCAACATCGGTAAATCTTATCAGAAAATTTCTGATAAAGAAGACGCTTTAGAGTATTTCCGGAAATCTCTCTCTCTTTTACAGGATAATGAAGAATTAAAGTATACGTGTTATTTAGCTATAGCGGAAACTTACCTTAAATCGGATTTGGATTCAGCCTTTTTTTATATCCGTAAAATGGACGAATCTGCTTTTCGATGGCTTGAGGTTGTACAACTATATTACAAGATCCGTTCCTCTTTTGAAGAAAAAAAAGGAAATTACAAAGAAGCCTTACGGCTCTACAAACAATATGAACTCTATTCCGATTCTTTACAAATGCAGGACATTGACCAGAGGATCGATCACATCATGTTGCACTATGAGAAAAAGAAACTGATAGGCAAAAATTTCAGATTGGCGCGGCAACGGACCAATTTAGGGATAGGGATTATTTTTCTGATCTTGCTGGTCGCTTTTAGTATACTGTTTTTTAAAAATCTCCTCAGGAAAAAGAAGACCGAATATGTAGAAGCATGCAATATGGTGGAAACTTTAGAGAACCTCTGCAGGGAAAAAGAAAAATGTCAGGATAAATTTAGGGCATTATTATTTGATCGCCTGGAAATATCTAAAAAGTTGGCCATGCTTTCCGGTCAACCTTTGGATAAAAACAAGTCGTTTCTGGAAATGTACCGGAAACTCTTAGGTGAAAAAGATATAGACCCTGATTGGGCCGAACTCTATTTTACCCTGAATTTCCTTTACGATAATTTCCAGAAAAAACTGCTGACGAAATTCCCACAGCTCAATGAAAAAGAAGTGCAATTGTGTTGTCTGTTAAAAGCTGGTTTCAAGACCGATGAAATTGCCTTTGCCATACATTTAAGCATATATTCTGTACATAAACGGAAAACAACAATACGGAAAAAATTGAAATTGGACGAACGGGAAGATATTCTGGAATATATTTTAAGAAATATAGGATAATTTGGGAGAAATGCTTGCCCCCGTTTTCTGCTTTTCCGGTTCTGCCTGGTGAATTGCTCATCTCTAGTCGTATGGACTGTAGGTCTGTTCCTTTTACGGATCAGAAGGAAATTACAGAGACATGGTGAACTTACAAATCCCTGCTTTAGTTGGATCACCCTTCTTTATATCCTGCGGTTACGGCAATTTATCTGTAAAAAAGGCCACTTACAATCGATTATTACGCTTTTCTCATCTTTTATCCCTGTCCCTTTTTTAATATGTTGATAATCAGTTGTTGATTTGACAATGTTACAATCTTAAAAAGGCCGGTTCTTATGGCCTTTATGAAAATTCTGCTCTATTTTTATATCAAAAACAACAACAGGATATAAACCGATTTATGAATACTGTTGGTATATGATGAATCTTGTTACAACAACTTATTTTCTCATTTAAACACAGTAAATATGATGAAAACATGGTCAGGTTTTAGTGGGTGGCTAATGATTATCTTTCTTTTAGCTTCCTGTCAGCAGGAAGAAGGACTTATCCCTTCTGAAAACGACGCTACCAAAGAAACAAAAGACGATTCTACCTACGTGGATGCGACTCTCGATTTTGAAATTCGGGATAAAAATGGAAAAGATCTGCTTTCAGACGAAGGGGGCTTGTCCTATGACGATATCGATGTGATTTATTTCCACAAAGGAAAAGAAAAAATTTATGATAATCCTTTAGCCTTGGAAGGCCGGAAAGGATATGTGATTTGCCGGGATTGGGATGGTAAATATCTTAAAACAAAGTACATTCATCTCTATCTGACCGAACCGTCGAAGTCTTCTCAGAAAGTGGCTTATACTTATCTCAGGATAGCTGGAAGTAAAAAATTGTACACTTTTAAGGTAGAATATGATAATGGTACAGATTACCGGGCGAAACAAAAAGTCTATTTGGACGATGTCCTTTTTTGGCCGGTCCAAACAGGAAATACGCCTGTAATGGTAATGGACAATTGAAGGTCCAACTTTTGGGACTATCCAACATTTTGTGTAAATGAAAAACTACAATTTTTTTCTCTGTAGTTTTCCATTTACACAATTATATGGACAGTGTCTGGAAGTTTCATCCAAATAGATCCATTCGGAATATACTATCAGTTTGTCTGATCTGTACCTTTCTTTTAGCCAGTTATATAGGTTAAGAAAATCATTACAGTTATTTTTATCGATATTTACCCGTATGGCTACTATAAAGTAATCTTTGTACTCACTTTCAAAATAACCGTCTAAATGTTGGATAATCTTGTCGAAAGTACCCTTGCCATTTTAATAAAGGCCTTCTTGTGTCGTGTATCTCTTTGATCCCACCTAACGTAATTTGAATACTCCTTATACCGACTGCTGCCAATATTTCTATCTTTTCTTTGGTGAAAAAATAACCGTTCGTGATGATTTCATTTTCCTGAATTTCAAAGCCGAGCTCATTTACCTTAAATGAGGAAATCCTTGTTCACAAATAATTTGTGTGATTGCTGAGTACAACGCACGTTGTATATCTATGGATCTACGTTTAGGACGACGTTTGGTGGATTGTGTATTATCAGTTTGTATTTTTTGACCTGAATTTATCTGCATTACTTAAAGCTTTTATAGGATATTATAGTATTTGGAAAAGCAACAACAAAGTGTAGATTTCTTAAATAGAAGTCAAATGTATAACCTTTTTTGTAAGACGATTAAAATCTGGTAAGGTTTATGCTGATATAAAATAACTGAATGTTTTTCTAAAAAAACACCACAAATTAAATTTTGTAGAAAGAATAGGGCTGCATAAAAAGAGTATAAAGAAAAAATATACTCTCCAAGAGTAAAAAAGGGCTGAATAACTTTTTATTGTTAGACAGCCCCCCGGTATTTTAAGGTTAAAATCAAATTTCCGGTGAAAGAAGGGAAATTTTCGATTTTAGGGAAACCGATCGAGAGTTATTGTACCATGCCGGCACTTCCCAATACGTTGACCAATTTATGCTTGTACAATTCTTTCAGGGAATCTCTTGCCGGACCCAGGTATTTTCTGGGGTCGAATTCCGCCGGTTTGAGGGCGAATACTTCCCGGATGGCTGCGGTCATTGCCAAACGTCCGTCGGAGTCGATATTGATCTTGCATACGGCGGATTTGGCGGCTTCCCGAAGTTGTTCTTCCGGAATACCGATGGCATCTTTCAAGGCGCCTCCGTATTTGTTGATGATAGCGACTTTATCCTGGGGAACAGAAGAAGAGCCGTGGAGGACGATCGGGAATCCGGGAATCCGTTTTTCGATTTCCTTCAGGATATCGAAACGCAAAGGAGGCGGAACCAGAATACCCTCGGCATTGCGGGTGCATTGTTCGGGTTTGAATTTGTTGGCTCCGTGGGAGGTTCCGATAGAAATTGCCAAAGAATCTACGCCCGTTTTGCTAACGAAGTCTTCCACCTGGGAGGGTTCGGTATAAGTGTGATGTTCGGCCTGTACGTCGTCTTCGATGCCCGCCAGTACGCCGAGTTCCCCTTCCACGGTTACGTCAAACTGATGGGCATAATCCACCACTTTTTTGGTCAGAGCGACATTCTCTTCATACGGATGGTGTGAGCCATCGATCATCACCGAAGAAAATCCCATGTCGATGCAGCTTTTGCAGAGTTCGAAAGTGTCTCCGTGGTCCAGGTGAAGTACAATCGGAATATGTAATCCCAATTCTTTGGCGTATTCCACAGCTCCTTGAGCCATGTAGCGCAGAATGGTCTGATTGGCATATTTGCGGGCACCACTGGAAACCTGAAGGATAACCGGTGATTTGCATTCAACGGCAGCAGAGATAATCGCTTGCATCTGTTCCATGTTGTTGAAATTAAATGCGGCGATAGCGTATTTGCCTTCCATTGCCTTTTTGAACATTTCGCGGCTGTTGACCAGCCCTAGATCCTTGTAATTAACCATAATCTATATTTTAAATTTACGAATTCGGATTCAAAGATAGAAAGAAAAACAGGAAAATAAAATGGAATGCCTTATTTCTCACCAGATGATTTCCGGTATGCCGTGTTCCGTCAGGTAGCGGTTGGTCTGACTGAATTGGTGGTTGCCGAACCATCCTCCCCGGTTGGCCGATAAAGGCGAAGGGTGGACACATTTGAGCACCAGGTTTCTTTGGGTATCGATAAAAGCCCCTTTGCGTTGGGCATAGGACCCCCATAACAGAAATACGAGGTGATCTTTCTGTTGGGTCAATTTTTGAATCACCGCGTCGGTAAATGTTTCCCAGCCTTTATTTTGATGAGAACCGGCGCAATGGGCCCTGACGGTCAGCGTAGCGTTGAGCAGAAGGACTCCCTGGTCGGCCCAGCGTTCCAGATTCCCGGAACGGGGGATGGGGGTACCCAAATCGTTCTGGATTTCCTTGAAGATATTCTGGAGAGAAGGAGGTTGTTCGATCCCTTCGGGCACTGAGAAACAAAGCCCATGAGCCTGTCCCGGGCCGTGATAAGGGTCTTGTCCGAGGATAACCACTTTTGTTTTATCTACAGGGCAACGGTTGAAAGCATTGAATATCAGTTTTCCGGGAGGATAGACCCGGTGATGTTTGTATTCGTCCTTGACGAAAGCGATTAATTCGGCGAAATAAGGTTTTTCGAATTCGTCTTTCAACAGTTCTTTCCAGGAAGTTTCGATTTGTACGTCTGCCATAAGGAATGATTTAATGGATTATATATTTCTTTCGGTTCCTGCATTTACTTGCGGTTGGGGGTCTATCCGTACTTCGAACATTTTCGGCCACCGTTTTCCCGTGAGGTAGACCGTTCCTTTTTCCGGGTTCCAGGCGATTCCGTTCAATACGTCGTCACTGTCGTCCAGTTGCTTCCGCTCTGCGGGGGAAAGCAAACCGCTCAGTTCCAGTTCTCCTTTGACTGCTCCGGATTCCGGGTCGATAAGAACGATGCGGTCCTCCAGCCAGACATTCGCCCAAAGCAGGCCGTCGATGTATTCCAGTTCATTCAAGTTTTTTACAGGTCCTTTATGATCGTACACCTCTACTTCTTTCAGGATATAGAACGAAGCAGGATCGATGTGGTAAATCTTATGGCTCCCATCGCTCATAATCAATTTGTTGCCGTAAGTAGTAAGTCCCCATCCCTGGGTGTTGTAAGTAAAAGTAGATTCCTGGGTGAAGGTTTTCAGGTCGTACACGAAACCTTTTCCTGACGTCCAGGTCAGCTGATAAATTTTATCGTTGAAAATCGTGATACCTTCTCCGAAGAGTTGGCTGTCGATGTTTAAAGCTGATACTATTTTGCCGTCCTTCATATCGGTTTTGCGGATTCCGGATTCTCCGTATTGTCCGGTCCCTTCATACATAAAACCGTCCCGGTAAACCAATCCCTGGGTATAGGCTTTGGGATCGTGAGGATAAACCTGGACGATTTTGTACCGGTAAGAACGGGGGGGAATGTCCGGCCTGACCTCGATGAGAACCGTAGCGGTGCTCTGTTTCGATTCGGGATGAAAAGCCGTTACTTTCAGGCTATTTATGCCTGCCCGTTTATCCGGCAGTTGGAAACGGAGGAGGGTTTGCCCTTTTTCTCCTTTTGCGATGAACTTCCCATTCAGAAAAAGGTGAGTGGAATCCAGGGGGAAACGGTCTTTGTGGGTCAGCACGAGATCTACATTTTCGTTGAACCGGAAGGATTGTTTTTTTTCCGGGGATACGATTTTCACACTGTTGACATATTTTGGTCCTTCTTTTTTCTCCGCCGAAACGGCTGTCCGGGCCTTTTGTTTTTCCTGAGGGGGTTTGTTGTTACAGGAAAAGAAGATGCAAGCGAATAAGATATAGTAAAAATAGGGCATAATTGTCAGGAGTTAGTTATTCGACCTTCCATTCGTAACCGTCTTTGGTATCTTTCACGGCTACTCCGGCGTTTTTCAGTTCGTCCCGTATTTTATCCGAGGTGGCCCAATCTTTTTTCTGTTTGGCTTCGGTGCGGAGAGACATCACCATGTCGAGCACTTTCCCCAACACTTCATGTTCTTTTCCTACCGATTCGCTTTCCGGTTTTAATCCCAGTATATCGAATACAAAATCGTGATAAAGTTTTTTCAATTGATCCAGGTGGACCTGATCGATCTGTTCTTTACCTGAGGCCACGGAATTGATGAAACGTACCCCTTCGAAAAGCTGGGAAATCAGAATGGGGGTGTTCAGATCATCATTCATGGCGTCGAGACATTTTTCGGTTAATTCTTCTACGGGAACGGTATTGCGGTCCGTGGGAGTCAACCGCTCCAATACTTCCATGGCGGCCAGGAGACGTTCGTATCCTTTTTCAGCAGCTTTCAGGGCCTCATTTGAAAAATCGAGCGGGCTCCGGTAATGTGCCTGGAGGATGAAGAAACGGACGGTCATGGGCGAGTAGGCTTGGTCCAGCACTTCGTTCTCACCGGAAAACAACTGATCCAGGGTAATAAAGTTACCCAGGGATTTTCCCATTTTCTGCCCGTTGATCGTAATCATGTTGTTGTGCATCCAATACCGGACGGCTTCATGTCCGTAGGCTGCCGTACTTTGTGCAATTTCGCATTCGTGGTGGGGAAATTGCAAATCGAGTCCACCGCCGTGTATGTCGAATGTATCGCCCAGATACTTCTGGCTCATGCAGGAACATTCGAGGTGCCAGCCCGGAAAACCGTCGCTCCAGGGTGAAGGCCAGCGCATGATGTGCTCCGGAGAAGCTTTTTTCCACAAGGCAAAATCGTAGGGATTGCGTTTTTCGCTTTGCCCCTCCAGCTGCCGGGTGTTGGCAAAAAGTTCTTCGATTTTTCGTCCGGATAATTTTCCGTATGCGTATTTTTTATTGTAAGCTTCGACGTCGAAATAGATGCTTCCGTCGCTTTCGTAAGCGTAACCGTTTTCCACTATTTTTTTTATCAACTGCTGCTGTTCCAGGATATGACCGGAAGCATGCGGCTCTATGCTGGGCGGCAGGGTGTTGAGTTGTTCCATGTTTTTATGGTAGCGGTTGGTATAGAACTGGACGATTTCCATGGGTTCCAACCGGTCCAGTTTCGCCTTTTTTTCGATTTTATCTTCTCCGTCGTCACTGTCGTTGGTCAGATGGCCCACGTCCGTAATGTTCCGGATATACCTTACTTTATAACCCAGGTATTGAAGGTAACGAAACAGAATGTCGAAGGTAATGGCCGGGCGCGCATGTCCGAGATGGGCATCCCCGTATACAGTGGGGCCGCAAACGTATAGTCCGACGAAAGGCGGATTCAGCGGCTGAAACTCTTCTTTACGACGGGACATCGTATTGTATATCGTTAATTTTTGTTCCATGATGTTAGGCGGATATTCGAATTAAACCTATTTTACCGTTTCGTTCAACGTAGAATAACAATCGGTAAAGATAGAGAAAAAAACAAAAAGTGAAAAGAAAAAAAGGGAGGGGAATTTTTCTGGATAAAGAGAAAGAGTATCCGGTGCTTTTCTCCCTCGTACCCGGCAAAGCCCCCGGGTCGGATGAGCGTCAAAAGAGCGGAGTGACGAGAGCTCCGGTAAAATGAATCAGACGGTCGGGCGCGATTTTGATCTGCAGTCCTCGGATACCGGCGCTGATATATATATGCGGGTAATTCAGGCAACTGCTGTGTATGAGCGTGGGAAAGCATTTCCGCATGCCGATGGGAGAACAACCGCCCCGGATATAGCCGGTCACCGGAAGCAATTCTTTCAGGGGAATCAGTTCCGCTTTTTTGTTCCCCGAGGCTTTCGCGGCCAGCTTCAGGTCGATCTCCCGGTCTCCGGGAATGACACAAACGAAATATCCGCTTTTGTCCCCGTGCAACACCAGGGTTTTAAACACCGTGGCGATGTCTTCCCCCAGTTGGGAAGCTACGTGAAGAGCCGTCAGATCCTTTTCGTCCACTTCGTAGGGAATCAGTTCGTAAGGAATAGCGGCTTTATCCAGTAAACGAGCTGCGTTGGTTTTGTTGATTTTCATAGGAATTATGCTGTTATTTTCCGTTTGAGGGCGTGTTTTTCCGGTCCGGCTGCAAAATAAACTAAAAATACCGAAACCGGAAACGAGGCCGGCTTCTTTCGCCGGCCTTCCGGACTAAATCAAAAATTCGAATAAATTCATATTTTCATTCAGGTATTGATATTTAATGCCCTGCTCCTGCATTCGTTTTACCAATCCGTTGAAATCTTCCGGTTTTTGTATCTCTATTCCGATGACGGCCGGACCTTTTTCCCGTTGTGTTTTTTTCCGGTATTCGAAATAAGTGATGTCATCGTAAGGACCGAGCACATGGCTGACAAAATTTTGCAGGGCACCTGCTCTTTGTGGAAAACGAACGATGAAGTAATGCTTCAGGCCTTCGTACAAGAGGGAACGTTCTTTGATTTCTTCCATGCGGGTAATGTCGTTATTGCTGCCGCTAACGATACAGACGACATTCTTGCCTTTGATCTGGTCTTTGTATAGGTCCAGAGCGCTCATGCTCAGGGCTCCTGCCGGTTCTACTACAATGGCGTCGAAATTGTACAATTGCAGAATCGTCGAACAGATTTTTCCTTCGGGTACGGTGATGAGGTCGTCGGCTACTTCCCGGCAGATCTGGAATGTCAATTCTCCTACCCGTTGTACGGCGGCTCCGTCGACGAATTTATCCACTTCGGGGAGTTCGGTGACTTTCCCTTTTTTCAGGGATACTCCCATGCCGGCGGCTCCTGCCGGTTCCACCCCGATGATTTTGGTTTTCGGACTCAATTGCTTGAAGAAACTGCCTACCCCAGCTATCAGCCCGCCCCCGCCCACCGGAACGAACAGATAATCGATCAGGTCTTTTACTTCCTGGAGGATTTCCAGACCGACGGTGGCTTGTCCTTCGATGATTTTAGGGTCGTTGAAAGGATGTATGAAAACCGTTCCGTTTTTTGCACATTCGCTTCGTGCCGCTTCGTCGGCTTGGTCAAAGGTGTCGCCTGTCAGAACGATATCGATGGATTTTCCCCCGAACATTTTCACCTGATTGATTTTTTGTTTGGGGGTAGTAACAGGCATAAATATTTTGCCGTTAATTTTCAGTTTGTTGCAGGAATAAGCCACTCCTTGGGCGTGATTTCCTGCGCTGGCGCACACAATGCCCCGCTCCCGTTCTTCCGGAGTAAGGGATTTGATTTTGTGATAGGCACCCCGGATTTTGTAAGAGCGTACCATTTGCAGATCTTCCCGTTTCAATAATATGCAGGCCTCGTAGCGTTCCGACAGATTCCGGTTCTTCATAAGTGGTGTAGGGACCAGAATTTCGTTCAGGATATGTTCCGCCGTTATGATGTCTTTGAGGGCGGGAAAATAAATTTCGTTCATAAGATGGTTTTAAAAAGTTTTGATTTCATTGGATCGTCCCGGCTATGTAGCTTCCTACCTCTTCCGTACCGTAGGCCGGTTTACCGCCTGAGATGTCTTCGGTGACGATTCCTTTTTCCAGACATCCGGCAACTGCCTGTCGTATGGCATTCCCTTCTGCCGGAAGGTGAAAGGCGTACTCGAACATCATCGCTGCCGATAAGATAGCCGCTATCGGGTTGGCTATGTTTTTACCGGCTGCTTGCGGATAAGAACCGTGAATCGGTTCGAATAAAGAGGTGTAAGTGCCCACGGAAGCCGAAGGTAGTAATCCCAACGAGCCGGTGATTGCCCCGGCTTCATCCGTCAAAATATCCCCGAACATATTCTCGGTCACCATGACGTCGAAATGGGCGGGTTGTTGGATCAATTTCATGGCCGCATGGTCGACGAACATATACTCGACCTCGATTTCCGGCCATTGAGGTGCCAGTTCCTGTACGGTTTCTCTCCACAAACGGGAAGTGGCCAGTACGTTTGCTTTGTCGATAACCGTCAGTTTTTTGCGTCTGACTGAAGCATAGCCGAAACCGAGGCGACAGAGGCGGCGGATTTCTTCTTTCGTATAGATGCAACTGTCGAAAGCGGTTTGACCGTCTTCCGATCTTCCTTGGGGACGTCCGAAATAAATGCCTCCGGTAAGTTCCCGGATGCAGATAAAATCCGCTTTTCCGATGATTTCCTCCCGGAGGGGAGAGCGCTGAAGTAGAGCAGGAAAGGGAAGGACCGGGCGGATATTGGCATATAAGCCTAATTCCCGGCGCATGGTGAGCAAACCTTGTTCCGGACGAATGCGTGCCTTCGGATCGTTGTCAAAACGCGGATCTCCGATTGCTCCGAATAATACGGCATCTGAAGCCAGACAAATACGGTGGGTTTCTTCGGGGTAAGGTTCTCCTTTTTTGTCGATAGCGTCCGCACCGACCGCTGCATAGGTGTAACTGACGGTATGATTGTATTTGCGGCAAAGGGCATTGATGACTTTTACGGCTTGGGCCGTTACTTCCGGTCCGATTCCGTCACCCGGTAAAACAGCGATTTTCAGTTTCATGATTTCTTGTAAATTGACGAATAATAAAAATAGGTTATCGGCTCGGTTAAAACAACATTTTCGGATTGGATTCGTATTTTTCAATTTTTTTCCGCATATGCAGGAGATAGTCGATATCGTCGTAACCTTTTAACAGACATTCTTTTTTATAAGCGGGGATCTGGAAATATTCCGTCCGGCTTCCGAACCGAATCTCTTGCCTTTCCAGATCGATGGTGAGCAAAGTGGCCGGAGAAGAGGCTAAAACGAATAACAGCTTGGCCACGAAATCTTCTCCGACTTCTACGGGTAATAGACCGTTATTGAATGCGTTATTCCGGAAAATATCGGCGAAATGGCTGGATACTATAGCTTTGAATCCGGCTCCTTTTAGGGCCCAGGCAGCATGTTCCCGGCTCGATCCGCAGCCGAAATTTTTTCCGGTTACCAGAACTTCTCCCCGGTATTTCCCGCTATTCAGTACAAAATCCGGTTTTGGTTTTCCCTCCCGGTCGAATTTCCAGTCGTAGAACAATTTATTTCCGAATCCTTCCCGGGTAGTAGCTTTCAGAAAACGGGCGGGAATAATCTGATCTGTATCGATGTTTTCGATAGGAAGAGGTACGGCTGTTGATACGAGGGTTGTAAATTTATCTATCATAACGAAATAAGTTTTAAAGTGAGGAATGGGCGCGGGGATCGGTAATTTCTCCGTGAATGGCCGCCGCCGCGGCTATCCACGGCCCCGCCAGAAGGGTTCGGGCTCCGGGACCTTGCCGTCCTTCGAAATTCCGGTTGGAAGTGGCGACGCAATATTTCCCTTCGGGTACCTTATCGCCGTTCATGGCCAGACAGGCGGAGCAGCCCGGTTGCCGCAGTTCGAAGCCGGCCTCTTCCAGTATATCTTTAAGGCCCTCGTCTATGGCTTGTCGTTCCACTTGCTTGCTGCCGGGGACGATCCATGCCGTAACCCGGTCCGATTTTTTCTTCCCTTTCACATAAGCGGCAAAGATACGCAGGTCTTCGATCCGGCCGTTGGTACAACTTCCCAGAAAAACATAGTCTATTTTTTTACCGAGTATTTTTTCTCCCGGCCGGAAGTTCATATATTCCAACGATTGGATAAAAGAAGGATAAGCTTCCCGGTCGATTTCTCCTTCTTCCGGAATTTTTCCGTTTACCGGGATGGCGGTGCCGGGATGGGTGCCGTAAGTGATCATGGGTTCGATATCTTCGGCCCGGAAGGTGATCTCTTTATCGAAAACGGCATCTTCGTCGCTTTTCAACCGGCTCCATTTTTCGACCGCTTTTTCCCGTTCCTTTCCCTGCGGAGCGTATTTCCGGTTTTTCAAATAGGCGAAAGTGGTTTCATCCGGAGCGATCATGCCTCCCCGGGCTCCCATTTCTATGCTCATATTGCAGATTGTCATCCGGGCTTCCTGAGAAAGAGAGCGTACGGCTGATCCGGCGAATTCGATGAAATACCCGGTGCCCCCTGCCGTTCCTAAGCGGGAAATTATGTAAAGAATCATATCTTTGGAACAGACGTAGGGGTGCAAGCTACCTTCTATGCGGATACGCATGGTTTTGGGTTTGGTTTGTAAGAGGCATTGGGAGGCTAAGACCATTTCTACTTCGCTGGTTCCTATACCGAAAGCGATACAACCCAGGGCGCCGTGGGTAGAAGTGTGACTATCGCCGCAGACGATCGTCATGCCCGGTTGAGTGAGTCCGCTTTCCGGACCGATCACGTGGATGATTCCGTTTTGAGGGGTCCCGGTTTTGAAGATAGTAATTCCATTTTCCGTACAATTTTTCTCCAGAGCCGCCAGTTGTTCCCGGGAAAGGGGGTCCGGTGCCGGTAAATGCTGGTTGATTGTGGGAATGTTATGATCGGGACTGGCTGTCGTTTGTCGAGGACGAAATACGGGAATACCCCGTTTCCGGAGTCCTTCGAAGGCCTGCGGGCTGGTTACCTCATGAATATATTGCCGGTCGATATAGAGGATGGAGGGACCTTCCGCTAAGGTATCTACCGTATGGGCGTCCCAAATTTTATCGAATAAGGTTTGTTTCATTTTGTTACACTAAAGCGGTTTTCGTTTTTATCGGAATCGGTTTTCTGAACGTTAGGGAAAGGGGCTTTCCAGCTTCCGCTTGCCGGTTCAGGAAATTTTGGCAATGGCGTCCAGCAGGGATTCCACCGAGGCCGAGATAATATCTGTATGAGCAGCAAATCCGTGATACATTTTTCCTTTGTGGGAAATTTGCACATGTACTTTTCCCAGGTCGTCGCTGCCCCGGGTGATGGCCTGTACCAGATATTCTTCTACATGTACCCGGCGTTTGGTGATGCTTTTCACCGCATTGAAAGCTGCATCCACCGGCCCGTTCCCGCTGGCGGTTTCAGTGAATATATCTCCCCCGAAACTCACTTGTACGGTGGCTGTCGGAATGGTAGAGGTCCCGCATACCACCTGTAGGGCGGTGAGTTGCAAAGCCCGGTTGGACCTCGACTTTTCGCATCCCGCCAACACTTCCAGATCCCGGGTGGTAATGTCCTTTTTCTTATCGGCTAATTCCAGGAATTTCTGATAAATGGCGTCGAGTTCTTCTCCTTCCAGAGCGTATCCGATTTCTTTCAAGTGATGTTTTAAGGCCGCTCTTCCGCTGCGTGCCGTCAGAACGATGCTGGATTGGTCTATACCTACCAGGGCCGGATCGATAATTTCATAAGTTTCCCGGTCTTTGAGTACCCCGTCCTGGTGGATGCCGGAAGAATGAGCAAAAGCATTCCGGCCTACGATGGCTTTGTTCGGTTGTACGGGCACCCGCATCAAGTTGGATACGAGTTGACTGGTCGTTAGGATCTCCCGGGTATGTATACCCAGTTCAAAATCCAGGTTTTTATGGCAGGCGATAGCCATCACTACTTCTTCTAAAGCGGTATTGCCGGCTCTTTCGCCCAAGCCGTTAATGGTTACTTCTGCCTGCCGGGCACCGTTTTGGATGGCTGCCAGGGTATTGGCCGTCGCCATTCCGAGGTCGTTGTGACAGTGGGTAGAGAGGATGGCTTTATCGATATTGGGCACCCGGTTCCTCAGATAAGCTATTTTAGCACCGTATTCACCGGGCAGACAATAGCCGGTCGTATCGGGTATGTTGACCACCGTAGCGCCTGCCCGGATAACGGCTTCCACGACCCGGGCCAGGTATTCGTCCTCGGTACGACCGGCATCCTCTGCATAAAATTCAACTTCTTCTACGAATTGCCGGGCATATTTGACGGCTTCCACCGCCCGTACGATGATCTCTTCGGGAGTCGATTTCAGTTTGCCGTAAATGTGGTAAAAGGACGTACCGATACCGGTATGTATACGCGCTCTTTTGGCGAATTTCAGCGCTTCGGCCGCTATTTCTATGTCTTTTTTTAAGGCCCGTGTCAAAGCACAGATGGTGGGACGGGTCACGGCTTTCGATATTTCGACCACCGAATTGAAGTCTCCCGGGCTGGAGACCGGAAAACCGGCTTCGATAATATCCACTCCCAATTTTTCCAGTTGACGGGCTACCTCTATTTTTTCCACCGTATTCAATTGACATCCGGGCACTTGTTCGGCATCCCGCAGGGTGGTATCGAATATATAGACTTTTTCACTCATGGAGTTTTTATTAAGGGTAAATAAAATTAGGTTATAAGGCCTCACGGATTTGTTTGGGGGCTGCCATCGGTATCTGCGAGCGGAACCCCCGGGCCTTTACTTGTTTTCCGGCCGGAGTTGCCTTACCGCAGCACCGGCTTGCCACATCTCGGAATCCCGCATGGTTTTCAGTTCGTTGTCCAGTTTTTCCCGGTAATCCGTTTGACTGTTGGCATCGATGGAGCGTTGAGCTTCCCGTCCGTTGGCCACTTCCTGATAGAGTTCTTCGAAGACGGGTTTAGCCGCATCCCTGAATTTTTGCCACCAGTCTAAAGCTCCCCGCTGAGCGGTCGTGGAGCAGTTGGCATACATCCAGTCCATCCCGTTTTCGGCAATCAGAGGCATCAGGCTTTGTGTCAATTCTTCCACGGTTTCATTGAAAGCTTCGGAAGGGGAATGTCCGTGAGTGCGTAAGGTATCGTACTGGGCTGCAAAAATACCTTGTATCGCTCCCATCAGAGTGCCTCGTTCGCCGGTCAGATCCGAATATACTTCTTTTTGAAATGTCGTTTCGAACAAATAACCCGAACCGACTCCGATCCCCAGGGCGATCACACGTTCTTTCGCCTTGCCGGTTGCATCCTGAAAGACCGCATAGCTGGAATTCAGCCCCCGCCCTTGCAGAAACATCCTTCTCAGACTGGTGCCCGAGCCTTTGGGGGCAATCAGGATGACATCTACATCGGCAGGAGGAAGTATACCGGTACGTTCTTTGTAGGTGATACCGAATCCATGGGAGAAATAAAGGGCTTTACCCGGACTGAGGTGTTTTTTTACGGCAGGCCAGGCAGAAATTTGTCCTGCGTCCGAAAGCAGGTATTGTATAATCGTTCCCCGGCGGGCCGCTTCTTCGATGTCGAAAAGGGTTTCTCCCGGAATCCATCCGTCAGCGATTGCTTTCTCCCAGGATTTGCTGTTTTTCCGTTGACCGACGATGACCTGGAATCCGTTGTCCTTTAAATTGAGGGATTGTCCCGGACCCTGTACTCCGTAGCCGATAACGGCTATGGTTTCGTTTTTTAAAGTTTCCAGTGCTTTTGACAGGGGGAATTCTTCACGCGTTACTACGTTTTCTACTGTTCCTCCGAAATTGATTTTTGCCATACTTGTAAGTTTATTGGTTTAAGTGTGTTTCTAAGTGTTTTAGTGATATCGAAAAGGACCGGCTTTTTCAGTATTCCGTCCGGTTTTGTTTTTGTAAAAATTCCGTCAGCAGTTCCCGTTTGGATTTAATGACCGCCACCTGACCCGAACGTACGAACTGATATACTCCGTAAGGACGGAGCAATTCGAATAAAGCTTGGGTTTCGCTTTGGTGTCCGGTTTTTTCCAGAATAATATAATCGTCGTCCACCTCCAGAATACGGACATGGTATTCCCTGACCAGTTTTTCTATATTTCTGTTACGGGCGACCTTATACAAGGCAATTTCCTGGCAGATTACTTCTTCCGGCGCAAATACGAAGACCTTGAGTACGTCGATTTTCTTCTCGATTTGTTTGGCCAGTTTTTCAACCTTCTCCGGACTGGTACAGACGGTGAGCGTGTATTTGTGAATTCCGGCGATGGAAGATTCCGATGCCGTAATGCTTTCAATATTTACGTTCCGATAGGTAAATACCGTAGTGATTTGATTCAGAAGTCCGATTTTATTTTCCGAGAAGATGGTGATGATGTATGCTTTTTCCATGGTGAATAATGATATAAATGAGCGAATAAAAGGTTACGGTCCGTCTTATTCCAGCCGGATGTCGGAAACGGAAGCTCCGGCGGGAACCATGGGAAAAACGTTTTCTTCTTTCTCCACCTGGACTTCTAACAGATAGGGTCCCCTGTCTTGCATCATTTTTTCGATGGCCTGGTCCAGGCTTTCCCGTTTTTTCACACAGGCGTAGGCGATCCCGTTGGCTTGCGCAATCAGGCCGAAGTCCGGGTTGACCATTTCGGTGAAAGAGTATCTGCTCCGGAAAAATAGTTCCTGCCATTGGCGGACCATACCTAAAAAACGGTTGTTCAGGAGAATGATCTTTACCGGTATTTTCGACTGGAAAATCGTGCCCAGTTCCTGTATATTCATTTGGAATCCCCCGTCTCCCGTAAAAAGACACACCTCCCGGTCGGGGGCTCCGATTTTAGCTCCGATGGCGGCGGGCAATCCGAAACCCATCGTACCCAATCCTCCCGAAGTGATGAGGCTCCGGCTTCGTGAAAAACGGAAATAGCGGGAGGCGACCATTTGTTGTTGGCCTACATCCGTTACGAGAACGGCATTTCCCCGGCAATAGCGAGAGACTTTGTGTACCACTTCTCCCATACGGATAGAAGGAGTCGACGGATAGAATTCATTTTCTATAATCTTTTGATATTCGATGTTGTAACAAGCCTTAAATTCCTTCAGCCAGGAGGTGTGGTCCCGGGGGGTTACCAGTGAGGTCAGCCGGGGTAAGGTTTCCCGGACATTTCCGATTACTGGTGCGTCTGCATACACCAGTTTACCTATTTCCGCAGGGTCGATTTCCAGGTGGATGATCCGGGCGTTTATACCGAATTTTTCCGGATCACCGGTCACCCGGTCGTCAAAGCGCATTCCGATAGCGATCAGAAGGTCGCAATCCTTATTTTTGATATTCGGCGCATAATTGCCATGCATCCCTAAGAGACCCACATATTGGGGGTGATCGGATGGAATGGCCGAAAGTCCGAGTAAGGTGGAGGCGGCGGGAATACCGCTTTTATTCAGAAAATCCAGCAGTTCCGTTTCCGCTTTACCGAGAATGACACCTTGTCCGATCAGGGCCAAAGGCTTTCGGGACAGATTGAGCAAGCGGGCGGCTTCGGCAATTTGTGAAGGATCGGGAGCAGGGTAGGGATGATAACTCCGGATCGATTTCACGGGAGTATACGAAAATTCGGTCAATTCCTGTTGAGCGTCTTTCGTAATATCGACTACTACCGGACCGGGTCTGCCGGAAGAGGCGATATAAAAAGCCCGGGCGATCGCCTGAGGGATTTCTGCCGCTTTTTTTACCTGACAATTCCATTTGGTGACCGCTTGTGTGATTCCGATAAAATTGGTTTCCTGGAAAGCATCCGTTCCCAGCAGCCCGGAACCGACTTGACCGCTGATGAGTACCACGGGAGTGGAGTCCATCAGAGCGTCAGCGAGTCCCGTCACCGTATTCGTAGCTCCGGGGCCGGAGGTAACGATACATACGCCGGTTTTTCCGCTGACCCGGGCATATCCCTGGGCGGCATGAACAGCTCCCTGTTCATGCCGTACCAGAATATGACGGATGCGGTCCCGGTAGTCGTACAGAGCATCGTATACAGGCATAATGGTGCCTCCGGGATAACCGAAAATTGTATCCGTATGTTCGGCCAGCAGCGATTCGATTACCGCCCGGGCGCCTGTACAGGCACCTGTGTTCAGGGGAGATCCGTTCTTCATAAGTGTAGTTGATTGTGTTGTAGTATTCCGGTTTATTTTTTGCTTTATTCTATCATTCTCACAGCACCCTGTGCCGCAGAACCGACGAGCATAGCATAAGCTTTTAAGGATTTACTTATTTTTCGGTTCCTGTTGCGGGGACGGAAAATACCTATAGCTTCCATCCGTTTTTTGATGTCCTCTTCTTTCACGAGCAGATTAATTTTTCGTTGGGGAATATCGATTTCCAGCGGGTCTCCGTCGCAGATCGCTGCAATCGTTCCCCCGGCAGCGGCTTCGGGGGAAATGTGTCCGACGGATAATCCGGAACTGCCGCCGGAGAAACGGCCATCGGTAATAAGTGCGCACACTTTATCCAATCCTTTGGACTTCAAATAGGAGGTAGGGTACAACATTTCCTGCATACCGGGTCCGCCTTTCGGTCCCTCGTAACGGATAACGACTACATCTCCGGCTTTTACTTCATCGTTGAGAATTCCGTTCATCGCCTGTTCCTGAGATTCGAAAACTTTTGCCGTTCCCCGGAAAGTAAGCAGAGATTCGTCTACACCGGCCGTTTTGACGATACAGCCGTCCGGAGCGATATTGCCTTTTAAGACCGCCAGTCCGCCGTCTTTGCCATAAGCATGTTCCGGAGCACGGATACAACCTTTTTTCCGGTCGGTATCGAAAGAATCGTAGTAATTTTTTTGTGATCCCAATTCTGTGCTGAAAGTATTTCCGGGAGCGGTCAGGTAAAACTTGTAAGCTTTCCGGCTGAGGCGGCTGCTTTGTAAATTGTATTTTGCCAGACAGGCGGAGAGATTCGGATAACCTACCCGGTAGACCGAGGTGTCGATTAAGCCGGCATCGGCCAGTTCGCCCAGAATAGACATAATGCCTCCCGCCCGGTTGACGTCCTGAATGTGATAAGAAGAATTCGGAGCCACCTTACACAACACGGGAACGTTGCGGGATAAACGGTCGATGTCGTCCAGAGTAAAATCCACTCCTGCTTCCCGGGCGATGGCCAGCAAATGTAATACCGTATTGGTGGAACCTCCCATCGCTATGTCCAGGGACATGGCATTTTCAAAGGCGGCTTTGGTCGCTATGGAACGGGGTAAAACGGTATCGTTCCCTTCGAAATAGTAGGTCCCGGCCATTTGTACAATGACGGAGGCTGCTTTTTCGAACAGGCGTTTCCGGTTGGTATGAGTGGCCAGAATAGTTCCATTTCCGGGTAATGCAAGCCCCAGGGCTTCGTTCAGGCAATTCATGGAGTTGGCTGTGAACATGCCTGAGCAGGAGCCGCAACCGGGACAGGCGCATTTTTCTATCTTTTCAATATCCGCTTCGCTGTACCGGGAGTCTGCACTCATCACCATAGCATCGATCAGGTCGACGGCTTTCCCGCGGAAGACACCGGCTTCCATAGGCCCCCCCGAAACGAAAACGGTCGGTATATTCAGACGCATAGCCCCCATCAGCATGCCGGGAGTAACCTTGTCGCAATTGCTGATGCAGACCAGCGCATCGATGCGGTGAGCGTTGGCCATGTATTCCAGACTGTCGGCGATAATTTCCCGCGACGGTAAGGAATAGAGCATGCCCTCGTGTCCCATGGCAATGCCGTCGTCTATGGCTATGGTATTGAATTCTGCGGCAAAGCATCCTCTTTGTCCGATCAATTCTTTCACGTATTGTCCGATCTCATGCAGATGTACATGTCCGGGAACGAGTTGGGTAAAGGAATTGGCGATTCCGATAACCGGCATGCCGAAGTGTTCTTCTTTCATGCCGTTGGCTCTCCATAAACTCCGGGCTCCCGCCATCCTCCTACCGTTTGTCGTTGCTGCGCTTCTTAATTTGTTCTTCATGGCCTTTTCACATTTAAGTATATATTGTGCAGGATATCGTTAAAAACAAAAAGGCCTTTCCCGTTTGTGAGAAAGGCCTGTATGCATGATATATGTATCTTGTTATTCTAACCTATACACCTTTCTCACTCCGTGGCAAAGGACCACGAGCGCCAGAATAATAATGCTAAGGTTAAGAAATAAATTCTTCATCGTTTTATTTTTTGTTGGCAGCAAATATAAGGTCAGGCCGATGGAATTTCCAAATATTTCCGGAATTATTTACGGAAAGAAGGGATGTTGTTAAGAATTATACAACCGGAAACGATTGAGAAATAAAATGCCGGTCAGGAAAAGTCCGGCAACAACGGTATCCGTACTTCCTGACTTTTGTTGTCGGGATGTTTCAACCCATCGTTTTCTTCTTCGGGAATTTCCCAAAAATGAAGCCTGTATTCCTTGTAGAAATACCCTTGATCCGGCGGAACCGGATTTTTTTCCCGGATGCCGTTTTTTTCTTTAAAAGCCGATATCATAATAAATAGGATAAGGGCTAGCCCCCCTGTAATGACTAATCTCATCTCCTCAAAAGTTAAGTGTGTGAATTTTTCGTTACGATTGGAGCGAAAAAAAGTTGCTTTCAGAAATATAAAGTTTCAGAACGAATGTTATATCGCTCGGAAGCAGACGGAGGAAGGACGAAAGGGCGCTTATTTTGGGAGTTTGGGGTTTTCTTTGTAATTTTGTTCGATTTGTGCTGAGAAAGCCGATAAAAAGATAACATGGAGACGATCATCGATTTGTTTGAACGAAGTTGTTCGTATTTTCCGGAGCATGCTTATTTGTGGGAAAAGAGAAACGGGAAGTATGAATCCACGAGTTATGCCCGGACGAAAGAACGGGTTTTGTTCGCTGCATCCGGATTGCTCAAGGAAAATCTGCACAAAGGAGAGCGGGTAGCTTTGTTGAGCGAAGGGTGCCGGGATTGGATTTGCGGGGAACTGGCGGTCCTGTATGCCGGCGGTATCAGCGTGCCTTTGAGTATCAAGCTGACGGAACAGGAGTTGATTTTTCGTTTGAATCATTCCGGGTCGCGTTTTATAATCGTATCGGCTTATTATGCAGAAACGTTGAAGCGTATCCGTTCTTCCCTGATTTTTTTGGAAAAAATTTTTATTCTGGGTGAGCAGGAATGTGCCGGAAGGGATTTTTATGGTTTTGAACGTTTGGTGGAGGAGGGAAAAAAGTGGTTGACGGATCATAAAGCTCAGTTGAAGGAGGTGATGCGTTCGGTAAGAGCGGAAGATGTGGCGAATATCTCTTACACTTCCGGAACGACGGCCGAGCCGAAAGGGATTATGCTGACGCATGGTAATTATGTCAGCAACGTTTTGCAGGCGGATTCCCTGGTTCGCATTCCTTCGTTCTATAAAATAGTTTTGTTTTTACCCTGGGATCACAGTTTTGCCCATACGGTAGGAATTTATTCGTTTATGTATAACGGAGCTTCTATAGCTGCCGTAGATTTCGGAAATTCTCCCCTGGAATACCTCCGGAATATTCCGGTCAGTTTGCGGGAAGTAAAACCGCATGTCTTGCTGAGTGTCCCGGCTATTGCTAAAAATTTCCGGAAAAATATAGAGTCCGCCGTCAGACAGAAAGGGAAAACGGTTCGTAAATTGTACGCACAGGGCTTGAAAATCGCCTATGCCTATTATGGATTGGAAAAGAAAGAAAAGAGGGGATGGAAATATTTGCTGTATCCACTGGTAAAATGGAAAGATCGTATTGTTTTTTCCGGAATACGCAAGACTTTCGGGGGAAATTTACAGTTTTTTATCGGGGGAGGTGCTTTGCTGGATGTGGAATTGCAGAAGTATTTCCGGGCGTTGGGGATTCCGATGTATCAGGGCTACGGTTTATCCGAAGCTTCTCCGGTGATCAGTTCCAATACCCCCCAGGCTTATAAATTCGGATCTTCAGGAAAGATAGTAGAACCGATGGAATTGAAAATATGCCGGGAAAACGGGGAAACGGCAACGGCAGGGGAAGAAGGGGAAATAGTCATCCGGGGGGGGAATGTAATGAAAGGGTATTGGAAGAATGAAAGCTCGACACAGGAAGTTTTGAGGGAGGGTTGGCTGTATACGGGCGATATGGGGTATGTAGACCCCCAGGGTTTTTTATATGTGCTGGGACGATTTAAGACCTTATTGATTGCCGATGACGGCGAAAAATACAGTCCGGAAGGCATAGAGGAATCCATAGTGGAAAGATCTCCCTATATCGACTACTGTATGCTGTATAACAACCAATGTGCTTATACCGTGGGATTGATTGTACCCAATAAAACGGCCTTGAAGGAATATTTGCAGGAGAAAGAAGTGAAATTCGGTTCTATTGAAGGGTATAAGCTGATGTTGTCTAAAATTCGTTCGGAATTGATGGAGTATCGGCCGGGAGGAAAATTCGGAGGCCTTTTCCCGGAACGTTGGTTGCCGGCCGTAAGTATCGTATTACCTGAGTCTTTCGGGGAACAAAACGGAACGATCAATTCCACCTCTAAAATGGTGAGAAGACGGATTACGGAATTGTACCGAAACGAGTTGGACTATGCTTATACCTCTGAAGGAAAAGATATGTTGAACACGAGGAATACCCGGAATATAAAACAATATATGGGGTGAATCAATACCTTTTAATATGAGACGTAAAACCAGAGCCGTACGGATCGGTTCCCTTATTTTATCATCGGAGCGGCCTCCGGTGATTCAATCCATGCTCAATACTTCCACCCTCGATACGGAAGGATGTGTGGAACAGGCTATCCGCATCATCCGGGCCGGAGGACAACTGGTGCGTATCACCGCACAGGGAGTCAGGGAGGCGGAAAATTTAAAAAATATCCGGGCCCTGCTGAGCGACAGGGGATACCATACCCCTCTTTCGGCAGATATACACTTTAACCCGGCGGCTGCGGAAGTGGCTGCCCGTTATGTGGAAAAAGTCCGGATCAATCCGGGGAATTTTGCCGATAAGCGAGCCACCTTCCGGCAACTGAATTATACGGAGGAAGAGTATGCCGCGGAACTGGAAATGTTGAAACGGAAATTTACGGATTTACTGAAGATTTGCCGGGAGTACCATACCGCTGTCCGGATAGGGACCAATCACGGTTCCCTGTCGGACCGCATTATGAGCCGTTATGGGAATACGCCTGAGGGCATGGTGGAAGCAACCCTGGAATACCTCCGCGTTTGCCGGGATACGGCTTTCGACGATGTGGTGATTTCGCTGAAATCCAGTGATTGCCGGGTGATGGTAGAAGCGGTGCGTTTACTCGTGAAACGCATGGAGGAAGAGGAGATGGATTATCCTTTACACCTGGGCGTAACCGAGGCGGGGGAAGGGGAAGACGGACGCATCCGTTCTGCCGTAGGAATCGGGACTTTGTTAAATGAAGGGTTGGGCGATACCCTGCGGGTGTCCTTAACGGAAGCTCCTGAAGCGGAGATCCCTGTCGCTAAGTTATTAGCGGATCTGTGTGTGCCGGATTACCGGAAAGACCGTTTTCCGGTGAAGGGCACCTTCAGCCGGCCCGTATTGGTAGCGGATATTACTTCTGCGGGCATGCCGGATCAAACGACGATTGTTCTGTCGGGTTTCAAATCCGTTGTTAGCCCCGGAGCCGGCTTACAGTGGCCGGAAATGGTCTATACGGAGACTCCGGGGACCGCCTGGGAGAAATTACCGGAGAGTGTTACGGTAATCCTTCCCTTTTCCGTAGGGAAAACGGCCGATATCCGTCGGCAGAATGTAGGTCTTTTGTGGACTCCGTCCGAAGTGGAAGCTTATTTTCCGGGATCGGCGGTGGGTGAGCCTTGGATACGGATTGATAAAATCGAAGAGATCGACCGGTTGGCCGGCCGGTTAGAGAAAATACCGCAGGCGGTTCTGGTCCTTTCGCCTGGAGTCGATTACCGTGCCTATGACGCCATGCTGAGCCGAATGACGGAAAAAGGGCTTTCCCATAAAGTGGTACTCCGAGCAGAAAGCCAAGAGAAGGAGCGGTCGGTGGCCGCTTTACAGGTGGCGGCCCATACCGGGGGATTTTTTCTGGATAAACGGGCGTACGGTTTGTGGATACATACGCCTTCCGTCGGGGACGCCGCTTTCGATCTGGAATTGGGACGGAATATTTTACAATCTGCCGGAGCCAGACGTTATAAAACCGAATTTATCAGTTGTCCCGGCTGCGGACGAACGCTTTATAATTTGCAGGGGGCGGTAGCTCAGGTAAAACAAGCTTTTTCCCACTTGCATAAACTGAAAATCGCCATTATGGGTTGTGTGGTAAACGGACCGGGAGAAATGGGAGATGCGGATTACGGATATGTGGGCGCCGGAAACGGGAAAGTGAATCTTTATAAGGGAAAGCAAATGGTCCGGGCGGGTGTTCCTGAAGAGGAAGCTATCGAAGCTTTGAAGCAACTGATCCGGGAGGGAGGGGATTGGACGGAGCGGATTCAGGAATAGATAATGAAAGAAACGAGAGTCGCCGTCGTAAAAAAAGCAATAAAAGCCAGAGGCCGATGGATAACATATCCCTCCATTTATTTTTTCAGAGGATGTATATCCCCTGTCTTCTCCCTGGTTATCCGCTTTAAGTATACGTGTTTTTGGTGTCCGGGTTTTCCGAGTATGAATGCTGTGGGTTGGGAAAAAGAAATGTAACTATTTCTTCTGAAAATCTGTTTAACAACATAATAACTATAAATACTTAAATCGTTATGATGTTTATTTGGTACATTATTATTGGACTTATCGCCGGTTATGTAGCCGGAAGGATAATGAGAGGAGGAGGTTTCGGCATTTTTGTAAATTTAATTGTCGGAATTATCGGAGGAGTACTCGGCGGCTGGTTGTTCGGACTTGCCGGTATACATTCCAACGGAGGAATTATCGGCAGCCTGATTACTTCTACCGTGGGAGCGATTATTTTATTATGGTTCGTATCTTTGGTGAGTGGCCGAAGTAAGAGGACCTGATCTTCTTTTTTCTCATCGCTGCGAGAGAGATTGTCCACCCGGCAATCTCTCTTTATTTTTAGGGGGAAAGGAACCGGTTTGCCGGTCTACTGAGGCTACTTAATTTATTCCGGAGAGCCGGCATGTCTTTTCTCCCGCACCGGTGATTTTCCGGTAATCCTCCTATCGGACGAAGAAGCGGGCCCCTGCTTCGAACGTAAGAGAACGGAGAAAACCGAAGGGTGAACTTTAGCGAGTAAAAATTACTTTTCAATACGTTTTTTTATATATATTTACATCCTGACAGAATTTTAAATAAGTTTAAGGGGTATTTCCTTTCTCTTCGTGTAAATCAGGTTAAGTGTGTCATCATGGGTGTATGTCTGCTTTTTATACTAACTGTGTTTTTGCCAATCGGTCCGGAGGCATCGGAAGGACGTTCGCAAAGTCTGTTGGAGGAATTGCTTGTACGGGCTGAAAATTATTCCGATAAAAAACCGGAACAGGCGCTTTATTATGCGTATTCGGCTTTGACGCGGGCACAGCAGGAAGGGAATGTGAGAGGAGAAGTGCGGGCGTTATCCTGTTTAGGTACTGCTTACACGAATCAGGGTGCTCTCGGTATCGGGTTCGAGTATTTTCAGGAGGCTTATGTAAAATGTCCCCGGAATAACCGGCGGCTCTTCGCTTTAGTCGGTAAAAATATGGCTTGTTCGTACTGGAAACATAAGGAATTCGAAAAGGCTTTAGAGGTGTTGGAACCGGCTTTGAAAATAGCGGAAGAAGAGAAGGATTCGCTGGCTTTAGCGGAATGCTACAACATAGAAGGATTGATTTATATGGGACAGGGGAAAAAGCAGATTTGTATTGCTTACTGGAAAAAAGCGCTGGAAATAAACCGTTTACTGGGTAATAAAGACGGGATAGCCCGTAATCTCAACAACATTTGTATTTACCGGGGAGGAGAAGAATGTTTCGAAATGCTGAGAGAAGCCATCCGGATCAACGGAGAAATCGGTTCCACCTACGGTTTGGCAGAAAATTACAACAATATGGGTAATCAGTACTACTATCGGGGAGATTACCGGCGGGCGCTGGAGTGTTTCGACAAGGCCAGAAATTATGCACAGGAATTCGGAGCCAGGGAATTGCTATGTGACAATTACGATTACCGAATCGATGTTTACCGGGCTATGAACAATTACCGGGAAGCCTTTCTGTGTCTTCAAAAATTGCGGAAACTGGAAAATGAACTGAACGCTTCCCGCCAAAGCAAGGAAATAGCCTCGATTAATTCCGACCGGAAATATAAAATGGCTCAGCAACAACAGGAATTGAAGAAAAGAGATCATGAAATTCTGCAATTAAAGGCACATAATTTTTTGATGATCGTCATTTTTATTCTGATACTTTTACTGGTGTGCGGGGGTATCTATTTCCGGATAAAAATCAATAAGCGAAAATCTTCTTTGCAGGAAATGACGCGTTTGCACGAAATGGTGAAATTGCGTTTGGAAAATACGGAAATGCAGAACCGGCAACGGGAATACGAAGTGAGTCATTACAAACAGGAGTTAAGCCGCTTTGCGTATTACATTATGAACCGGAACGATTTGCTGGAAAAAATTAAATCCCTGATCCGTGAAATTCCCCGTATCGATACATCGGAGGTAAAAATGTACGCTAAGCGGATCAATTTGTTTATTTCCCACAATCAGATGGAGGGAAAAGAGACCGCTGATTTTGTCCGGCAACTGGAAAAAATAAATGCGGATTTTATTGTCCGTTTGTTGGAAAAGCACCCCGATCTTTCCAAAAATGAGAAACAACTGGCGTCTATGCTGCGTTTGGACCTTTCCACCAAAGAAATTGCCACCTTACAGGGAGTAGAAATAAAAACCATCAGTGTTGCCCGTTACCGGTTACGTAAAAGATTGGAGCTGGATAGCGAGCAAGATTTAGCGGAATACATGAAAAGTATTTAAATGTGTTTATTTTTCTGAAATTGTTAAAATGTAGGTTCTTGTCGGTAGTCTAATTCGTTTATATTCAAATTATCCGTATTTTTTTTGTAGGATAAAGAAAACGTTTGCGTGGGAAAATGTAGGGTTAGTTTGAGAGGGTATTTTGAGGACGTCCTGGCCGGAAAAGGATAATATTGCGTCAATTTAGTCCCCAAAATTATTAATCAAAAACTAACACATGAAAAAAATCTGTTCTTATCATTCGTTTTATGTACGGATGTTATTTATTTTCCTCTTGGGTATGCCCTTGGGGGTATATGCTCAGGATTATACTTTACAGGGTAAAGTATTCGATGAAAACGGAGAGACGATTCCCGGCGTCAACATTCACGTCAAAGGAAAGGGCACCGGCATGGCTACGGATATCGACGGAGCCTTCCGGTTAAATGTTGTGTCGGGAGATATCCTGGTATTTTCATTTATCGGGTATAAAGCGCAGGAAATCCCGGTTACCGGACAAAAGCAATTGGAGGTGCATCTGGTGCCCGATTCCGAGCTTTTGGAGGAAGTCGTGGTTATCGGATATGGGACTCAGAAAAAGAAAGACCTGACGGGAGCGGTGACTTCCGTAAAAGTCGATCAGTTGAAAAAAGTGCCGGTGGTGGATGCCGGGGTGGCCCTTCAGGGTATGGCGGCCGGTGTAAGCGTGAATGAAGTAAGCGGAGATCCGGGCACTTCCCCTTCCATTATGATCCGGGGAATCACTTCCTACGGAACCGGCGATAATACGCCCTTCTACGTAATTGACGGGGTTCCCGGCGGAGATATCAATTATTTGAATCCTTCAGATATTGCTTCGATAGACGTTTTGAAAGATGCGGCGGCAGCGGCGATTTACGGTTCCCGGGCGGCAGCCGGTGTGATTTTGATTACTACGAAGCGGGGAGCTAAACAAAAACCCTCCATCGAATTCAATGTCTTTTATGGCATAGACGAATTGGCCAAGAAAATGAGCGTTTGCAATGCGGCCGAATACATACAAGTGAATAAGCTTTCGCACCTGAATGCAGGAGAAAAAGAGGAAAATCTGCCCCGCTATATTACCGCCTGGGAAAAAGATCCCTCCCGTTTTGCGGATACGGATTGGCAGGATGCTTATTACCGGAGCGGTATGACGGAAAAATACGATTTGCGTTTTGCCGGAGGTACGGATTGGATAAATTTCAGTTTTTCCGGTTATTATTCTAAAACGAAGGGAATTATCGTAGGAACCGATGCCGAGAAATACGGTATACGCATCAATTCGGACATTACGGTCAGCAAGCGGATCAAAGTCGGCGAATCTTTTAATTACGGCCGGGCCAAGCGCCGGCCGGAGGAAGATTCCGGTTTCCCCGGTATGTTCCAAACGACCAATATCCAACCTTTAATTCCGGTATACGAAGCGAATAATGAAGGAGGTTTCGGCGGAGCTATGCCGGGGATGGGGATGACGGACGCCGCCAATCCGGTCGGGGTGAATAAACTGGTGGACACCCGGTATAGCGCTCATGATTTCGATATGTCTGTGTATGGGGAATATACCTTCGCCGAATGGCTGAAATACAAATTTCAATACGGACAAAAACGCTATTTCGGTTATACCTATCAGTTTATTCCCACTTTTTATATGGGAGAATATCTGGAAGTGGATAAAGCCAGTTTGTACGAATCCCGCTCGGAATCCCGGAATGAATTGATCGAAAATACGTTGACTTTCCATAAATCTTTCGGAAAACATGACATTTCCGCACTTGTCGGTTTTACTCAGGAAGAGTATAAATACCGGGATATGGGAGCTTCGGTGGAGAAGTTTGAAAATAACCACATGAATTCGTTGAATCACGGGCAGATGAATCCTGAAGTCAGCGGTGGGCCGGATCATTGGGCGATGCGGTCCTGGCTGGGCCGGGTCAGCTATAATTACTGCGACCGGTATTTGCTGATGGTTTCTTTCCGCCGGGACGGTTCCAGTAAGTTTGCCAAAGGAAACAAATGGGGCAATTTCCCCTCGGCTTCCTTGGGATGGAGACTGATCAACGAACCTTTTCTGAAGAAACTGAAAGATTGGCAGATTTCGGACGCTAAGTTGAGATTCAGTTATGGTATTTTAGGGAATCAGTCTATCGGAACTTATTCCTATATTCAGAAACTGAACTATAATAGCAGCGGATTGAATTATGTTTTCGGCAACCAGGTTCATTTAGGCTATGCCGGAACGGTATTGCCTTCTTTCGGTATTAAATGGGAATCTACGGAAACGAAAAACATCGGTTTGGATCTCGGCTTTTTCGACCAAAAGTTGACCTTAACCGCCGATTATTACTGGAAACGTACTAAAGATATGCTCACCAAAAAGCCCATTTCTTCTTCTACGGGAGTGGGGACCGCTCCTACGGTCAACGACGGGAGAATGAAAACCACCGGTTGGGAAATCAATGTGGGATATAGCGATTACTCGCATGACTTCAAGTATAAGATCGATGTGAATCTTTCGCATTATAAGAGTGTATTGCAAAAAATGGGCGATCCCGGTTATGAATATTGGAACGGTCCGAGCCGGACCTATGTCGGGGGAGAGATCGGAGAGTTCTGGATCTACAAAACTGCGGGTATTTTCCGGTCGCAACAGGAGGTAGCAGACTGGAATGCGAAACACGGTTATACGGATAAAGACGGGAATTGGCAGGTATTGCAACCGAATGCCGCTCCGGGAGATATTCGTTTTGTGGATGTAGACGGAAACGGAATCCTGGATGTGAATGACCGGATCAAAGTGGGAAGCGGGGTACCCGATGTTATGTTGGGAGTGAACCTGACGGCTTCCTGGAAAAATTTCGATCTGGCAGTCAATTTTTACGGAGAATTCGGAGGATTAAGATACAATTATATGGCCCGTCAGTTGACCCGTATGGATAAGGATTTTAATTCCGGTAAGGATGCTTTGAAAGCCTGGACGCCTCAAAATCCCGATACTCATATTCCGCGGGCCGTACTGGGAGATCCCAACGGGAATATTCGTTTATCCGACCGTTATCTGGAAAAAGGAAATTACCTGCGTCTGAATAATTTACAGATCGGCTATAGTCTTCCTCAGCCTTTTCTGGACCGTTACGGCATCAAAACCTGCCGGCTTTATGTAGGAGGAAGGCGGCTGTTTACCCTGACGAATTACAAGGGGTATGATCCGGGGATGTCCGGAGGGGAGTCGACGGCAAGAGGTGTGGATTATGCTTTGTATCCGCTTACCAGAAACTATGTGTTCGGTATTCAGTTATCATTTTAATTTAGAGAATTATGAGAAAATTATTATATCTGTTATTGGTCGGAATCTGTTGCTCTTGTGATTCCGATTTCCTGGAGGAGAAAACCAATCCAAATGCTTTAAGTCCCGGGGATTTCTGGAAGTCTGAAGAAGACATTCTGAAAGGACTGACCGCTGCATATGCGAGCTTACAGCCGAGTAACGGTTGGGCTGCGGCTACGAATTGCTTTATCGGCTGGCCGAATCTGAGAAGCGATGAGTGTGATAAAAGAAACGATATGGCTTCCTGGATTCAGCTCGGCGATTTTAATTACGAATCCACCAACGGATTGGCAGGGAATTGCTGGTCTTATCGGTTTACGGGAATTTACCGGGCTAATCAGGTGCTCAAAGGCATCGAACAAGTACCGGATGTGGAAAAAGAACAAAAGGAACGGTATATCGCCGAAGCCCGTTTTCTCCGGGGGTTTTATTATTGGGATCTCTATCTGAATTTCGGGGGAATGCTGCCTTTGTGGGATAAGCCGGTCGAAAAAGAAAGTGAATACTATCCGGATCAGGCTACTCCCGAACAAATACTGAAATTTATCCGGGAGGATTTTGAATATGCGCAGCGGCATTTGCCGCCTCAGTATGCTTCCAAATATGCGGGACGTATAACCAAAGGCGCAGCGGACGCGATGATGGGGAGGTATTGGCTGGAATTCGGTGAGTTTGCCAAAGCAGCCGTTGAATTTGAAAAGGTAATCCTTTCCAAACAGTATCGTCTGGTGGACCGGTACGGAGACCTTTTTGACGGAGATCACCCGAATAATTCGGAAAGTATTCTGGAAGTCCAGTTTTCCGGCGACCGTACAAACGGACAATCCGAATATCACGACATTACCCGTCACCTCGCTTCTTTCGATGGGGGAGGATATCAGGAAGCCTATCCGACACAGTGGTTATACCAATTGATGCTGAAGGATACTACGGTGAAAGGGGAATACGGAGACCGTATTTTAGCCACCATCGAATTTCCGGGAGGAGTGGCTTTTTACAAAGGAGAGACCTATCCTTACGAAGAAGTCCACGGAGAGGACAGTAAAGCCGTCTATTGGAAAAAATTCGTGACCTGGAGCCCTTCCCAAAGTGACCGTTGGACCCGTAGCGCTTTCCATATGCCCCTTATCCGTTATGCCGATGTATTACTGATGTATGCGGAAGCGTTGAATGAAGTGAGCGGACCTTCCCAAGCGGTTTTCGATTGTATAAATGCCGTTCGGGCCCGGGCCCGGGTTCCACGCATTCCCCAAGACTGGAAACAGGAAAAAGTGAGAGAGCATATCCGGCACGTGGAACGCCCCTGCGAACTGGCTCTGGAAGGGAAAAGGTGGTACGACCTGATTCGCTGGAATATAGTCGGAGAAACTTTGAAAGCCCACCGCAAACCGGGGGCTGAGAATTTTATCGAAACCAAACATCAGGTTTTCGGTATTCCTTCGGAAGAGTTCCGATTGAATCCTTCCTGGAAACAAAATCCGGGATACGGAAAGTAAGGTTAATAAGAAACGGTTTGGAAGAGTCGGTTTGATTTGTTTTTTAACAAAATGAAGCAAAAAAGTAAGAATTTATACAATACTGGAAATGTGCATCTTTTTCGGTTATTTTTGTCAAATCTCTTTCTTGTTTCGGTGAATCCTGTGATTGTAAACCGTTTCAGAATACGAATCATATGAATAAAATAATTGTCTTTTTTTGTTTGCTGGGGTTAGGGACGGCTTGTGGTAAAAAAGAATCCCTGAGTCTGGGACCCGATTATGAAAATGTACTGAACATTAAAAACCGTCCGGAAAAGGTGCGGGAGTATTTGGGGGCTTTTTCCGATTTGGGAGCCTGGCATGGTTTTGCTTTGTTACCGGATGGAGCGGAGAGTGGGGAAGGCGGTTTCGCCGGTCCCCTGTTTATGGCGGGAAATGTGGCTTTAGGCCCCTATACTGCAGGTTTGGAAGTGGATATAGACGGGAAGCGGTGGATTCAGGAGGCTGAGTGGATGAGTAAGGTGTATTATCCCGGCCGGTTAAGTCAGAGTTTTCGATTGGGAGAAATCGAGGTAGAGCAGGACGTAGTTTTTGCCGATAACCGGAATGCTATTGTCCGGAGCCGGTTGACCAACCGGGGAGCCGATAAACGAATCCGCTTGAATTTGAAAGGGGAATACTTTGCTTCTCATTATGAGGTGTCGGCTGTGGGAGAAACCGGTTTACGTTTTTACATGCCCCGGCGGAAAATTTATTTCGTGTTGAGAACTGAAGCCCCCTATCGGGTGAATCTCAAAGACAGTACGTATCGTTTTTCCGGGGAGGAAATGCGGTTAGGGGAAGGAGAAACAACGGAAAACATATGGGTATATACGGCTACTTTTGAAGGGGAAGGTGAGCGGGTTTTGGAAAGGGCTTTTGCGGAAAGTGAATCCTACTTTCGGGAGTCGGAAGCCCGTTGGGACGGTTATATCCGTCAGGTGTTTTCCCATCCCTCGCCTTTGTTTTCGGAATTGAAATACCGGAGGGTCGCCGTAAAATGTCTCATGACGCTGATCTCGAACTGGCGCAGTCCCGCTCAGGACTTGCTGCATAACGGAGGTTATCCTTCTTATGTGGGATTCAGCGGAGGATTCTGGTCTTGGGATTCCTGGAAAATTGCAGCCGGAATCACCTCTTTTGATCCCGAATTGGCGAAAGATCATATCCGGGCTCTTTTCGATTATCAGCTGGAGAATGGAATGATACCCGATTTTGTAAGCCGGAAAAAAGAATACAACAATTTGAGGGATACTAAACCGCCTTTGGCTTCCTGGGCCGTAGGGGTCATTTTCGATTCGGACGGAGACCTGGAGTTTGTCAGGGAAATGTACGAGAAACTGGTGAGGTATCATCGGTGGTGGTATTCCGAACGGGATCACGATCATAACGGCGTATGCGAATACGGTTCTACCGACGGAACCCTTGTAGCGGCTGCCTGGGAGAGCGGAATGGACAATGCCGTGAGATTCGACAGTACCCGGATGTTAAAAAACGACCTGCCTTCCGCTTGGTCTACCGATCAGGAAAGCGTGGACCTGAATGCCTACCTGTATGATGAAAAGCTGGTTTTAGCGCGTTTTGCCCGCCTGTTGGGAAAAGAAGAGGAGGCCCGGGTTTTCGAAAAAGAAGCAAATCGGTTAGGTACGACGGTGCGGACGGTTATGTTCGATAAAAAGAACGGCTTTTTTTCAGATGTGAAAATAGGTACTCACCGGCCGATTCCCGGTTTCGGCCCGGAAGGCTGGATCCCTTTATGGGCAGGAATTGCCGATAGTGTGCAAGCTCTGTCGGTAAAAAACATCCTGATGGACGAGAAGCATTTTAATTCTTACGTTCCTTTAGGTACGCTCGACATCAGTCACGAGAAACTCAGTCCGGTAAAAGGATACTGGAGAGGGCCGGTATGGCTGGATCAAACTTATTTCGGACTGAAAGGCTTGAGAAATTACGGTTATCGGGAGGAGGCCCGTCTGTTGACGAAAAAAGTTTTGGATCATTGTCAGGGACTGACGGGAGACATGCCTATACATGAAAATTATAACCCCTTAACGGGCGAGGTATTAAACGCACCTCAGTTCGGATGGTCGGCGGCACATTTGTTGTGGATGATGTACGAATATTGAGACGAATTCGGTTGAAATGAGGTAATTATAAGATGATAAACTGAAAGAGAATGGTAAAAAAGAAATTGAAATTTTTGATTTTGGCGTGTATAGGCGTCCCTTTCTGGGCTATGGCGCAGAACGATTGGGAAAATCTGGGTGTTTTGCAGCGAAACCGGGAAGAGAGCCATACCTATTATATCCCTTTCGATAACGAAGGACAGGCGGTAAACTGGCAGGTAGAACGTTCCTCCCGCTATCGTTCCCTGAACGGGAACTGGAAATTTCATTGGGTGGCGAAACCGGCGGACCGGCCTTTGGATTTTTGGCATACCGATTATGATGTCTCTTCCTGGGACGATATTCCGGTGCCTTCGAATTGGGAAATGAAGGGATACGGAATTCCGATTTATACGGGTACCGGTTTCGGTTTCCGGGCAAAATGGCCGAATGTGGACCCGAACGATAATCCGGTAGGTTCTTACAGACGGGACTTTGAAATCCCCGCAGCTTGGAGCGAAGACCGTATCATCCTGCATTTCGGAGGAGTCGCTTCGGCTTTTTACGTGTGGGTAAACGGAGAACAGGTGGGATATTCCCAGGATTCGAAAATGCCGTCGGAATTCGATATCACCCGGTATGTACATCCTGGGAAAAATAGTCTGGCGGTACAAGTGTTCCGCTGGTGCGACGGCTCGTATGTCGAAGACCAGGACTTCTGGCGTTTATCGGGAATCCAGCGGGATGTGTTCGTATATGCCCGGCCCCGCTCGTATGTACGGGATTTTCAGGTATGCACCCGTTTGGATTCGGATTACCAGGATGCGGTTTTCCGCATGGAGATGGAATTGGTAAATCACGAAAAGGAAAGGGATTATGAAGTGAGGGTATCTTTGAAGGATAAGACGGGCAAAACGCTTTTCAGAGAGATCGTCCGGCCGGATTTTTCGAAATCCCGGCAAAAGGTGGTTTTGGAAAAGGAAGTCAAAGCTCCCCTGAAATGGAGCGCCGAAACTCCCGATTTGTACGATCTTCTGGTGGAAACCCGGCTCGGAAAGGGGAAAAAAGTGAAAGAGGTGCTGGCTCATAAGATCGGCTTCCGGACGTCTGAAATCCGAAACGGACAATTGCTGGTGAATGGTAAACCGGTATTGCTGAAAGGGGTGAACCGTCACGAACATCATGCTACCGAAGGGCATGTGGTGGATTATGCTTCTATGCTGGAGGACGTAAAACTCATGAAGGAGCATAATATCAATAGCGTGCGTACCTGCCATTATCCGGATGATCCGATGTGGTATCGTTTGTGTGACGAATACGGTTTATACGTGGTCGATGAAGCGAATATCGAAAGTCATGGCATCGGTTACGACCCTAAAAAAGCCTTGGCGAATCGTCCGGAATGGACGCATGTATTTATCGAACGTACGGAAAGAATGTTCAACCGGGATAAAAACCATGCCTGTGTCATTATTTGGTCCCTGGGAAATGAATCGGGTGCCGGGATAAATTTTATCGCTACTTACGACTGGCTGAAGAAACACGATCTTTCCGAACGTCCGGTCCATTCGGAGGATGCCGGAAAAGATCGTTATACCGATATTTATTGCCCGATGTATAAACAAATCGATGACTTAATCAATCATGCTTTCAGTCGTCCCCGCATTCCTTTAATTTTGTGCGAATATGCCCATGCTATGGGGAACAGTGTAGGGGGATTGAAAGAATACTGGGACGTTATCCGGAAATACCCTTATTTGCAGGGAGGACACATCTGGGATTGGGTGGATCAGGGAATTTTAAAAAAGGATGCGGAGGGTACAGCTTTTTGGGCTTACGGAGGAGATTATGGCGGTCCCGATGTGATGTCGGATAACAATTTTTGTATAAACGGTCTGGTACGGGCTGACCGTAGCTTGAATCCTGCGATACGGGAGGTGAAAAAAGTTTATCAGGATGTCGCTTTTCAGTTGCTCGATTATCAGAAAGGGTTGATTCGGGTACATAATGAATTTTTCTTTACCTCTTTGGATTTTGCGGATTTACAGTGGGAAGTGCTGGAAAATGGTAAAGTGGTGGAAGAAGGCGTTATACCTGCTTTGAAGATCGGGCCCGGCGAAACAAAAGTTTTTTCGGTTGCTTTTCCCGAGCGGAAAAACGACCGGGCGGAATATACGGTCAATGTGTATGCCGTGGCTAACCGGGAGTACTCCTTATTGAAAAAAGGACATATTCTGGCTTCCGAACAATTTATTTTATACAGCGAACCCGGTTCATTTGAGGAACTCCGGTCTGCTGAGCGGATGAAAATACAGGAAGGACCACAGGAACTTACGGTGTCGGGAGGAAAGGTGAAATTTGTTTTCGATAAACTGAACGGCCGGCTCGTTTCTTATATGCTGGGAGGAAAAGAATTGATCGTAAACGGATTCTCCGCTCATTTTTGGAGGGCTGCGACGGATAACGATATGGGAAGCGGATATACCTTACCGCAGACCATCGGCTGGAAGTATGCCGGAGAAAAAGCGAACCTGACGGGATTTGGCGTAAAAGAAGCGGCTGCGGGAGCAGTGGAGGTGTATACGGCTTATGAGATTACAGACATGAAAACCGCCTACACCTTAGTGTATCGGTTGAACGCTGCCGGCGTAATCGAAGTGGAGTACCGGGTAGATGCCCGGGAGTGTCCTACTCCTTTTATACCGCGTATCGGATTGACCTGGCAGTTGAAGAAGGACTTCGAGCGGGTGGAATGGTATGGCCGCGGCCCCGATGAAAATTATATCGACCGTTGCAGCGGCTCTTTTGTGGGCTTGTACGAATCGGGAGTGGATGCGTGGTATGTGCCGTATGCCCGGCCCCAGGAGAATGGGAATCGGATGGATATACGCTGGATGAACGTGAAGAACGGAGAGACCGGCTTGATCGTAAAAAGCGAAAAACCTTTCGGATCGTCTTTGTATTGTTTTTCCAATCAGGTGTTGGATGAGCCTAATATGAAAAAAAATCAGAGGCATACGAACGATGTGAAAAAAGAAGCATTGGTAACGTGGAATCTGGATTTGGCCCAGATGGGAGTCGGAGGCGATACCAGTTGGGGAATCCGGGCTGTTCCTCACCCTCAATATTTGATATTTCCGGGACAATACTGTTTTAAGTTTAGGGTGATTCCGGCAGAATTGTCGGAGGACCCGTTTGCTATTTAGGTTGAAGTTGTGAAACCCGCTTTTTTAAAAGGCGGGTTTTTTTGCTTTCCCGGCGAATTGCCTATTTTTGCACCGGCTAAAAGATAAGGGTTATGAAGACAGGAATTTTGATTGTTTTATTGTTGCAAAGCCTGGGGATTTGGGGCCAGGCTCCCGATTCTCTTTACCGGGATCTTTCCGTGAACGAATTCAGAAAAGTAATCGGGAAGAATAAAGTTCAGTTGGTGGATGTACGTACGCCTGCCGAATACCGGGAAGGACATATCGCAGGGGCCCGGAATATAGACCTTCGCAGCCCCGGCTTTGATGAAGCCGTTTCGAAGTTGGATCCCCGCAAACCGGTAGCGGTTTATTGCCGAAGCGGTGTACGTAGCAGAGCCGCTGCCCGAAAATTGATCGCCAGGGGTTTTAAGGTGTATAATTTGGATAAAGGGTATCTTTCCTGGAGGGCCGATTCGCTAAGCCGTTGATTTTTCGGAAGAAGGTTTCCTTCTTCCTCTGGAAGAAGAATAAAAAATCCTGCCGCAAGCTGGGCTACGGCAGGATTTTTCGGTATGATTTCAACGAGGTATTTATTTGCTTGCTTCTTCTATAGCAACGGCGACGGCAACGGTGGCGCCTACCATCGGATTATTACCCATTCCGAGGAAACCCATCATTTCCACGTGAGCGGGTACGGAAGAAGAACCGGCAAATTGAGCGTCCCCGTGCATACGGCCGAGGGTGTCGGTGAATCCGTAAGAAGCAGGACCGGCAGCCATGTTGTCCGGGTGAAGGGTACGCCCGGTACCGCCTCCCGAAGCTACGGAAAAGTACTTTTTACCGGTTTCCATACATTCTTTTTTATAAGTTCCGGCAACCGGATGCTGGAAGCGGGTGGGGTTGGTGGAATTCCCGGTAATGGATACGTCGACTCCTTCGTGACGCATAATGGCCACCCCTTCCCGGACATCGTCCGCTCCGTAGCAACGCACTTTAGCCCGTTCGCCTTGAGAATAAGCTTTTTCATTCACGATTTTCAAATCACCGGTGTAATAGTCAAATTCGGTTTGTACATACGTAAAACCGTTGATCCGGGAAATGATCATGGCGGCGTCTTTTCCCAACCCGTTCAAGATCACCTGTAAGGGTTGTTTCCGGACTTTGTTCGCCGATTTTGCGATACCGATGGCTCCTTCTGCTGCTGCAAAAGATTCGTGGCCGGCCAGGAAAGCGAAACATTTGGTTTCTTCGCGCAACAGCATGGCTGCCAGGTTTCCATGACCCAAACCTACTTTCCGATCAGAGGCTACCGAACCGGGAATGCAGAAAGCTTGTAGTCCTTCCCCTATCGCTTCCGCTGCATCCGCAGCTTTGGTGCATCCCTTTTTTATCGCGATAGCCGCCCCTATGACGTAAGCCCATTTCGCATTTTCGAAACAAATGGGTTGTGTTTTTTCGCAAATATCGTAAGGATTGATTCCTTTTGCATCGCAGATCGCTTTTGCTTCTTCGATGTCTTTTATACCGTAGCTATTTAAAACCGCGTTAATCTGATTAATACGACGGTCGTAACTTTCAAATAATGCCATTATAATAAGATTTTTTGTTTCAGACAGACGAATGAAATCGCCTCTCCTGCATTATAAATTATTCGTGTCTCGGGTCGATGTATTTAGCAGCTTCTGCGAAACGGCCGTAACTACCTTTCGCTTTTTCCAGGGCTTCTTTCGGTTCCAACCCTTTTTTCAGGAAGTCTGTAAATTTACCCAGGTGGATGAATTCATAGCCGATTACCTCCCCTTCTTCGTCCAGACCCATGCGGGTTACATATCCTTCTGCCATTTCCAGATAACGCGTTCCTTTGGCTTTGGTCCCGAACATGGTTCCTACCTGACTGCGTAGCCCTTTTCCCAGGTCTTCCAAACTGGCTCCGATAGGGAGCCCGCCTTCTGAAAAAGCACTTTGCGTACGTCCGTATACGATTTGCAGGAATAATTCCCGCATGGCGGTATTGATTGCATCACATACCAGGTCGGTATTCAAGGCTTCCAGGAGGGTTTTGCCCGGAAGAATTTCGGAAGCCATAGCGGCGGAATGAGTCATGCCGGAACAACCGATCGTTTCTACCAGGGCTTCTTCGATGATGCCGTCTTTGATGTTCAAGGTCAGTTTGCAGGCTCCCTGCTGAGGTGCGCACCAGCCGATGCCGTGGGTCAGACCGGAAATGTCTTTGATTTCTTTAGAACGAACCCATTTCCCTTCTTCGGGAATCGGAGCCGGACCATGATTCGGTCCTTTTTTTACAACACACATATGTTGTACTTCCTGTGAATAAATCATATTGTTAATTATTGGTTAATATATTGTTACACATTGCTTTCGCACGCATTCAAAAGACAAAGATACAGGTTTGTTTGATATAAAAAAAGAAGTGAAGAATATATTAATTGTGCATACGTTTGCAAGGGAATATGAAAAAATCAAAAGCATTTCTGTTAAAAACCGTGCAGATATTTGTAAGAACGAACGTTTTATATTAATTTTACTTCCATATTTAGAATTCCTAAAAAAAGGTACGTTTATTTGGGGGCTGCCTCAAAAAAATCCGGAAAATGTAAGTATTTGATCTTCTTTATATTAGATGGATAGGAACGTATGCTGTATAAGGAAATTGTGTAACTGCTTAAACGTACGTTATTTTTAGAAATGGAACTTGAAACACAGATAGATACGACTGATGTTAAAGTTTTTCGACAATTATTCGAAAAATTTTACGTTACCCTATGTGTGTTTGCAGAACGGTATGTGGAAGATACCGGTTGTGCGGCGGATCTGGTACAGGAGAGCTTTGTCAAGTTGTGGCAGCAGGGAGACCGGTATAAATATCTCTATCAGGTCAAATCTTTTCTTTATACCACGGTAAAAAATGCCGCCTTAAATGAATTGGCCCATCAGAAGATCGTTTCGGATTATGCCGGACGGTTGGAAGAAAAAAAAGAGTTTACCTTTTTCCGGGATCACGTTATCGAAGAAGAGTCCTATCGGTTGCTGACACAGGCGATACAGCGGCTCCCCGAGCAGACCCGCCGGGTGATGACGCTTGCTTTGGAAGGCAAAGACAACCGGGAGATTGCCGCGGAGTTGCTGATGGCGGACGGTACGGTACATACGCATAAGAAAATAGCGTATAAGCGATTGAGAGAAGATTTAAAAGATTATTTTTACCTCTGTATGTTGTTTTTTTTATTCCATTGATAATCAGTTGTTATTGGAGAATTCTATTCCCGAAGAATAAAATATTGTAAAAAAATTATTCTTTTTCTTACCCCTGTTTTTCATTTTAACTGTTATAAAGGAAAAGTAATGGATTTTTATGTTGAGAAAGGAATTTAACATCGCTTCTCTGGTTGCAGGCTTTTTGGCGGGGACATTGTCCGAAGAGGAGAAAGAGGCTTTAGAACAATGGAAAAACTCTTCTGAAGCGAATAAACGTTTATTTACCGAGCTTTGCACACCCGGGAACCTGGCGAAATTGAAACAGATGGCACTCCATTATTCGCCCGAAGCGGGTTGGGCCCAATTGGAACGTAAAATAAAGCCGGGGAGAAACCGGACCTGGAAAAAATACTGGGCCTATGCGGCGATGTTTATTCTGCCGTTAGCCGTTTGTCTGCTTTTGTTGGATCGGGGACAGGAAAAAGTGAAACCTCTGAAAAAAATCGAGGCGCAACAGATATTGCCCGGAACTTCCCGGGCGCAATTGACGCTGGCGGACGGTTCTGTAGTAGATCTGGAAAAAACGAAAAAATTTGCCTTGGATGAACAGGGAGGAACCCGCATCCGAAAGGATTCTTCGGTGTTGACGTATGTTACGGATTCGGTGGTTTCTTCGAAAACAGAGGTTGCGTATAATACGCTGAGGGTACCGCTCGGGGGCGAATATGCTTTACAATTGAGTGACGGAAGCCGGGTATATCTGAATGCCAAGAGTTCGTTGCATTATCCGGTGAGTTTTTCGGGGGACAAACGGGTGGTGGAACTGGAAGGAGAAGCTTATTTCGAAGTACAGAAAGATACCCGGCCTTTTATTGTAAAGACCCGGGATATGCGCATTAAAGTGTTGGGTACGATTTTCAATGTTTCCTGTTATCCCGAAAACGATTTTTCTACGGCCACATTGATCGAGGGATCGGTGAAAGTAAAGGCGCAGATAAGCGGAGAGAAAGTGATACTCCGGCCTTCGGAACAGGCCGGCTTCGACCGGAGCTCGCATAAAATGTCGGTGAAGGAAGTGGAAACCTGTATGTATACCGCCTGGAGAAACGGAATCTTTTTGTTTAAAGACTGGCGGTTGGAGGATATCATGATCTACCTGGCCCGTTGGTACGATATGAATGTATTTTACCAGAATCCTTCCGTAAAGGATTTGCGTTTTGGTTGCAGCCTGAACCGGTACGGGGATATTACTCCGATTCTGAAATTTCTGGAGAAGACCGGAAAAATAGGAGTGGAAGTAAAAGGAAAAACGATAATTTTTTCAAGTAAATAAAAGCAGGAAATGCGCTAACATTTCCTGCCGGTAACGATTTCTGCGCCAACAGAAATCATTTAGTTTAACCAAACATACAAAGTTATGAACAAAATTGGAATTTCCCCAGATTTAAGGGGATTAAAAAAGGTCTTTTTTATGACGAGACTGTCGATTTATCTGGTTTTGCTCGGTTGTCTGAATGCATCGGCTACGATCAATGCACAGGTCCGGGTCAGTTTAAAACTTGAAAACGTCACTTTGCACGAGGTGATCTGGGAATTACAGAAACAAACGGGATTTGTTTTTGTCTACAGCACCCAGGATGTAAAAGGAGTACATCTGGGAACGGTGAATGTGACGGATAAGAGTGTAAAAGAAGTGTTGGACAATTGTCTGAAAGAGTCCGGTCTGAAGTACGAAATTCTGGATGAAGTCATTGTAGTTCGCAAAGATAATTCTGTACAGCCGGTTCCCCAGGCTCAGATCACTTTAAGAGGAACCGTTTATGACGAGGAGGGAGAAACCCTGCCCGGGGTATCCGTACGGGTAAAAGGTATGGAAACGGGTACGGCTACCGACATAAACGGAAATTTTGAATTGAGTATTGCAAAAGGAAATAACCGGATATTGATTTTTTCTTATATCGGCATGGAAACTCAGGAAGTAGCGGTTCCGGCGACCGAAACTCCGATGAAAGTGATTATGAAAGCTATTGATACCCGTTTGGATGAAGTGGTGGTTACCGGGTATAGCACCATTAGCCGGGAAGCTTATACGGGTTCGGCTACCGTGGTAGGTTCTGATAAAATAGCCGAACGCCCGGTAGCTTCTTTTCAGGATGTACTCCGGGGAAATTCTCCCGGTACCTTGGTTACTTCTACCGGACAGCCCGGTATCGGAGCTACGATCCGCTTGAGGGGGATCAGTTCGATGAATGCTTCGAATGCACCGCTTTATGTGGTAGACGGTGTGGTCTGGGATGAAAGTAATATGTCGGGAGATTCCGAGTATCCTACGAATCCTTTAAATACACTGAACCCTTCCGATATCGCCAGTATGACGATATTGAAAGATGCGGCTTCTTCTTCCTTATACGGATCGAGAGGAGCGAACGGGGTTATTGTGATCACCACCAAGCAGGGGAAACAAGGGAAGAAAGTCAATTATACCGTGGATATGCAATTCGGTGTATCTAAGATTTTCAAGGCTTCCAAACCCGATTTGGTAAACCGGGAGGAATTTATCGATCTTTGGCTGGAAGGCGAAATGCATTACCAGATTCAAAGAAAAACGGGAATGAAGGATAAACTTTTCGAAGAAATTAAAAAAATATACGGCGATAAGGAAGGCTATACGTATTCGGGCAAGAATTATTACGATTGGATGAATCTGGCCAAGAAGGAATTCAACAAGCAATTCAAAATTTACAACCCGGTGGACGATACCTATTATTCCGAATTTTTTAACGAAGACGGTACTCAAGGAAAGGATTACGGTCGTTTACCCGACGTGAATTGGTATGATGAAGTGACCCGCAGTGCTCCTTTTCAGAAGATCAACGCTTCAGCAAGAGGAGGGAACGATGTGGTGAAGTTTTATACTTCCCTGGAATATTTTAATCAACAGGGTATCCTCCGGAGCAGTGAATTGAAACGGTATTCGTTCCGTGCCAATTTGTCTTCGGATAATACGGATCGTTTTTTGAATTGGGGAATGAGTAATATGATGAGTTATTCGGACCAGAGCGGTCCGCGACGGGATGCGCTCGGATATGCCATGCCTCAATATACGGCTTTGTCCCTGGCTCCGATTGTTCCTGTGAAATTGGAAGACGGATCGTATAATTTTAAATTTCCGAGTAATGTCAATAGTAATATGAATCCGGTGGCTATCGGTAAATATTATACGTATGCCCGTCCGCAATTTAAAGCTTTATTGTCCGGTTGGTTGAAATTCAATTTTACCAAATGGTTGAATTTCAAGAGTGTGGCTTCGGTAGACTATCTGCATGCCCGGAAACGGCATTATTACGACAAGGATTTCGGGGATGGGAAAAAAGATAACGGTTATTTGTCGGAACGGGATGCGCGCCGTACCAAAATCACCAATTCGAACCTCTTGTATTTTAACAAGACGTTTGCCGATGTACATAATGTTTCTGCATACGGGGGTATAGAACTCGAAAGTATGACGAGTGCCTATATTTCAGCCAGCGGTAAGAATTTTCTCTCGGATGATTATCCCTATTTGTCGGCTTCTTCTGTGCCGGGAGGTATCGGTGGAAGCGGAGACGAATATGCCATGTTTTCCTGGTTGATGAAAGTGGATTATGCTTATGATAATAAGTATTTTATCGGAGGATCTTTCCGTAGCGACCGTTCCTCCCGCTTCCATCCGGACCATCGGGTCGGTAATTTCTGGTCCGTTTCGGGAGCCTGGCGGGTTTCCCAGGAAAAGTTCATGAAAAACGTTTCTGTGATCGATAATTTGAAAATCAAAGCCAGCTACGGTATCAACGGTACTTTACCCAGCAGTTATTATTCCTGGCGTTCCCGGTACGGTTTCGGGTACGATTACGCCGGCGATCTGGGAATAGCTCCTGTAGCTATTTCGAACAAAAAACTGACTTGGGAAGAAAATAAAGTGTTTAATATCGGAGTGGATGTTCGGATGTGGGACCGGCTGGACGTAAGCCTGGAATATTATAGCCGGAAGTCGAGCAATTTATTACTGGATGAGCCTATTTCCATGGTTACCGGGCACGGAAGCCGGTTGGTAAATTCCAGTGCGGGTTTGAAAAACCGGGGGTTGGAATTGGAAGTGTCGGTGAATCTGATCAGAAACCGGAGAGTGAACTGGGATTTCAGTATGAATCTGGCTACTTTGAAGAATGAATTTTTCGGTTTGAAGAGTGATGATATCGGTACCCAAATTAAACGCAACGGCGAAAGTTACTATTCCTGGTATATGAGAGAATGGGCCGGTACCGATCCGGAGACCGGAGAGCAACGCTGGTATTATACCGATGAACAGGGCAAAAAAGCGATTACGAAAGATTACGACCAGGCGGAACGAAAAATCGTAGGTTGTGCTTTGCCGAAGGTGAGTGGGGGTTTTTCTACGGTGGTAAGTTTTGAAGGACTCGAATTGAGTTGTTTGTTTACCTACGGATTGGGCCATAAGGTGTTGGATTATACCGGACGAGTAGCGACCAAGAACGACGGTAAGAGGGACTACCGGACGATCGAACGGGATCAGCTCGATCGTTGGACACCGGATAATCCCGGAGGTAAGAATCCTTTGCGGATCAATACCAAATGGGACCGCTGGATTTCTACCAGATACCTCTACAAGGGAGATTATTTAAAATTCAAAAACCTGAAATTGCAATATACAATTCCGGCACATTGGACGAGTAAGATCCGGTTGGGAGGCGTGAAAATATTTGCACAGGTAGAAAACTTATTTGCTGTAACCGCCTTAAAAGGATACGATCCGGAAATGACGCTGAACGGCTACCGTAACCCGGACGACTATCCATCGGCTACGACTTATACGGGAGGTTTACAAATTAACTTTTAAATTCAGGAATTATGAAAAAGATATATATGCTCTTTGCTCTGTTCTTTCTGATCAATACGGGATGCGATGATTTCCTGGACAGAATGAACTATACTCAGATGGACGAAGGCGAAGTTTTTAATACCGTGGAGAATGCTCAGGGAGCTTTAACCGGAGTATACGATAAATTGTCGGATCCGGAATTTTACGGACGACACATCCAGGCTTACGAAGCGGCGAAAGGTCCCGATTTCTTTGTTTTGTCTTCCAGCGGGAATCGTTATGAGAAAGAAAATGCGTACGACGAAACCTCGTCTTCAGCCGGATATGCTTCGGATACCTGGTCCAAATTATACAATACGATCAAAGCTTCCATCCTGATTATCGACGGTGTGGGTCAGGCAGAAGGCAGTGAAGGAGAGAAGGGACGTATCAAAGGAGAAGCTTTGGCTTTAAGAGGATTGACCTATTTCGAACTGATGCGTAATTTTGCCTACCCGCCGATTTTCTCTTTTCCCGGTAAAGCGCAATATGCCGATAAATACAAAGCGGGCGTACCGGTAGTCCTCACCAGTGAAGACCTGAAACGTATCGAAGACAAGCCGGAAGGACGGAAAGATGCGAAATATTGCTATGAAGAGGTCATCGTAAAAGATCTGATCGCTGCCAGAGATTTGCTAAAACAATATGGGGGAGCTCAAGGGAAACATATTTCTTATGCCGCAGTATGTGCTCTGCTCTCCCGGGTTTACCTCTATATGGAGAAATGGGACGCTGCCCGGGACGCTGCTTTGGAAGGACTTTCTGCTACCAAATCCAAAATGATTGCCGCTTCGGATTACGCTTCCACTTATTATAAGCCGTTTAATTCGGAAAGTATCTGGGAACTTGAATACATCGAGACGGATAACCTCTCGACCAACTCCCTGAATTATCTGCTGAGATACCTCACGGTGGATAAACCGGGAGATCCCAATGATGGTAAAGTCGAATCGGAGATCGGTTACGGAGCTTACGGCTTACAGGATGCCTGGATAGATTTGATAAAAGAAGTGCCGGGAGATGTCAGGGCTTATTTGGTTTGTAAAACCCGGAATAAATACAATGCTTGCCGGAAATATATCGGAAATCCTCATTATTTGCATAATATTTATATGGTGCGTTTGCCGGAACTGTATTTAAATCTGGCAGAAGCTTATGCTGAATTGGGTTCTAACGATGCCCAGGAAGCTTTGAATAATGTATACGAAAAGAGAACGGGGCAAAAATTCGATGCCAGCGGTTTGGATAAGGCAGGATTGATCCGGTCCATTTTGAAAGAAAGAAGAAAAGAACTCGTACTCGAAGGACATACTTATTGGGATTATTTCCGCCGGGCTATTCCTTTTGACCGGGAACCGGAAGAATGTATTGACAGGACCACAAGCCATATCGATTATACCCGGCCTCAGGTCGTATATCCCATTCCGGAACAGGAAATGGATGCCAATCCGGCTATCCGTAAGGAACAAAATCCCGGTTATTCGGTATATTTGGCTAGTTAAACCGTTCCCGTCTGCCGTAAAAGGGAACGCGAATCGTGCGGTTTGACCCGGTATGACACGTCTCTTTCCTGGCTCTCTTTTCGGGGGTCAGGAAAGTTAACCAAAATAAAATGAAGTTAGGCATATGAAAAACAGATGTAGCATAGGGTATTTTTTGATTTTTTGCTGGATGCTTGTCGGGGGGCTCACAGCCGCTGGCCAAGGATATCCGGCAAAAGACCGGCTTACCCAGGCGGATGGCCCCTACCTCCTTTACGAAACGGAAGGACTCCGTTTGATTCAGGTGGACACGGGAGGAATCCTGAAAGATTCCCTGATTCGGGAGGTGTCCGGCTTTTCTTTTCCGGTCGAATCCCGGAAAGGAGATATCCGCTTTCGGGTGAAACTGCATGCTTTGGAACGCCCGGCCTGGAAAATGCCGCAAGCGGAAAGACTGCTGGTGATCTCAGATCCCCACGGAGATTTGGAAAGCTTTGTTTCCGTTTTACAAGGGAATAACGTGATCGGAAAGGCGTATGAATGGACTTTCGGGCCCAATCAACTGGTAATTATCGGTGATGTTTTCGACCGGGGAGAGGATGTACTACCCATTTTCTGGCTCATTTATAAGTTGGAACAAGAAGCTGCCGCAGCGGGCGGAAGCGTCGTTTTCATGCTGGGTAATCACGAAGAGATGGTACTCCGGGGAGATTGCCGGTATACCAAAGAAAAATATAAAAAACTGGCGGAGGAAGCGGGAGTATCCTATCCGTATTTATGGGGAGAACACAGTGAACTGGGAAGGTGGCTGAGAACCCGGAATTTGTTACAGATTATAGGTGACAATTTATTGGTCCATGCAGGATTGAGTCCTGATTTTTTAAAACGGAAAGAATCTTTGCCTCAAATGAACCAAACCGCTTCCGAGGGGTTGTCATTGAGTAAACAACAACGGAAAGAAGCCTCACCTTTATCGGAGTTCCTCTTCGGCAGTAGCGGGCCCTTTTGGTATAGAGGGATGGTTCGGAGCGCCGGCCGCTACTATCCTTTACCTTTGAAGGATTTGCTGCGTTTGTTGAAAAAATACCAGGTAAAACGCATTGTCGTCGGGCATACGATATTCGACGATATTACTACTTTTTACAACAAACGGGTGATCGCCGTAAACGTGGAAAATCGTAAAAACAGGGAAAAAGGTAGGGGAAGAGGCATATTGATCGAAAAGGATAAGGGGTATATTGTATACGATACCCGCCCTCCTAAACC
>CAJMSX010000019.1 GCA_905216195.1 uncultured bacterium
CAGAATCAAGGCCGGTTCGGAACGGCCGGCTTTTTCCAGTTAGATGCCTCTTTCATTGAACAAGGCTTTGACGTGTCCGAAGTATTGACCGGCAAGCACGACATCGCCTACTTTCAAGGTACCGGCCTGAACCAGTACTGTCGCTACATACCCCCTCCCTTTATCGAGGGAAGACTCGATGATGGAACCTACCGCTTTTTTATGCGGGTTGGCCTTTAATTCCAGCAATTCCGCTTCCAGTAAAACTTTTTCCAGGAGTTCTTCGATGTGCAACCCTTTTTTGGCGGCAATTTCCTGGCACTGGTATTTTCCTCCCCATTCTTCGACCAGATAGTTCATATTGGCCAGTTCTTCGCGGATTTTGTCGGGATTAGCCCCCGGTTTATCGATTTTATTGATAGCAAATACGATGGGTACGCCGGCAGCGCTGGCATGATTGATGGCTTCTATGGTTTGAGGCATCACGTTGTCGTCTGCTGCAATAATGATAATGGCGATGTCCGTTACCTGGGCGCCCCGGGCCCGCATGGCGGTAAACGCTTCATGTCCCGGTGTGTCCAGGAAGGTGACGGCCCGTCCGTCCGCCAGTTTTACGTTATAAGCTCCGATGTGCTGCGTAATTCCTCCGGCTTCTCCGGCAATAACGTTCGTTTTGCGGATATAGTCCAACAGCGAGGTTTTACCGTGGTCGACATGTCCCATTACGGTCACAATCGGCGGCCGGGGAAGCAGGTTTTCTTCCGAATCCTCTTCTTCTTCTTCAATGGCTTCCTGGATATCAACACTTACGAATTCCACGGAAAAGCCGAATTCATCGGCGACCAGGTTGATGGTTTCCGCATCCAGACGCTGGTTGATGGATACGAATAAGCCCAGTGACATGCAGGCCGAAATGACATTGGTAACCGGAATATTCATCATGGTAGCCAGTTCCGCTACCGTAACGAACTCGGTCAGTTTCAGTATGCTTTTTTCTTTTTCTTCCTGTTCCAGTTCTGCCTGCATTTTTTGTTGAACGGCGTCTCGCTTGTCCCGGCGGTGCTTGGAACTGGAAGATTTTCCTTTACTTCCCAAACGGGCAAAAGTATCTTTTATCTGCCGGTCGACGTCTTCATCTGTGATTTCGGCTTTTTCCTGTTTTTTCTTTTTCAGTTTTTTCAGCTTCTTCTTATTCTCCTCGATCTTCGCATTTTTATCCACAACTGCAACCTGAACTTTTTCTTCCGGCCGATGGATCCTTTTGCGTTTTTTCCGGATATCTGTTTCTTCTTCGTTCGGTGTAGCCGCCGGCGTTTCAGGTTTGGAAGCGGTGATGACAGGACGGTTGACTTTCTTCATTTCTCTCCTGTCGCGCTCTTTTTCCTGTTTGCTTTTTTTCGGCGGCCGGGTACGTTGGTTGATGGAGTCCAGGTCAATGCTTCCCACTACCTTTACGTCTTTCACCGCCGGTTGGGAAATCTTGAAAGGCGTTTCTTTTTCCGGTGCGTTCGGAGCCGGTTCCGGTTGAGGTTCCGTTTTTTGTACGGTAGCCGGTTCCGGTTCCGGAGCCGGCAGAGGAGCGGGAACTTCCGGTTGGGATTCCGCTTGCGGTTTTACCTCTTCTTTTTTTATCTCTTTCTTTACAGGTTCTGGTTCTTTGGGAAATTTCACCGGTTGACTCAGGTCGATCCGGTCTACGACTTTAATTTTATTTTCCAGTCTGACTTCGTCTTTGACGGAGATAAATTCGTCGTCTTCACTTTTTTCCAGAATATTCCCCATATCATCTATGGAGACCGTTTCTTTTTTCTTCCGGGTATTTTTCAGGTCTACCCGAGTGGATTCTTTTTTTACTTCACTGTCCGATGAAAATTCTTTTGCCACCAGAGCATAATCTTCATCGGAAAGTTTTGCATTGGGGTCGGAGGATATTTTAATCCCCTTCTCGTGCAGGAATTCCACAATAGTGGAAAGACCTACGTTAAATTCTCGGGCTATTTTACTTAATCTTACTGCCATATAGAGATTTTAATTTTTAACAAGATTCATTTTAAAAGCGGGTCTATTCGAATTCCGCTTTTAATATATCCAGAACTTCGTGTATCGTTTCGATTTCGAGGTCTGTCCGTTTTTCCAATTCGGTTTCACTCAATTCGAGTACGCTTTTAGCGGTATCGCATCCCACCCTTTTGAGTTCGTCTATGATCCAGGGTTCGATTTCGTCTTTAAATTCATCCAAATTCACGTCTTCTTCTTCCTGGGTACGATCGAATTCCCGATATACGTCGATCTCGTATCCGGTCAACTGACTGGCTAGTTTAATGTTCAGTCCTCCTTTCCCGATGGCCAGCGAAACTTCTTCCGGATTGAGATATACATTGGCTCTTTTGTTCTTTTCGTCGATTTCAATGTTTTTGATTTTAGCCGGATTGAGCGCACGGGTGATGTACAACTGAATGTTGTTGGTATAATTGATGACATCGATGTTTTCGTTTCTCAATTCCCGGACGATTCCATGAATACGGGAACCTTTCATCCCTACGCAAGCTCCTACCGGGTCAATGCGGTCGTCATAAGATTCTACGGCGACTTTAGCTCTTTCTCCCGGAGCCCGTACCACATTTTTAATCGTAATCAGACCGTCGAAAATTTCAGGTACCTCGTTTTCGAACAATCTTTCGAGGAATACCGGGGAAGTTCTGGAAAGAATGATATAGGGATTGGCATTTTTCATTTCCACCCGGATCACGACAGCTTTGATCGTATCTCCTTTTTTGAAGAAATCGGTCGGAATCTGTTCCTGTTTCGGCAGGATGAGTTCATTTCCTTCGTCGTCCAATACCAGCATTTCTTTTTTCCATACCTGGTATACTTCGCCCAGTACGATTTGGCCTACCCGGTCTTTGTATTTGGTATACACATTGTCTTTTTCCAGTTCGAGAATACGGGCGGAGAGATTTTGTCTCAATGCCAGTACGGACCTGCGTCCGAAATCTTTTAATTTCACCTCGTCCGTAACTTCTTCCCCAATTTCGTAGTCCGAATCGATTTTTTTAGCTTCACTCAATGCAATTTCCGTGTTGGGATTCTGTAAGTCTATGTCCTCTACCACGGTGCGGTTTCTCCATATTTCCAGATCTCCCTTATCGATGTTGATGATGATGTCGAAATTTTCGTCAGTACCGTATTTTTTCAAAAGCATATTTCGGAAGATATCTTCCAATACACTCATCAATGTAGCCCTGTCAATATTTTTGAATTCTTTAAACTCAGCGAACGATTCTACTAAATTAATATTTTCCATTTCAACTTTTCAGTTATTTGTTATTTTCTATATGTTTGATTTTTCCATCACTTCCCGGTGGGGGCGGTCAGAAATCCCGGCTTCCCCTTTCTCTCTAAAAAGTGACGATATCCTTTATTTGTTTGATATCGGTCCGGAGAATCGCTTTTTCTTTTTTTACGATTTCCTTTTTTTTCTTACCCGGGACAGGGACTTTTTCCTCGTATTCAATCCATAACTCCCGCTCACCGACTTGTTTGAGAATGCCTTGGAGTTTTGAATTGTCAGTGAATTTGATTTCCACCTCTTTTCCGATGTTTTTTCGGTATTGGCCCTCTACTTTAAACGGATAACCGATACCTGCACTGGAAACGGTAAGTTCGAAGTCCTCTTCTTCCCGGTTCAGCAGTTCTTCCAATTGTTTACTGATCCGGATGCAGGTACTTACGTCCACTCCCGTCACGGAATCGATAAAAACTTCAATGACATTTTTGGGAGAGACCGTAATATCTACGATAAATAATTCCGTTTCTTCAAGTAAAGGTTGTAAAAGATTTTCTATTTCTTTCGCTTGTTTCATAGATGTACTTTCTCTTTTACCGGATCTTCTCCGAGTCTGAAAAATCATAAGAAAAGGGGACGATTCGTCCCCCTCTTAATTAGCACCGCTAATTCGAAGGCAAATATACGACTAATTAGTGAAAAACAAAATATTAGGCGATAAATTAACGAATTTCGGTTGATCGGGCCTTTCTTTTTGTAAGTTGATTTTTTCCCGATTCCGAAACAATCCGGTGTCGGGGAACAATAATCCGGCAGAACAATCCGGAATCTATAGAAAGGTATGTGTTTTATAATCAGCCCTCTTTCGGTAAAAAAAGGGAGTAAATCTGAAACATATTCGTAATAAATTTACCTAGTTCCAAATAAAATTTGTATGTTTGCCAAAATTTTGATTCTTATGGAATTTAAAGCGAAAGATATTGCAGCTTTATTGAAGGGTGTTGTGGATGGTGATCAGGAAGTTACGATAAACAATGTTTCAAAAATAGAGGAAGGAAAGCCTCATACGTTGGCATTTTTAGCCAATCCGAAATATGAACACTATTTATATACGACTGAAGCTTCGGTGGTACTGGTGAATCAGGATTTTAAGCCTGCCCAGCCGGTTTCCTGTACGTTGATCCGGGTCGCTTCCGCTTATGATGCGATTGCTACTTTGTTACAGATGTATGAAAATATGCGTCCTCAGCCGTCGGGAATCGAACAGCCTTCGTATATCAGTGAAAACGCCGTCATAGGAGAGAAACCCTATATCGGCGCTTTTGTTTATATCGGGAAAGGGGTAAAAATCGGAAACAACGTGAAGATTTACCCCCAGGCTTATATCGGGGACGGGGTGACCATTGGAGATAACAGTACGATCTATGCCGGGGTAAAGATTTATTACGGATGTGTGATTGGAAAAAATTGTACGATTCATGCCGGAACGGTGATCGGTGCGGACGGTTTCGGTTTTGCACCTTCCAATAGCGGATATCATAAAGTTTCCCAAATCGGTAACGTGGTTGTGGAAGACCAGGTGGAGATCGGAGCCAATGTCTGTATCGACCGGGCGACGATGGGATCTACCCGTATCAAGCAAGGCGTGAAGCTGGATAATCTGATTCAGATCGCTCACAATGTCGTTGTAGGCGAGCATACCGTTATTGCGGCTCAAAGCGGAGTAGCCGGGACGGCTAAAATCGGGAAAGGCTGTATGATCGGCGGACAAGTGGGGATTGTGGGACATCTGGAGATTGGCGACGGAGTGAAGATTGCCGCCCAGAGCGGGATTTCCGGGAAAGTTCCGAACGGAGAGGTATTGATGGGTGCGCCGGCTTTTGATGCGGGCAAGTATCAGAAATGTTATGTGTTATTCCGGAAGTTACCCGAATTGTACGGACAAATCCGGGATATGGAAAAAGAAATACAAACATTCAAGTTAAAACAATAATGTCAGTAAAACAAAACACGTTAAAAGCGGAATTTTCTCTGCACGGAAAAGGTTTGCATACCGGCAAAGAGGTGTGCGTGACTTTTAAACCGGATCAGGAAAATACCGGATACAAAATAGTAAGAACGGACCTGGAAGGAAAGCCGGTGGTACCGGCTCTCGCTTCTTATGTAAAATTTGCAGATCGTTCCAGTTGCCTGGAAAAGGACGGAGTGAAAATTTTTACCATGGAGCATGCGATGGCTGCTCTCTACGGATGCGGGGTGGATAACTGCCTGATTGAACTGGATGGAGAGGAATTTCCGATTTTGGACGGTAGTTCGAAGTATTTCGTAGAAGCGATCGAGCGGGTAGGATTGCAGGAGCAGGAGGCAGACCGCCGGTATTTCAAAGTGAAGGAAAAGATGGAATTTTACTGCGAGGCTACGAATACCCGGATCACGTTGTTGCCTGATGAGGGGTATCAGATTAACCTGGTGGTAGCTTATAATTCTCCTTATTTATCCATGCAGTATGCGACTTATTCCGAGGGGAATACCGATTTTGTCCGGGAGATCGCTCCTTGTCGTACGTTTGTCTTTTTGCGGGAAGTGGAAGCCCTTTTTGCCAATAATCTGATCAAGGGAGGAGATTTACAAAATGCCATCGTCATTGTGGATAAGGAAATTTCCGATGAAGAAGTAAAGCGTCTGTCGACCCAATTCGGTTATGAGGGCATAGAGATCAGGCAGGGAATACTGAATAATTTAGAATTGTATTTCGATAATGAACCGGCTCGTCATAAACTGTTGGATGTCATCGGAGACCTGGCGTTATGCGGCCGCTTTATCCAGGGACGGGTAATTGCTGAACGACCCGGGCATAAGGCGAATACGGCGATGGCTCAAAAAATCTATAAAGCGGTAGCCGGCGCAGAAAAAGAGGATGCCTATCCCGACGATATCGATTTGACGGAAGATCCGCTGATGGATGTCAATAAGATTCGTTCGTTGTTGCCTCACCGGCCGCCGTTTTTGCTGGTAGATAAAATCTATAAGATTACTTCCGATATGGTGATCGGTTGCAAGAATGTTACGATGAACGAACCCCACTTTGTAGGACATTTCCCCGATGAACCGGTCATGCCCGGGGTTTTGATTGTGGAAGCGATGTCGCAGTGCGGCGGCATTCTGGTATTGAGCGGAGTGCCCGATCCGGAGAATTATTCCACTTATTTTATGAAAATCGATAATGTAAAATTCCGTAAAAAAGTAGTTCCCGGGGATACGTTGGTATTTAAATTAATCACTCTGGCGCCTGTAAAACGGGGGATTGTTACCATGAAGGGGTTCGCATACGTGGGGAAAAAATTAGTTTGTGAAGGAGAATTTATGGCTCAGGTCGCAAAAACCAAGAACTAATCGTATATTTGCAAGCTGGAATTTAGGTCAGAGATAAATAGTTAATCATTAAATAATAAGCGAATGAAACAACCGTTAGCATACGTTCATCCGGAAGCTCAGATTGCAGACAACGTGGTGATAGAGCCTTTTGTGACTATTGATAAGAATGTTGTGATCGAGGAAGGAACACGTATCGGTTCTAATGTAACCATTCTGGAAGGAGCCCATATCGGAAAGAATTGTAAAATTTTTCCGGGAGCTGTGATCGCAGCCGTTCCCCAGGATTTAAAATTCAGGGGAGAGAAAAGTATTGTGCGGATAGGAGATAATACGACCGTCAGAGAGTGTGTGACTGTCAACCGCGGTACTGCGGCGAAAGGGATTACCCAGATTGGAAATAATTGTTTGATTATGGCTTATGCCCATATTGCCCACGATTGTCTGGTCGGTGATAATTGCATCATAACGAATGCCTGTCAACTGGCGGGAGAAGTGATTGTCGACGATTATGCGATATTGGGAGGGATGACCGCCGTACATCAATTTGTACATATCGGTAAACACGTGATGATTCAAGGAGGTTCCCTTATCGGTAAAGACGTTCCCCCTTATGTGAAAGCCGGCCGTTTACCGCTTTCCTATGCGGGTGTTAACTCCATCGGTTTGCGCCGGCGGGAATTCACCAATGAAAAAATCAATGAAATTCAGGATATTTACCGCATCCTGTATCAATCCGGCTTAAATAATTCCGATGCTATTGAACGGATAGAAGCTGAAATGCCGGCATCCAAAGAAAGGGATGAAATTATCATGTTCGTCCGGAATAGCAAACGGGGAATTATGAAAGGATATCTGGGGTAAGTGTGTATCCCGGACAGATAAGGTGTGTTTTGAGACACACCTTTTTTTATTGTTTTTTGGTAAGTTTCACCGGCTTTGCCAGAAAACAGGCAAAAAAAAATCGCTCCGTGAAGGGAGCGATTTTTTATGAAGAAAATCTTGCGATTATAATTTCGGACCTGCAGCCACCAAAGCTTTACCGGCTTCGTTACCTTCAAATTTCTTGAAGTTTTTGATAAAACGTTCAGAAAGATCTTTGGCTTTTTCTTCCCATTTGCAAGCGCAATCATAGGTATCGCGGGGATCGAGGATTTTCGGATCCACACCCGGAAGTTCGGTCGGAACTACAAAGTTGAAGTAAGGGATGGTCTTGGTCGGCGCTTTGTCGATAGAACCGTTCAGAATCGCATCGATGATACCGCGGGTATCTTTGATGGAGATGCGTTTGCCGGTTCCGTTCCAGCCCGTGTTTACCAAATAAGCTCTCGCTCCCGATTTTTCCATTTTCTTTACCAGCTCTTCTGCATATTTTGTCGGATGTAAAGAGAGGAAAGCAGCTCCGAAACAGGCGGAAAAAGTCGGAGTCGGTTCCGTAATGCCCCGTTCCGTTCCGGCCAGTTTGGCGGTGAATCCGGATAAGAAATAATATTTGGTTTGTTCGGAATTCAGGATAGATACCGGAGGCAATACCCCGAATGCATCTGCGGACAGGAAGATAACCTGATTGGCAGCCGGGCCTTTGGAAATCGGTTTTACGATATTCTTGATGTGATAAATCGGATAAGAGACACGGGTATTTTCTGTAACGGATTTGTCGTTAAAATCGATTTTTCCGTTGGCATCCACGGTGACGTTTTCCAACAGGGCATCCCGTTTGATGGCGTTGTAAATATCCGGTTCCGCTTCCTTGCTCAGGTTGATGACTTTGGCATAACAACCGCCTTCATAGTTGAATACGCCTTCGTCGTCCCAACCGTGTTCGTCATCCCCGATCAACAACCGTTTCGGGTCCGTAGACAAAGTGGTTTTTCCCGTTCCGGACAAACCGAAGAAAATAGCGGTATTTTTTCCGTCCATATCCGTATTGGCGGAGCAATGCATAGAAGCGATTCCCTTTAAGGGGTTCAGGTAGTTCATGATGGAGAAAATACCTTTCTTCATTTCGCCTCCGTACCAGGTGTTCAGAATTACCTGTTCTTTGGTTTTCAGGTTGAATACCGTAGCGGTTTCGGAATTCAATCCCAATTCTTTGAAGTTTTCAACTTTAGCCTTAGCTGCGTTGAAAGACACAAAGTCGGGTTCTCCGTAATTGGCTAATTCCTCTTCGGTAGGACGAATAAACATGTTCTTTACAAAATGAGCCTGCCAGGCCACTTCCATGATAAAGCGTACTTTCAGGCGGGTGCCTTCATTGGCTCCGCAGAAGGTGTCCACTACATATAATTTTTTATTGGAAAGTTCTTTGACAGCCAAATCTTTCAATACCGCCCAGGTTGCTTCGGAAGTCGGTTTGTTATCGTTTTTGTATTCATCGGAAGTCCACCATACGGTACTTTCGCTGGCTTCATTCTTTACGAAAAATTTATCTTTGGGAGAACGGCCCGTGTAAACTCCGGTCATCACATTTACAGCACCCAATTCGGTCACCTGACCTTTTTCATAACCGGTCAGGGAAGGATCAGTTTCTGCTTTGTACAATTCATCGTAAGAGGGATTGTGGATGATTTCCTTTACTCCGGTAATCCCGTAAATGCTTAAGTCTAATTTCGCCATAGTTGCAATATATAAAATTGATTAATACTTTTTTTCCGTAATCGAGTGCAAATGTAACAAAGATTTCCCATTAAAAACAGATAAAATAAAATTAATACCTTACTTTAACATTAATTAATATTAACACTTCTTTTCCCTTTCTCTCTTTCTATTTGTATCGTCCCGCTACGAGCCGAACGTACGGGTCCTCGTAATCCTTATTCACTAAGGTTTTAAAAAAATCGGGGGAAATCTCCGGTTTTTCCTTGTTTAGCAGCAAGTGACGGGCGCAGGCTGTCAGAGCTGCCGTTTGTAGGAAAGGTATGGAAGAATTGCTCCATTCCCGGGCAATTTCCGGAAGTTCCGCATGCTGGAAAAGGAAAACCGAACCGAAATATTCAGCGATTTCCGAACGGCTGCATAAATGCATTAATTGGGTAATTTTTTCTTTAATTATTTTTTTAGGAAGTAGGAAACAAGCGATAATTTGTTCTTCTCTTTGTTGAGTTGCCCAAAGTAAAGAGGCTACTTTTTCATCGGCTTCGTATTGTCCGGCCAATTTCTTTAACGAAAGGTAGCTGGCTCCCACTTGTCCCTGGGTGTCGACTCCTATCTTTTCCAGACTATCGATACATCCCCGGTTTTGAAGCCGGCGGATCCTTCGGCGGATTTCGTTGACTTTTCTTTGGGTATATTCTTGAATTACAGCATATTCCATCATGGTTCCGGATTTTTATTCATTTTGTTTCACAAAAATAGTGTTTTTTAAACGTTTTTTCCTATTATTGCACACGAACATTTAAAGTGCGGCGTGTCCGTTAAGAATTAATAATTTAAAATAACAGTTATGAACAGCCTGAAATTAATTTTTATTTTGGTCCTCTGCTCTATTATTGGCTCTGTTTCAGCTCAGAAAGCCAATTATAAGCAAGCGGAAAAATTTCGGAAGATCACTGAAGAAGTGGGTTCTTTGAGTGTATACCCTCAATTCCTCAAAGACAGTGATAAGTTTTGGTTCTCTTATAAGACCGGAGACGGTACGAGGTATTATTTTGTGGATCCGGAAAAGAAACTGAAAAATTATCTGTTTGAAAATGAGCATATGGCCAGTGAACTGACCAAAATAACGAAGAAGCCCTATAATTATAAAGAATTACCCCTCAGAGATATAAAATTTAAAAAGGATCAGAAAACGATAGAGTTCAAAGTAGACCGGATTAATTACGAATATGATATTTATTCTAAAAATTTGGTGCAGAAAGATTCGGTAAAAAAAGAAAGCAGCCGTCCCCGCTGGATGTCTTTTTCTCCGGACAGTGCTTATATCGTATTTGCCAGAAGGCATAATCTTTATTTAATGAAGAGAGGGGACAAGGATTCCGTGGAAATTCAGTTGACCACCGACGGAGAACCGTTTTATTCTTATTCTTACAGAGAAAGAGATACGACCGGCGAACGACAGGGAGCCCGGGCCAGATGGTTCAAAGATTCTAAAAAATTATATGTGGAACGCTCGGATAACCGGAAAGTGAAAGATTTGTGGGTGATCGATGTATTGGCTAAACGTCCGAAACTGGAGACTTACCGTTATCCCATGACCGGAGACCCGGATGTTCCTCAGTCTGAATTGTCGGTAATCGATATCGCTTCTAAAAAACAGGTGCGGGTCAATACGGAGAAATGGAAGGATCAGTCTTTGAATGTTTTATTTACAGGTAAAAAATCGGATAAAATTTACTTTGAGCGCCGGAAAAGAACCTGTGACGAATTGGAAATTTGCGTAGCCAACACTGAAACGGGAGAATCTAAGGTTTTGATTCATGAAATAGCTAAGCCTTATTTTAACGATCAGCAATATAATGTTTCTTTTCTGAACGAAGGAAAAGATATTATTTGGTGGTCGGAACGTACGGGTTGGGGACATTTTTACCACTATGACGGTGAAGGTAACCTGAAGAATCAGATTACATCCGGCGAATGGGTAGCCGGACGTATGGTTCGTATCGATACGCTGGGAAGGACCATTTATTTCGAAGGATACGGAAAAGAAAAAGGGCGTAATCCTTACTATGCTTTTGTATATAAAGCTTCGATCGACGGCACCGGAGCGACTCTGTTAACCGCGGAAGATGCCAATCACCGCACCATCATTCCGAAATCCGGTAAGTATATCGTAGATAATTATTCCCGGGTAGACCTGGAACCGAAATCCGTATTGCGGGACAATAACGGGAGAGTGATTATGGAACTGGCCCGGCCGGATCTGCGCCGTTTGTATGAAACGGGATGGAAAATGCCGGAACGTTTTACCGTAAAGGCCAAAGACGGAGTGACGGATTTGTACGGGGTGATGTGGAAACCTTTCGATTTGGATTCTACCCGGCAATATCCGATTATATCCTATGTGTATCCCGGACCGCAGACGGAAGCTATGACCTTGGATTTCAGTCCTTCCGGCGTGTATAACACGGCTTTGGCGCAACTTGGTTTTATCGTGGTGAATTTCGGACACCGGGGAGGCAGCCCTCAGCGGGATAAATGGTATCATACTTACGGGTATAATAATCTGAGAGATTATGCTTTGGCCGACGATAAGTACGGTATCGAGCAGTTGGCGGACCGTTATCCGTTTATCGATGTGACGAAAGTGGGTATTTTCGGACATTCCGGTGGTGGATTTATGTCTACAGCCGCTTTATGCACCTATCCTGATTTCTATACAGCGGCCGTTTCCTCTTCCGGAAATCACGACAACAACATTTATAATAAATGGTGGGGTGAAACCCATCACGGGATTAAAGAAGTGAAGAAAACGGTGAAAGACAGCGTGAAAGGAAAACGGGAAGAGATTTCGTTTAAAACGCACGTGCCTACCAATGAAGAATTAGCCAGAAATTTTAAAGGATATCTTTTACTGGTTACAGGGGATATAGATAATAACGTACATCCGGGAAATACTTTCCGCATGGCCGATGCCCTGATCAAAGCCGGTAAAAATTTCGATATGGTCGTATTACCCGGCCAACGCCACGGCTACCAGGGTGTCCAACGGAATTTCTACGTAAGGAAAATGTGGTTCCACTTCGCCAAATATTTGTTGGGCGACGATACCGCCGATGCATATTATCAGATCGACGGTTTTAACCGCAGGAACTGAGCGGAAATGAATTAAAAAGGATGGGGGTATCGGTAAGCCGATACCCCTCTTTTTATGACTTTACCTTTTGCTGCCGGTTTGTTTTCTTTTTCCTGCTTTTTGCAACAAAAGATTTTTTAATCCGTTTACCCTCCTTGTAGGAAATAGTAGAACTTTAAAGAGAATTAGTATGGCAGCAAATATCGGATTAGAGCCCCAAATGGTGAAAGCGAGTAAAACCGTTCTGAATAATTTATTGGCGGATCATTTTGTCTTGTTGGCGAAAACCTGGAATTACCACTGGAATGTGAAAGGGGTAAGTTTCCATTCTTACCATGTTTTTATGGAAGAGTTGTACAACGGTTTGATTGAGGATATCGACGATATTGCCGAACGTATCCGCTCGTTGGACGAACGTCCTATCGGTTCTCTGCAAGGTTATCTCGAACACAACCGGATCAAAGAACATTGCGATTCGGAACCTTTACCCGAAGCCAAGCAAATGCTGGCGATATTGAGCGAAGATAACGATACCCTGATCCGTGAAATCCGGAAAGATATCGAACAACTTGAAAAGGAAGAAGATACGGATGATGCCGGTACGACTAATTTTTTGGAGGATATGATTGAAAAAAAGGAGAAAACCGCCTGGATGATCCGGGCTTATCTGGAAAAATAGACTGATGGAAACGGGAAGATAAAAAGAGAGTTGCGGGACACTTTTCCTGCAACTCTCTTTGGTTTATTTTTCTCTTTTTCGCAGAGCTACGATGTTTTCCACATGGTGGGTGTGGGGGAACATGTCTACGGGTTGAACGGCCGTAACTTCATACATCGCATTCATTTCCTGTAAATCGCGGGCCTGGGTGGCGGAGTTGCAACTTACGTAAACGATGCGGTCGGGAGCGGCCTGTAGGATTGTATTTACTACGTCCGGGTGCATACCCGCCCGGGGAGGATCGGTAATAATCACATCCGGCCGGCCGTGTTCTTTAATAAAGGATTCGTTTAAAACGTCCTTCATATCTCCGGCATAAAATCGCGTATTGGAAATTCCATTGAGGGCTGAATTGATTTTGGCATCTTCGATGGCTTCGGGAATATATTCTATGCCGATGACCTGGGAAGCCTGACGGGCAATAAAGTTTGCAATGGTGCCGGTGCCGGTATAAAGGTCGTATACGGTGTCCTTGCCGGTGAGTCCCGCTAATTCCCGGGTGCGGGAATAGAGTTTACACGCTTGTGCGGAATTGGTTTGATAAAAAGATTTCGGTCCGATTTTGAAGGTCAGGTCCTCCATTTTTTCGAAAATGTGATCCCTGCCGTAAAAACATAAGATGTCCTGGTCGGTCAGGGTATCGTTGGCTTTGGAGTTAATGGCATACATCAGGGAAGTAATCCGGGGAAAGCGGTTCAGAAGAGCGTTAAGCAATTTTTCCCTTTTTAGCGGGTCCTCGTAATAAAAGGCTAGAATCACCATGGTTTCGCCGAGGGTAGAGGTACGGATAATCAGGGTTCGGAGAAAACCTTCCTGGTTGCGGATATCGAAAAAAGAAAGTTCGTTTTCCAGGGCATACTCCCGTATAAAGTTGCGTATTTCGTTGGAAGGGCTTTCCTGCAGGTAGCAAGTGCGAATGTCTACGACCTTGTCGAATAAGCCCGGAACGTGAAACCCTAAGGCGGGGGTGCGTTCGATATCGGCTGACGAACCGATTTCTTCCCGGCTGAGAAAACGTTTCTTGCAAAACGTAAATTCCAGTTTATTCCGGTAGTTGCGGGTTTTTTCAGACCCCAGAATGGGGTATATGTTTTGTAAATGAATTTTTCCGATGCGTTGCAGGTTTTCGACGATTTCCTGTTGTTTAAACTCCAGTTGCTTGTCATAGGGCAGGTTTTGCCATTTACATCCCCCGCAGATGCCGAAATGCGGACAAAAAGGCTCGATTCTCATATCCGATTTATGCCGGGTGTGAACGACGAAGCCTTCCAGGAAACTTTTACGTTTGCGGGTGATTTGTACATCCACGATATCTCCCGGAACGGTATTGGGTACAAAAAGTACTTTTTCATCTACGTAAGCGATGGATTTACCTTCGGCTGCGATTTTGCGGATTTCTATGTTTTCTAAAAGGGGTTTTTTTCCTCTGGCCATGTGCAATTGTACTAAAAGAGGCTATCGAACCGAGCGTTTTATGGTCCGGTGGAATGAAATGAAACCTTTCCGAGGAGGGATCGTTTGCTAGGGGAGCATATTCTTCATTTCCTTCCGGATCACGACAAGTACTGACGGGATAGTCTCCAGGTGATCAATGGTTTTGTTTAAAGATTTCCGGTATGTTCCGGTATTAATATTTTATGTAATTCGGCCACTCCCTCCGAAGCTCCTTTTTCGATGAAGCGGAATCCCCAATGCCGGGTCTGCTGAGGTATTTTCGGGTCGATAACAAATACCGGAATACCTTCAGGAGCGTAACCGAGCAGGCTGGCCGCCGGATATACCGCCAGGGAGGTACCGATGATGACGAAAATATCAGCCTGGCGCACCAGTTCCATCGCCGGTTCTATGTTCGGTACGGCCTCTCCGAAAAATACTACGTGGGGACGTAATAAGGAACCGTCTTCACAGCGGGTGCCGGATTTCAGTTTCCAGCCTTTCAGATCGTAAATGAGGGCGGGATTTTTGCTGCTTCTCACTTTTTTCAATTCTCCGTGGAGGTGCAGTACTTGGGTACTTCCGGCTCTTTCGTGCAAATCGTCTATGTTTTGGGTAATGATCTGCACATCGAAATATTTTTCCAGCTCGGCCAGGCCCCTATGTCCTTTATTGGGTTTTGCCTCGTACAATTGTTTCCGCCTTTCGTTATAGAAATGATTTACCAGATCGGGATCGCGCTCCAGAGCTTCGGGAGTGCATACGTCTTCAATCCGGTAATTCTCCCATAGGCCGTCACTGTCGCGGAAGGTCTTAATGCCGCTTTCGGCACTCATTCCGGCTCCTGTTAATATGACCAATTTCATGTTGTCCGATGTTTTAATGGGTTACAAAGTTAATAAAATAATAGGATACCCCGGTGGGATGGCAGGAATTTAAAAGTCTATCTGGAATCCCTTACGGGCCAGTTCCGTAACACCTAAAGAAGAGAAGGAAAGGAAGGACGACAGAAAGCGGACGTTTTTCTCAGAAAAAAACGGTTTGGTTGTGGCTGTACTGGAATATTTCCCAATGTCCGTCGGGATATTCCAGCAAGGCACTTAAAGATTCCACCCAGTCGCCCGAATTCAAATAATGGATGGGTCCGTACCGGGTGTCGGCCGGTTGGTGAATATGTCCGCAGATGATGCCGTCGAAATGCCGGCAAGCGGCGATTTTGGCCAACTCTTTTTCAAAATCGGAAATATAGGATACGGCCGATTTTACTTTATGCTTGATATTTTGGGAAAAAGAATAATAGGGCTTCCCGTGACGGCGGCGGTAGTTGTTGAGTATTTTATTCATCCATAAAAGAAAGGAATACCCGTAGTCTCCTAATTTCGCCAGCCAAATCATGTGAGAAGTAATGGTGTCGAAAATATCTCCATGAACGACATAGTAGCGTTTCCCCTGAGAAAGATGAATATAATCGCTGACCACGGTGATGTTGGGTAAAGCCAGAGGAACTATTTTATCCAGAAAATCATCGTGATTGCCCCTTACATAGATGACCTGGGTCCGGTGGTTTTCCATCATTTTCATGATGACTTTTACCAGATCCGTATAACTTTTTTTCCAGCGCCCGAAAGGGTTTCGCTGTAGTTTCCAACCGTCGACTATATCTCCGTTGAGGATCAGTTTTTCACAATCTACGCTTTTCAGAAAACAGGTAAGTTCTTCGACTTTCGAATGTTCCGACCCCAGATGAACGTCCGAGATGACAATGGTATTTACTTTTAATCGTTGCATCGTAACTCCTTTTTTACTTCAGCAAAGTTATTGCCGGCGGTTTACAAAACTGTTACTTTTTGATGACATAAATATTACCTGCTGATTCGGCTATGAACACAAGGTTTCCGGGATATTCGGATCGACTTGCCGGGTGTATCACCCCACAGCCGGGATTTATATCGGGGGTTAAAACCAATTATATTCTGTTAATTTACAGTGTATTACGTAACTTTATGGCGCCGCGGCCGTTGATAGGGTATGTAACTTTTAAATCTTTAAATTATGAATAGTCAAAACAAGAGTCAGGAAAATTCTGCTGCAGAAGAAAAAAAGACCGGAAATAAGAGTGATTCCGACACCCGTTCTTCTCAATCCGGTAGTAAGGGGAAAGACAGGCAAGCCGACCAGATGAGTTCCGAAAGGGAAGAATCCGAAAAGTCCGGCCAGGAAAATAAGGAGAAAACCGGCGCTGCGGCTCAGTCCACAAACGGTAACTCTCAGGAGACAGAGGGAATGAAAGACAAAAAGGGCGAACAAACCGGTCAGGGCGGATCAGCTGAGCAAGCGGAAAGCCAGCAAAAAGGCGGTAAGCATACCGGAGGAAAAAATCAGAGTAAGGGAAAAACAAAAACCGTCAAATACAAAACGAATCTGAAATGCAAAGATTGTGTGGATAAAGTTCAGCCACAGTTGAACGATACCGACATCATCGAAGCCTGGATGATCGATCTGGACGATCCGGACAGTCTTTTGACCGTTGTGATGGATGAAGACGGGGATGTGGCCCTTATCCAAACTATTTTTACGGATGCCGGCTATGTAGCAGAAATATGTGAATGTTAATCTTTTCCGTTATCCGAAAACAAAAAATCTATAAAAAGGAGACGGCCGGAAAGCCGCTCTCTTTTTTTATGGAAAAGGGAGCGGAAACGCCTTTTTTATCGATTTTATTCTCTGGTATACGGTGTCGGGCCGGAACAGGGAAGGCAGCCGGGGAGATCAAGTTCCTGACCTGGATCAGGATTTATTTAGCGAAAAGGAAGTTTGCTGAAACCGAATAAAGGACGTATCTTCGGCCTTCCCGATCTTTGGGTCGGGAGAGGTAAAAAGAAAAAAATGAAAAAGGCGAAACTTACTTTATATACGGCCGGAGCTGATCCGGACCGCATCCGGCTGGCCATACGGAATTGTTTTTGGGCGGTAACGAAATCGGTTACTACAGCAGGAAAACATACTACATTGATTCTTCAGGATGATTCTCGCATGATTTTCAGTTTGTCGCATGTGAAACAAGAAGCGGCTTTTGTGGAGATGCACCTGCGGGGGATGGCGGATTATTTTTCCACGGTCCCGGTTGCGGAGGAAGTTATGAAAGAGAATCTGCTCCGGCAGATCGGAAGTTTTGATGGTGTAACCGGTATTGTTTTCGAGACGGATGGAAATGACGATCGTAGCCGTTATCTGCTCAATACGTTATTTGATGTGGCTCGGGAAGTGAACGGTTTTTTACTTTATCCGGACCTCTGTATCTACACGGGGAGAAGAGAGCTGGTATTTTCGCCCGGAGTAAGGAAGGAGGCGGAAGGCTCCGTATCGGCGGTTGCTGCACCTGGGGGGAAGGCCGGAGAAAATCAGGCCGGTAAAAAACGCCGGGAATGTTCGGTTGCTTTTTTGAAAGAACGGAAAATTCCTTATGTGGAGGGTACGGTAGAAGAGATCCGGGAAGAAGAAATTCGGTGGAGAGGACGTGAAGAGCTGGTAAAGCGGGCCATCGCATCGTTTGCGGTGGCTTTATATGCCGAAATTTTATTGTCCGAGAAACCGGACCGGCAGGAGGCTTTGAGTTATGTGGACCGTTTGGACGAATTATATGGAGTACGTTCTTATTTTTCTCCGGCGGAAACGGCTTATATCGAGGATGCTGAACCGGAAACGATTCGGAATATTCAATTTGTATGGCGGTATGAATGCTGTGCTTTGTGCTTGTGGGCAGCCGGAATCGTTGAAGAGCTTCCTTATCCTTCGGAGATTTCGGATATTCCGGTTTTTGCCGCTCTTTTCTGGCAATATGCCGGGTTGGACGGTTTATTGGCGGAAGGTTTTCCGCGGGAGCATACAGAGCTTCTCGATACGGCCGATGTATACCGGTGTTATAGCCGGGCTTGTATAGCTGCCCGCAGTTGCGGAAAAGAAGTTCCCGCTTTATTGGATGTGGCCGTCGTCCTGGAAAGGCAAAGGGCGCTCGAATGGATGACCGGAGGACAAGGTGCCGCCGCTTGGGATGAGGTAAAGATGTATACCTGAGCACCATTTTTTGTCCCACTCGTTTTTACTTGCTTCCCCGTTCACATCTCCTCCCCGGGGAAGAGAGGGAGACGGACCTCTTTTTCTGCGCATAGCAGCAATGCAGTTTTCTTTTTCTCCTTTTGGGAGGAAGGATTCTTTTAGCCGGAATTTTTCTTTTTCCGGTTTTTATTCCCGACTTATCCGGGTGAGAAATTTAACAAAGTTCTAAGTTTTACCCCTGTGATGTCAACAGAGTATAAAAGATGTCAGGCGATGTTATTGTTGGTAAACCTTTACAGATAAAAACAGTCCATTAGGTGTCTTGGTTTTCCATCCTGAAAATTCCGGAAAAGAAGGTGGGAAAAGAAACAGAAAAATCGTATAAAGAGTATAAAGTAATTATGAAAGTGAAAAAATTAATGTGGACTGTTTTACTGGCAGTATGGATGATTCCGGGGTGGGCTACGGAGCCTGTAGCCCCGGGGACAGTTCGGGGAAAAGTAATCGATGCTAAGACGAAAGAGCCGATGGATTTTGTCAATGTGGCGGTAAGAAAATCGGGCGAGACCGTTCCTTTGACGGGGGTGGTGACGGATGAGACCGGCACCTTTACGTTTACCAAATTAGGGTACGGTACCTATACGGTCAATCTTTCCTTTGTGGGTTACCGGAACGTAGAAAAGAGCTTTACACTGTCCAAAGAGAAGCCTTCGGTGAACTTGCGGACCATTCCCTTAGAAGAAGATACGGAAACCTTAGGAGAAGTAAAAGTGTTGGGACAGCGTTCCCAGATGAAATTCGAAATCGATAAGAGGGTATTTAACGTGGATCAGAATATTTCTTCTACCGGGGGATCGGCCAGCGACGTACTGACGAATATACCTTCGGTGGAAGTAGACAATGAAGGGGAGGTGTCTTTGAGGGGAAGTACGAGCGTAACGATCTGGATAAACGGAAGAGCTTCCGGACTGACGGCCGATAACCGGGCTCAGATTCTGGAGCAGATGCCGGCGGAGAGTATAGAGCGTATCGAAGTCATTACGAACCCTTCCGCCAAATACAGTCCGGAAGGAACCGCGGGTATTATCAATATTATTTTGAAGCAAGACCGGAAAGCGGGGTATTATGGAAGTGTACAGGGAGGTGTAGATACCCGGGGCGGTTGGAACGCTTCCGGAAATATCAATTACAGCAGTGGAAAAATAGAGGCTTATGCCAATGTGGGCTATCGGAAACGGAAGTCGGAAGGGGGAGGGTATTCCAACCGGACCAATACGGATGAGGCGGGGAATGCGGTGTCCTACCTGAATCAGAAATCCGATAACGACGGACACGGCGGTCCGGTATTTATCCGGACAGGGTTGACCTATCACCTCACCAAACAGGATCATCTCAATATCGGAGCATTCGGCATGTTCGGCGATAGAAAACAAAATACCCGTATGTACTATGAAAGTAATGTGCCGGGCTCTTTTCTCAGTAGCCGGCGTTTGACGGATTCCGATAATTCCATGAAAGGGGGAAATATCGATTTCGGCTATAAACATGATTTCAGCGAGAAAAGCAATCTGGATATCGTGGCCTCCTGGAATACCTGGAATATGGACGGAACGAATATATATAATCAATATTCGCTGTTCGGAGAAGGGAGGGAAACTTCTTCCTACCAGCGCCAGAAAAACGATGTCCGTTCTCATGATTGGGAAATTCAGGCGGATTATGTCAATGAATTTTCGAAAAACAGCAAGCTCGAAGCCGGATATAAAGGCAGCTTTTCCCGCCAGAAAAGTCCGGTAGAAACCTATGCCGGGGAAACGGAAGAAGCGGCGGTACCGGATGAGCAATTGTACAATAATTTTCTCTATGATCAGGACATCCACGCCGCTTATGTCACCTATTCCGGAAGGATCGGGAATTTCGGGTTTCAGGGAGGCCTGAGGGGAGAATATTCCCGCATCGACACCAAATCCCTGGGGTATGGACAAACAGAAGGTGACGTGTCTCCCCATCAGGAGGATTATTTCAGCCTTTTCCCCAGTGTCTTTTTATCTTATGCTTTGCCGTCGGGGAACGAAATACAGTTAAATTATACCCGTCGTATTTCCCGGCCCTGGGGACGCCAGTTAAATCCGTTTATGAATGTGACGGATTCCACCAATATTTCTTTCGGTAATCCGTATTTGTCACCTCAGTATTCCAATGCGTTCGAATTGAACTACATCAAGAACTGGGATGCACATATGGTTTCTCTTTCGGCTTACTACCGTAATACCGATGATGTCATCCAACGGATCAGCTATCTGAAAGAGGATATTCTGATGAGCACCTACGAAAATGTCGCAAAAACCCAATCGGCCGGAGCAGAACTCGTCATTAAAAACAATTTCGGACGCCGGTTGGATTTGACAACTACGGTAAATTTGTTTTACAGCAAACTGGATGGATTTTCTTATTTGCCGGAAGGAGCAACCCAGCCGGTTACCGGAGAGTCGAACGAGGATTTTTCCTGGAACGCCCGTATGATCGCCAATTTGCTTTTACCTGCTTCTTTTTCGTTGCAAGTAACGGGGAACTATAATGCCAGGCAACTCATCGCCCAGGGATACCGGAAAGCGAATTATTCGCTGGATGCCGGTATCCGCAAATCTTTCCTGGATCGTAAATTGAGCCTGAGTGTCAATGCCAGGGATATTTTAAATTCCCGGAAGTGGAAAACCGAAACTTCCGGCCAGGGCTTTGTGCAATATGCTTCCAATTGGCGGATGGGGCGTACGGTGGGATTTACCCTCACGTATAGTTTTGGAAATATGAAAGCTTCCCGAACTAAAAATCAACGAGCGCAGGAGGACAATAACCTGATGAATCAGATGGATGACAACTTCTGATGGGCCCACAGGGAAACCTGCCGCAACGGACCGAAAGCAAGTCCGGCGGGTGGGTTTTCCTGTATTTTCGAAAAACTCTACGGTAGAAGTAGGTGATTTCTTCCGTGCAGGGAAGTCGGCATAAGATTTTCCGTTTTCCGGTTTATAAGATGATTCCTGCTCCGAAAGACAGTGAGTTCCGTTGAAAATGTTTTCCGTTTTCCGACGGAAGATGATCCTTCTTGAATTGTTTCAGGTTATAACCGAATTGGAAATTGAATCCGAAATGCTTTTTAAGCATCAACTTATAACCGAACCCGATGTTCCAGGTGAGGCCCGGCGTGGAATTTCCTGTTTTCAGGGCATAGCCGATATCCGTGTAAGAGTAAAGAGGTCGGTGTTTTTTCAAAGGAGCGCAGTGTAAAACGGCGAAAAGCGGAAATGTATTGTAGCCGGGTTCTTCATACCGGTCGGCTCCCATACCTAAACCGGCCTCCCAGGCGGGAGCAAAGGTGTACAGAGCAGAAAGGCGCAATGAATTTCCGTGCATCTTCCAGTTGTTTCTGTAAAGGGTCTGCCCGTTGTAACCGGTTTCCGACCATCCCAGGGAATAATGATAATCCAGGTGAACGTGAAATTTACTTTGAGCGGAAACAGGCAGGGTATATACCAACAGCATACTCAGGCCGGCAGCAATAAAAAGGATCGGTTTCATACAAATCGGGAATTAAAATTAGGTGGGAAAGGTAATAAAAAGGAAAAGTTTACCGGCTACTTTCCTGATATTTTACATTGTAAGTCTTATACGTAAAAGGTTGTGATCCAGATGGTATTGTAAAACTAAAAAGTAAAAAAATGAGAACAAGGGAAAATCCGGGAACATCCTACGGAAAATAAAGGAAAAAATTTGATAGTTCCCCGAATGTGTATATATTTGTCATGACAAATATAAGGAATTGATGGATGTAAATTATTTTATTCGGAATTACCGGAAGTTTTTCGGAGAAGCGGAGCTTCCACTGGTTTTCTGGTATGACTCTTCTCCGGAACCTGCGCCTGTAAAAAGCAGCGGGTGTTTTCTCCGGGAACTGAACCGGGTGCGGGAGGGAGAAGCGTTAACTTTAGACGGAGAGAGTATCGGTTGCCGGGGAGGAAAGATATTTTGACGGATTTGGTCGCCTGGACCTTCTTCGATACCAATGAGCGGGATGCGGTTTCGGTGCTTTTTGGTTCCGGTTGCAGTGCTGTTGTATCTCAGGTTTTGGTTGAGAATGGTAAAGGTGGCAAGCGTAATTTTCTGGGTCTTTTCGATCCTTCCGTGCGTTTGTGGGTAGAGGAGGATATTTTGAGTTTCGGCATACCGTATTCCCGGTTCCGGGAGATGTATGAAACGATGGAGTCCTGTTGTTTGAAGGACACCCCGGCCTGGAATCGGGTGAAAAAGAGAATAAATCATGAAATATAATCTGGACACGACCGTCAATCATCGGGTGGCTACTCTCGCCAGACTTTTAAAACGACAGATATTCAGGTTGATAGCGGAGAGAGGAATGGATATTACTCCCGAGCAATGGGTGGTATTGTATTACTTGTGGGAGAAAGACGGGCAAACGCTGGGGGAACTGGTGGGAAAGACCCGGAAAGATTTTGCCAATGTAACCCGGATTGTGGAAAAGTTAGTGCGTCAGGGGTATGTGGAGAAGCGAAAAAATCCTCAGGATAGCCGGAGTTGTAAAATCTATGTTTTACCCGCGGGGGAAGCTATTCGGGAGGATATTTTCCGGCTTTGGGAAGAATCGGCAGCCATCAGCTTACAGGGGATTTCTTCGGAAGAGCAGCAAGTCCTGCTGGATGTATTGGCGAAGATGGAAGCGAATATCGTTGCGGCTGCGAATGCCTGAAAAAGGAAGGATGCCGGTGGAAGTAGGGGTATGGGGAAGACGTTTGGAGGCATACAGAAAGTTCTATGGAGGAGGAAAGTATGAGAACGGATATACCATCTTTCGGTGAAGAAACCGAGGGTTTACCGCTGCCGCGAAGGATTTGGGCGGTGGCAGCGGCTTCCCTGGCATTGATTATGTCGGTGCTGGACGCTAATATTGTAAATGTGGCTTTGCCTACTCTTTCCCGCGAGTTCGGTACTTCTCCCTCCTTGACCATTTGGGTGGTCAATGCCTATCAATTGGCTATTACCGTTTCTTTACTTTCTTTTTCTTCTTTGGGAGATATTTACGGTTACCGAAGGGTTTTTCTCTCCGGAGTGGCTTTATTTTGCGTTACTTCTCTGGTATGCGCTTTGGCTACTTCTTTCTGGACGCTCACGGTGGCACGGGTTTTACAGGGTTTTGGGGCTTCGGCCATTACCAGTGTGAATACGGCCCAGTTGAGGACGCTTTATCCGCGTAAATACCTGGGTAGGGGAATGGGTATTAACGCGATGGTAGTCGCCGTATCAGCAGTTGCCGGCCCTTCCGTGGCTGGAGCGATTCTTTCGTTGGGGTCTTGGCATTGGTTGTTTGCGATTAATATTCCCTTGGGATTGGCGGCTTGGGTGATGGGAATGATTTTTTTACCTAAAAAAGAAATACGGAGCTACCGGAAATTCGATAAGATCAGCTGTGTGGCCAATGCCTTTACTTTCGGTTTGCTGATTTATTCCATGGAGGGATTTGCCCACCATGAAAAAATAGAATATCTGGTGTTACAGTTACTCCTGTTGGGGATCGTAGGTACTTTTTATATTCGCCGTCAACTGCACCGGGAAGCTCCTCTTTTGCCGGTCGATCTGATGAAAATACCGATATTTGCTCTTTCGGTAGGCACTTCTCTTTGCTCTTTTACGGCTCAGATGCTGGCATTGGTTTCTTTACCTTTCTTTTTTCAGAATGTATTGGGATTTTCGGATGTGGCTACGGGCTTGTTGCTGACTCCCTGGCCGGTGGCTACCTTGTTTACCGCCCCTCTGGCCGGTTATCTGGTGGAACGTGTGCATGCCGGAATTCTGGGTTGTGCAGGTATGCTCGTCTTTGCAGCGGGGCTGTATTTCTTGACGGCTTTGCCTTCTTCACCTTCCGCTATCGATATTATCTGGAGGATGGGGTTGTGCGGCATAGGTTTCGGATTATTTCAAACGCCTAATAACAGCACGATTATTTCTTCGGCCCCGGCGGCCCGGAGTGGTGGAGCTAGTGGAATGATAGGCACGGCCCGTTTGCTGGGGCAAACGTTGGGTGCTACTTTGGTGGCCTTGTTGTTTAATTTAGCGCCTCACGGAAAAAATACCACCGTCAGTTTATGGGTGGGGGCCGTTTTTGCTTTGGTGGCCGCAGTGGTCAGTTGTCTGCGCCTTTCCCAGCAAATGCCTTTGACCCGCAAAAATTAAACGGGAAGGGCTGTTTTACAGGTGAATAGGCCGGCTTGTTCGATGTTCAATAATTTACACTTGATGTCGAGCCCTCCGGTGTATCCGGTCAGTTTACCGTGGCTTCCCAGCACCCGGTGACAGGGTATGAATATCGGAAGCGGATTCCGGCTATTGGCCATTCCTACGGCCCGGCAAGCGTTTTTATTTCCGCTCCGTTGTGCAAGTTGTCCGTAGGTAAGGGTTTCTCCATAGGGGATGTCTTGCACTAGTTTCCAGATTTTCAATTGAAAAGGGGTTCCGGCGGGAGCAAGCGGCAGGGAGAATTCTTTCAGTTTTCCTGCGAAATAGGCTTCCAATTGCCGGTGTGCTTCTCGTAAAAGAGCCGTTTCTTCGGTTTGCAGGAGGTCCCGGTTCAGCCGGTCTCCCAGCCAGAGGCGGGTAAGTACCTGGTTTCTTTCCTCCAGACAATAAAGTCCGATCGGTCCGTGGTAATAACAGGTGGCCATAATTTATTTTTATTGAGGAAGTAAAGATATACTTTCTGGTTTGGTATTCCAATTTCTCCGGGAAGTTTTAATCGTTTGGGGGTAGTCCGGCAACCGGAATCAAACGGCTGGAATTTTCGGATTATGAGGTAATCTTTTTAAATTTGTGTCGATTGGAATCGGGTAAAAATGAAAACGGACCGGAAAAACTTTTATGCGGATATTTATGATATCGTCGGGCAGATACCGGCGGGGAAAGTGTGTACTTACGGTTGGCTGGCCCGTTTGGCCGGCCGGCCCCGGCATGCCCGCCTCGCCGGGCGGGCTGTGGCGGAAGTTCCGGAAACGGTCCATCTCCCTTGCCATCGGGTAGTGAATGGACAGGGACGTTTGGTGTCCGGCTGGAGGGAACAACGGGAACTCTTGTTGGAAGAGGGAGTATCGTTTAAAAAGAACGGTTGTGTCGATCTGGAAAAATGTCTGTGGAAAATATGGGAGATATAAGCGGCGGTTCGGTTTACCGGCCGTATGTTCGGGTTCGCCTGATAACCGGGGGAGGAGAAGGAGACCGGAGATTCAGGGTTTTCTTTTTTGAGGAAAAACCAGGTGTTCCAGCACGAGGACGGAAACCACTCCCATTACAAAGCCGTTTCCGATAATGGGGCGAATGAATGAAGGAATTTGTTGTAAAGTTTCTTCCGGAGCGAAAGAAATGAGCAGGGCCGTCATCAACGGGAAACCGATGACGATTCCACTGTCGAAATCGGCTACGGCTTTTCCTCGCGTCAGCATTTGGAAGCCGGCAGAAAGTTGGGAAGACATCAGGTAGAGGAGTACCGCTCCCATTACGATTCCGGGAATACTGTTCAACAGTTGGATAAAACCGGGGAAAAAGGTACAGAGAAATAATCCGATTCCTGCGGGAATAAGCGTATACCGGGAGGCGCAGCCTGTGGCGGCTATTATGCCGGGACTCATGGAATAATCCACCGGGCCGATGATGCCCAGTGCGCCCGACAAGACATTGGCCAGTCCGGCCATACCCACTCCCCGTCCCGTCCGCTCAGGCAGGCGGTCGGCCTGGAGCATTTGTCCTACCGCTTGAATAGACCCCAATTCGTTGACGAGTAAAGCGATGAAACAAAAGAAGAAAGAAAGAATAGTCCCGATGTCGAAATCCCAGGGCCAGTTCCAGAATAACCGCCCTTCTTCCGTGGGGGTCAGGAGCGGTTCTGTTGAAGGAAATCCGGTTATGACATAGTAAAGGAGGCTTCCCCCGAGGATAGCAACTAACACAATCAGGGATTTCCATATCCCGGGTAATAACTTATTCGCCAATATCATCGCAAAGGTCAGTAGGAGTGCAAAAAACAAACGAAATAAAACGGGCCCGTTTTGTCCGAATATGAGCCGGAGGATGACCGGAGACAAAGTAAAAGCGATCAGACAAAGGATGACGATAATGATGCGGGAAGTAAAAAGAGCCTGCAGGCGGGATAAGAATCCGCCAAAAGCCAGGAAAGCTAAAAGCGAACCGCAGACCATCACAGCCGTATAGATAGCAGCCGTACCTGCCGATAAAGTCGATAAAATTCCGATCAGCAATACCGATGCCGGTCCGATGATCAAGGGTAAACGGTGTCCCCAGAGTACCTGTACGATCAAAGCGATTCCCATCAAGCCGAACAGTTTTTGCATATAGAAGATTTGTTCTCCCTCGCCGGTATAATGCAAACGGGCGACCAGGAGGCCCATAATGATTACACAAGGGATGGAAACGGCCCACCATTGGAGACCGTACATCAGCATCGGAAAAAAAGCCGGTTTATCGTTCAGGCCGTATTTCATTTTTCAGGGTTTTGAATGACAAATTTACAAATATAATGCGTACGGGACTTAAAAATAGAGAAAATACTTAAAACGAAACCCCGTAGCGGACAAACCTTTCGCTCCCGGGTGAGAGCCGGGTTTCCCGGTTTTACCCGGGTATAAATACCAAAAGAGGAATTAATGGACGCCAGGTTATGGTTATCGGTGTAAAAATAGTAATTTTAGGGGTTGGAAGGCTGACCGTCTCTGCCTGACTGTTTTTTTCCCGGTAGAGGGAAAAGCAGGAAATTTACGGTTGGGAGTTGTCAAATTGAAAATTAAATACTATGAAAAAGCTGTTGTTTTTGATGTTCTGTTTTTTAAGCTGCGGGTTATTGTCGGCTCAAAAAAGTGAAACGTTAGTGAAAATCGGACAGGAAGTGCCGGATTTCAAAGTAAAAATGTTCGACGGGCAGACGATAGATGTGAAAGATTTGCGGGGGAAAGTCGTTTTGTTGAACTTCTGGGCGACTTGGTGCCCTCCCTGTCGTCAGGAATTATCCCGGGTGCAAAAGGACGTGATTGACCGGTTTAAAGGAAAAGAATTCGTATTCCTGCCCATTTCCCGTCAGGATACGTATGAAAAAATCCAGGCGTTCCGGAAACAGACCGGGCATACTTTCCCTATGGGCATGGATACGGACCGCTCTATTTATGCCTTGTTTGCCACCGCCTCTATTCCCCGGAATTTTGTGATCGACCAACAGGGAAAAATTATTTTTATGGAAGAAGGATATAGTGAAGAGGGATTCCGGAAATTGATTTCGGTAATCGAGAAGGCCTTGAAGGAATAAAAGGTGTTTTCCGGTTTCCATTCAGCAAAAACCGGAAAAATCTGCGTATAACTATCCGACGGGCATTATTCCGAAAATTCTACTGGGTCGATTTTTAGTTCGATTTTTACCGAACGCCTCTGATCGTTCCGCTGGACCGTCAGGAGATAGGGGGTATCCAGGTTTTCCCAAAACCGCTCCTGTTCTTCAAAGGGGATGTTTTTTACTTGTATTCCGTTGATGGCCAGTATGATGTCCCCGATTTTCAATCCGGCTTTTTCGGCAGGCAGGTTTTCGTATAAAGCCCGGATAATCCATCCCTCGCAGATATCGGTCCGATCTACATAAGCGAATCCGGTAGAGGAAAATGTTTGCTTCCGGTTGTACTTTTTATTCGGCCGCAAATAGAGGCTACTGTCCGGAAAATCGAGTATGACATCGAACTGTTCCAATATATCGTTTCCCAGCAGTCCGATATAATCCCTATAAGAAAGGGCTCCTTTTTTGTCGTGTGAATAACGCAGTATAGGCGCCGTAAGTTTAAAATTCCCTAAGCGGAAGGTATCGGCTCTGAAAGAACAGGAAGAAGACTCGCCTCCTATTCCTCCCTGATTCGTATACGATTTTATTTGAAAGTGCAGTCTCTCCTCCAACTTATTCTGACGGGCACATTGGCTGGTGAGAATCGAACTGCCTGCTCCCAGATCCAGTAAAAACAGGCCTTTGATTTTATGCCCTTGTATGTCGACTTGGGCTTCCGTATACACCCGATTTCCCCGACAAAGCAGAGGAAGTTTTTCATATCCTTGGGCAACGGTGGTATCGAAACGGGTAATTTTTATTTTCTCCTTTTCATAATCGATGTAAAGAGCGGAATCTTTAGCGAAATTTATCCCTAATATCCCGTCGGCATATCTTCCTAACAGGGGTTTCAGCTGAAGCGTGACTGTAAAGTCCGGTTTTAGAGTGATATGTCCCGCCCGGCAAGTATAAGGATCCAAAATTTGCTTTACTTTTTGTGCACCTGTTCCCACTCCGCCCACGTAAGCGTGATAAAACTTACGGACGGATAAGGGGCTCCGGAACAGGAAAAGCGTATCTATACACAATCCGTCGGCTCCGGTATCAAATAAAAAATTTCCTTTGACGGAATCATTGATGCTTGTCGGAAGGTATAAATGTCCCCCCAGGTATTTTACGGGAATTTCGTATTTTTCAAGAGTATCCGTTGGAATGACGGCAGCAGCAGAGCTTGAGGGGGATTGGTCACGGCAGGAAGAATGGGTCACAACCCAAAATAAAGCCGCCAAAAGGAGGAAATGTGTTTTCATCGGTATACTTTTAATATTAACTACAAATTTAGTTGATAAATTGGAAAATGCAAAAGAAGGCATGAAAAATGTAATTTTTACTCGTTAAAAAAGGAGTTGTTTCGGAAAGCGATATATTCTCCCCTTGGCGGAGGGAGAATCCCTGTTAAAGGTTCCACGGGGCCCTAGAAGGGAGTTAGGGGTTTCCTATCGTCGTTACGGAAGGGGCATTCATGGGGGGGCGGAGGTAGGCTGTTGTGCTTCCCTTTTTCCGGTGGGCCGGGATTATTAAAAAAAGCCGTACCCCATTGAAGTGTACCCATCAAGTTGGATATAAAACTTTTGGGGTGCACTCGGCCAAGGCACGACTTTATTTTCTGAGATTCCTGTCGCTTATTTTAGTTCGGCGAGCTGGGATTGGATTGCTTTGATTTTTGCTTCGGCATCCGATTGTTTTTTACGTTCGTTTGCGACCACTTGCCCGGGTGCGCCTTTTACGAAACGTTCGTTACAGAGTTTTGCCAGAACGGATTTGAGAAAACCTTCGGTGTATTTCAATTCTTCCAGCAGTTTGGCTTTCAGTTCGTGGGTATCTACCTGTCCTGTGGCAGGAATAAAATATTCCACGGTGTCGGTAATAAAACTCCAGGCTCCCTTGACTGGTTCGTCCGTTTTTTCTACGGACGAGATATTACCCATTTTGCAAATGATGCTTTCGAAGGCGGCGGGATAACGGTTGTTTTTCTTGATTTTTAATTCCAACGGTTCTTTGAAAGCTATCGTATTCTGTTTCCGGATGTTCCGTATCCCGACGATAATTTCTTTCACATATTCGAAATCTTTTAACAGGGCGGCCTCATAGGTGGTATTTCCCGGCAGCAGCGATACCATGATGCTTTCCCCTTCCTGACGTTCTTTAAGATTATGCCAGATTTCTTCCGTAATGAAAGGCATAAAGGGATGGAGCAATTGCAACAATTGTTCGAAGAGGCTGACGGTTTTCTCATAGGTAAGCCGGTCAATCGGCTGTTCGTATCCCGGTTTGATAATTTCCAGCAGCCAGGAAGAAAATTCGTCCCGGAAGCCGGTATATACGGTCATCAGGGCTTCGGAAAGCCGGTATTGTCCGAATTGGGTATTCAGGGTTTCTTCGGTTTTATGCAGGGCGTTTTCAAACCATTCTAAAGCCAGGCGGGAATGTAAAGGTTGTTCTGTATCGGCTACTTTCCAGGATTTTACGAGACGAAAAGCGTTCCACATTTTGGTGGTAAAATTCCGTCCCTGTTCCAGCAGGCTTTCATCGAACAGCAAATCGCCCCCTGCGGGAGAACAGAGGAGCATTCCTACCCGCACTCCGTCTGCACCGTATTTATCGATGAGTTCCAGAGGGTCCGGTGAATTTCCTAAAGATTTGGACATTTTCCGGTGCAATTTGTCCCGGACGATACCGGTAAGATATACATTCGTAAACGGTTTTTGCTTCCGGTATTCGTATCCGGCGATAATCATACGGGCAATCCAGAAGAACAGTATATCCGGTGCGGAGATCAGGTCGTTAGTCGGATAGTAGTACCGGATGTCTTCATTGTCAGGACGGTTGATGCCGTCAAAAACCGAAATGGGCCATAACCAGGAAGAAAACCAGGTATCCAGGCAATCTTCATCCTGTCGTAAATGTTCGGCTGCAATTTCTTTACCGAATTTTTCTTTCACGCGTTTTACGGCTTCTTCCACAGTTTCGGCTACCACATACTCAGTACTGTTCGGCAGATAATATACCGGAATACGGTGTCCCCACCATAGTTGCCGGCTGATACACCAATCCTTCACGTTTTCCATCCAATGCCGGTACGTATTTTTGTATTTGGCGGGAATGAGGACGATTTCGTCATTCATAACGGCTTCCAGGGCCGGTTGGGCCAATTCTTTCATTTTCACGAACCATTGCATGGAGAGCTTGGGTTCGATCACTACATGGGTCCGTTCGGAATATCCTACTTTATTGTCGTAATCTTCGATTTTGACCAGGTTACCGGCTTTTTCGAGTTCAGGGATAATTTCCCGGCGGACGTCGAAACGGTCGCGTCCGATAAAAAGCTGAGCGGATTCGCTCAGGGTTCCGTCGTCGTTAAAAATATCGATCGTCTCCAACTGATGCTTATAACCGATCTCGTAGTCGTTCACATCGTGGGCAGGTGTAATTTTCAGGGCGCCCGTTCCGAATTCCATATCTACATATTCGTCCTGGATAATCGGGATTTCCCGGTTAACCAGAGGCACGATGCATTTTTTACCGCTCAGGCGGGTGAAGCGGGGATCCCGGGGATTGACGCAAACGGCTGTATCTCCCAATATGGTCTCCGGCCGGGTCGTGGCAATTGTGATATACTCTTCTTCTCCTACAATTTTATACCTCAGGTAATAGAGTTTGCTTTTTTCTTCTTTGTAGATCACCTCTTCATCGGATAGGGCCGTTTGAGCGGCGGGATCCCAATTTACCATACGTACTCCTTTGTAGATATATCCTTTGTTATAGAGATCCACGAAAACTTTAATTACGCTTTTGGAGCGGGCTTCATCCATGGTGAAGCAAGTGCGGTCCCAATCGCAGGAAGCTCCCAGACGCTTTAGCTGCTGTAAAATAATACCCCCGTATTTGTGGGTCCAGTCCCAGGCGTATGCCAGAAACTCTTCCCGGCTGATGTCCTTTTTGCTTATTCCTTCGCTTTTCAATTTTGCCACGACTTTCGCTTCCGTAGAAATAGAGGCATGATCGGTTCCCGGGACCCAACAAGCATTTTTCCCCTGAAGACGAGCCCGGCGAATCAGAGCGTCCTGTATGGTATTGTTGAGCATGTGCCCCATGTGGAGCACACCGGTGACGTTGGGAGGCGGAATGACGATGCAGTAAGGTTCTCTGCTGTGATCCACTTCCGAATGGAAAAATTTATGTTCCATCCAGTACCGATACCATTTTTCTTCGTTTTCTTTCGGATTGTAATTCGTTGCAATCATTTTTTGTAATTTGAAAGTAAATGTTTGAAAATCGGAGGGTTGGTTCCGTTATACCCCCTTTTTTCTCAACTTTTGTCATTAAAAAAGCTGCCGAAGCAGCCTTTTATTATTCTTCAGACTTTTTAAGTCTTCTTCCTTTTTTCTTTTGAGCCTCCATCGCTGCTTCCAGGTCGGCTTTCTGCATGCTTCCGTCGTAGTCACAAATGTATTTATCGATCAGGATACGACCACAATATTCACAGACGATAATTTTTTTCCGGGAACGGATATCCAATTGCCGCTGAGGGGGAATGTTGTTGAAACAACCGCCGCAGGCATCCCGGTCGACGGTGACGACGGCTAATCCGTTACGGGCGTTGGCCCGGATTCTTTTATAAGCCGTCAGTAAACGTTCTTCTATGTTTCTGGAAAGCTGTTCCGACTTTTTGATCAGTTCTTCTTCATCTTTATGCGTTTCGGCGATAATATCGTCCAATTCGGTTTTTTTGGCTTCCAGATCGGCCTTTTTTTCGTCGTATTGGCGGGAAGAAATTTCCAACGTTTCTTCTTTTTCGCTTTTGGTCTTCACGGCTTCGCGGATCCTTTTCTGCTGAAGTTCGATCTCCAATTTCTGGAATTCGATTTCTTTACTCAAAGCATCGTATTCCCGATTGTTCCGGACATTATCCAGTTGATCGCTATATTTTTTAATCAGTTCTTCTGATTTTGTAATTTCCTGTTTTTTCTGAGAAACGCTTTTTTCTGCTTCGGTAATTTCCGTTTTGAGATTTTCCAGACGGGTTTCCAGACCGGCGAGCTCGTCTTCCAGGTCCTGTACCTCCAACGGAAGTTCGCCTCTTAGCGTTCTGATTTTATCAATTTCCGTATCAATACGTTGTAATTCATACAAGTGCTGCAATTTTTCTTCTACTGTCAGTTCTTGCTGATTTTCGGTGTTGTTGGTTGCCATATATTTATAAATAATTTATCGGATTTGTATTCACCTTAGAAAACTGAACCGCAAATTTAGATATTTTTTTTGTAACTAACTCATAAAAAATCTCTTTTGTATATTGCTCGCTTTCGTAATGGCCGATATCCGCAAGAATGATGCGGTTTTCTGCCAGAAAAAAATCATGGTATTTGAAATCTCCGGAGATGTATATATCGGCAGCGGCCCGAATCGCTTCCGGGGTCAGGGAAGCTCCGGCTCCTCCACATAAAGCGACCTTCGTGATTTTCGCCGTACACACTGCCGTTTACCGGATCGTATCGCAGTGGAAGGTTTCCTTGATTTGCCGGAGAAAACTCATTGTATCTTCTTCTTGGGGAAGTTCTCCGACGATACCGAAACCGGTGACCGGACAGGTATTTTCCAGACATACGGCATTGATGACCGGTTCTTCGTAGGGATGAACGGAACGGATGACTTCTATGCTTCGGGATAAAAGATGTTCGGGTACGGTAATTTCGGTTTTTATTTCTTTTTCCGTATGTAGTTTCCCGGCTTCCCCGCAAAAAGGATGCGTTCCGGTTTCCGGCAGAAACGTTCCCGTTCCGGAACTGTTGAACGAACAACACCGGTAATTCCCGATATGTCCACCCCCGCAGCGGTATACGGCCTCCCGCACTTTGCCGGCTTCCGTTTCGGGAGTATAAAAAATGAGGCTGAAAAGTTTTCCTTGCGGCCGGAGAATGTGTTGCCGGAGGAGTCCCAGCTTGTCTGCCATTTTAGCGCTGACCCCCTGCCGTACCGCATCCATGTTCGTATGAGCTGCATATAGGTTCAGGTCGTGTTTTATCGCTTTGACCAGACAGCGGTTGATGGAATTGTCCGGACGTATATTTTTTAATCCTTGCAGAGTAAGGGGGTGATGGGAAATAATCAGATTGTATCCTCCTTCGATTGCCTCGTCCACCACTTCTTCGGTAATATCCGTACAAAGCAGTACGCCTTTGACTTCCCGATTTCCCTCTCCGCAGATCAGTCCGGCGTTATCGTAACTTTCCTGCAAACTGAGCGGAGCGTATTCTTCAATGAGGCCGGTAAGCTCTTTGACTTGCATAATTTTTATATAAATCGTTTTGGTTTTCAGGCGAAATTCAGGATAGTTGCGCCTTGATTTGAATTAATTCTTCCCGTACCGCTTTCAGGCGTTTGATCACTTCGAAGTGAGCCTCGGTTTCCGCTTTGCTTTCACTGAGTTTAAGCTGAGCTCCTTTCAAGGTCATCCCTTTTTCTTTTACCAGGTGAAAAATCAAATGAAAATTATCGATATCCGTTTTGGTGAATTGCCGGTTTCCCTTTTTATTCTTATGCGGTTTGATGATGTCGAATTCTTTTTCCCAGAACCGGATAAGTGAGGTGTTTACCTGAAACATTTCTGCAACTTCACCGATGGAGTAGTATACTTTTAATGACTGTTTTTCCTGTTCCATTGCGTCCTCCGTTTTGATAAAGGATGTGATAAATAACGGTTAATCCATGCTTTGGCCCGTGTTATTGGCGATCTCCACTAAATTGTCGTATTCATCCGGAGTCAGATCGTTGAAATAATAGTTGATCGGATTTTTAGGAATGTTGTTTTTCCTGACTTCATAGTGCAAATGGGGACCGGTGGAAAGGCCTCCGGTATTTCCTACATAAGCAATGACATCCCCCCGTTTCACTTTTTGCCCCTTTTTTACGTTATAACGGTCCAGATGTCCGTAAAGTGTCGTATAGCTGAAACCATGGTCGATGACGATACTTTTGCCGTAACCTCTTTCGATTTCCACTTTTATAACTTTCCCATCTCCGGTTGCATGAACAGGAGTGCCGATTTCCGCAGCGAAATCCATGCCGGCGTGGAATTTTATCGTTTTGTAAAAAGGATGCATCCGGTTTCCGAAGGCCGATGAAATCCGGTTTCTCGGATTATTTAAGGAGATGGGGAGAATGGCCGGAATAGAGGCGATCATTTCTATTTTGTTTTTGGCTAATTTCTCGATATCATCGTAAGATTTACTCTGGATATAAAGGGCTTTCGACAATTCGTCCAGCTTGCGGCTCGTTCCGATAATCAGATCCGCATTTCTCAGGTTTTTCAGAGATTCGTATTTGTTGACACCTCCCGTACCTGCCCGGCGGATGGAAGAGTCTATGGGCTCGGTTTCAAAAATAACCCGGTAAATGTTATCATCTCTTTCCTCCAGGTTTTTCAATACCTTATCCAGTTTTTCGACTTCCTTGTTCAATAAATGATATTGGGCTAAGATTTCTTCATTTTCCCGTTTTAAAGCCTTCTCTTTCGGAGAATCCACGATGGCGGAAATCAAAAAGAAAATGACAAGGGCCAGAGATAAAGAGGAAAAAAACTTTTTCAAAACACCCCATATTTTTTTGCGGAAAGGGGTTTCGATTTTATCGTATGACAGTGTTTCGGGGTTAAATCGATATCCTGTTTTGGGCATGTGTTTATATAAAATTAAAGTTTTCCGATGCAAAGTTAAAGAAATAATCTAATTTTGCAATCTTAAAGTGAGGTCACTTGGTGACTCGAAAACTTTTTTTAAAGAATATAAACACAATAACATACATAAAAATGAAGTCAGCCGAAATCAGACAAAAATTTCTCGATTATTTTGCGAGTAAAGCTCATGTGATCGTTCCTTCCGCTCCGATGGTAGTCAAGGATGATCCGACCCTTATGTTTACGAATGCCGGCATGAATCAATTTAAGGATATTATTTTGGGAAACGTGACTACCCGGTGTAAACGGGTGGCGGATTCTCAAAAATGCCTGAGGGTTTCGGGTAAGCATAACGATTTGGAGGAGGTGGGGCACGATACTTATCATCATACGATGTTTGAAATGTTGGGTAACTGGTCGTTTGGAGATTATTTCAAGCAAGACGCCATCGCCTATGCCTGGGAATTTCTGACGGAAGTCATGCAGCTGGAGAAAGATCGGTTGTATGCTACGGTTTTCGAAGGAAGCCGGGAAGACGGATTGGAGGCTGATCAGGATGCTTATCGTTTCTGGCAGAGTTATTTGCCTCAGGATCATATTCTGTATGGGAGTAAAAAAGATAATTTCTGGGAAATGGGGGATATGGGCCCTTGCGGTCCTTGTTCCGAATTGCATATCGATCTGCGTCCTGAAGAAGAACGTAAACTGAAGCCGGGGCATGAGCTGGTGAATAAAGACCATCCGCTGGTGATCGAAATCTGGAATCTGGTATTTATGCAATACAACCGCAAAGCCGACGGGACCCTGGAAAATCTGCCCAATTGCCATGTAGATACCGGTATGGGATTCGAAAGATTGTGTATGGCTGTTCAGGGAAAAACTTCGAATTACGATACAGACGTATTTACTCCTCTCATCGATGAAATTGCCCGGCTGAGCGGAATAAAATACGGGGAAGCGGAGGAGTCGGATGTCGCTATGCGGGTGGTGGCCGACCATTTGCGTACCATTGCTTTTTCTATTACCGACGGGCAGTTGCCTTCCAATGTAAAAGCCGGATACGTCATCCGCCGCATACTCAGACGGGCCGTGCGTTATGCCTATACTTACCTGGGACAGAAAAATGCTTTTATGTACCGTTTGCTTCCGGTTTTGATCGAAGTGATGGGACAACATTATCCGGAACTGAGCGCACAGCAGGAATTGGTAACCAAAGTTATCCGGGAGGAAGAAAATGCCTTCCTCAAAACCCTGGATAAAGGTATAAAGTTGCTGGACCGGATTATAGAAAACACCAAGGCCGCAGATTTTCTGACGGTGCCGGGAAATGTAGCTTTCGAGTTGTACGATACCTATGGTTTCCCCTTAGATTTAACGGAACTGATACTGCGGGAGCATGGGTTGGTGGTAAACCGGCGGGAATTCAAGGCGGAACTGGAAGCTCAGAAAGAACGTTCGCGTTCGGCTTCTGTCATAGATACCGACGATTGGATCGAATTGGCGGAAGATGAAGGACAGGAATTTATCGGTTACGATTATACCGAAGCGGAAGTAAAGATCGTGCGTTACCGGAAAGTGGTAGTCAAGGGAAAAACTCATTATCATTTGGTATTCAATATCACTCCGTTATATGGGGAAGGTGGAGGACAGGTGGGAGATTCAGGGGAATTGATAGCCGGTGAAGAGAGAATCCGGATATGGGATACTAAAAAAGAGAACGGGTTGACGATTCACCTGACCGATCAATTGCCTTCCGATTTGACAGCTATCTTTTTAGCTAAAGTCGATTTACACCGTCGGGAACTGATCGCTAATAATCATACGGCCACTCATTTGCTGGATTATGCTTTGCGGCAGGTGTTGGGAAAACATGTGGAGCAGAAGGGATCTTACGTCAGCGATGAATACCTGCGGTTTGATTTTTCTCACTTTCAGAAAGTGACCGATGCCGAACTTCATCAGGTGGCAGCTTGTGTGAACCGGTTGATTCGTCAGAATCTGCCTTTGGAAGAAAGCCGGGGGGTTCCGATGACTAAAGCTCAGGAAATGGGAGCCCTCGCCGTTTTCGGTGAAAAGTACGGAGATTTGGTACGGGTCATTAAATACGGAGATTCTATCGAATTGTGCGGAGGGACCCACGTTCATGCCACGGGACATATCGGCTTTTTCAAAATTCTCAGTGAAAGTTCGGTATCGGCCGGAGTGAGGAGAATCGAAGCCATTACCGCGGATAAAGCGGAAGAGTACATCGTGAATTATTTCGATTTGATGAAAGAAATCGAACGGATGTTCAAATCCAATAAGAACGTTTTGGAAAACATCACTTCGCTCGTTCAGGAAAACGAAGGACTGAAGAAGGAGGTTGAAAAGTTTGAAGCGGAAAGTCTGCGAATTATGAAAGAAGGGATTAAGAACGAACGGATTATGGTAAAAGATATTAATCTGATTGTAAAGATCACTCAATTACCTCAGGCCAGGGTGAAAGATTTGGTTTTCCAGTTAAAAGGAGAATTCGATAAGATTATAGCCATTCTAGGCGGAGTGTGTCAAGGTAAACCTTATTTGACGGTCTTGATCAGTAACTCTTTGGTGGAAGAATACGGTTTGAATGCCGGTCAGATTGTCCGGGACGCTGCTCAGGAAATAAGAGGAGGAGGAGGAGGCCAACCTTTCTTTGCTATGGCGGGGGGGTGCGATGTGGAAAATCTGGAAAAGGCCATGGCTAAAGCGGAAAAATTAGTAAGGTACAAAATTGAAGTTGATTAATTTTGTATTATTTTCACCTCAGGCTAGGTATGTTGAGATTTTTTTATACATTTGTCATTCCAAATGGAAACCTATTAAATAAGAATAAATTTGAGATCATTATGAAAAGGACATTAAGATCAATTGCAACTTTAGCTTTAGCCGGTATGGTTGCCGTATCCTGTTCTCCATTGAATAAAATGAAGAAGAATGCAGGCGACGTAACTTATAAAGTGACTCCGGAAGTGCTGGAAGAAAAAGGAGCTATGGTAGATGTTAAAATTGACGTTACCATTCCCGCCAATTATTTCAATAAAAACGTGACGTTAGTCGCTACCCCGGTATTGAAATATCAGGGAGGAGAAACGGCCTTCGAGCCTAAAACCCTTCAGGGAGAAAATGTACAGGGAAATAATACGGTCGTACCTTATGAAACAGGAAAAACGATTTCTTATACCGGTAAAGTACCTTTTGAAAATGCGATGAGAATTTCGGATTTGGTGGTCAATATTCAGGCTTCCAAAGGGGCTAAATCGGTGGATTTTGATCCGGTGAAAGTAGCTGAAGGTATCATTGCTACCGCAACTTTAGTCAACAATGCCCCCGCTATTGCCGAAGGCGGCGATAATTTCCAGAGAATTACGCCGGAACAGAATGAAGCTGCTATTTATTATCTGATCAATTCTTCTCAAATCAGAAACAATCAGGTAAAATCCGAGGAAATCAAGGCGATGGAAAAATTCCTGAAGGATGCCAAGGCCGATGAAAATATGAAGTTAAAGAATGTGGAAATCAAATCTTATGCTTCTCCCGACGGTACTTACGAATGGAATGACAAACTGGCCCACAAACGGGAAGGATCTTCCGATAATTTCCTGAAAAAGAACATGAAGAAAAATAAGATGGAGGAATATAAAGATCTGGATTTCTTCAAAAAATATGTAGTCGCTGAGGATTGGGAAGGTTTTAAGAAAGCGATGGAAGCTTCTACTATCCGCGATAAAGAATTGATATTACGCGTGTTGGCTATGCATTCCGATCCGGAGGTAAGAGAAAGGGAAATTAAAAACATAGCTTCTGCTTATGCTACGATAGCCGATCAGATTCTGCCGAAATTAAGACGTTCCAGATTCGTAGTGAATGCTGAACGTATCGGAAAGAGCGATGATCAGATTCAGGATCTGGCAAAATCCAATCCTTCTGCATTGAACGTGGAAGAATTATTGTATGCCGCGACCTTATTTAATAATAACGGAGATAAACTGGCTGTTTATGAAACGGTGAAATCCGAATACCCGAACGACTGGAGAGGTTATAATGATGCGGGTATGATTTTATTCGAAATGGGTAAAGTGGCTCAGGCTAAAGCTGATTTTGAAAAAGCAAATACTTTGTCAGCCAATAACAAGGTGGTGAAGAATAATCTGGGCGCAGTCGCTTTGAAGAACGGAAACATAGAGGAAGCCGAAGTATTGTTCGGAGCAGCCACCGGTTTGGGCAACGAAGTCAACTACAATAAAGGTATTGTAGCGATTAAAAAAGGAGATTATAAAGCTGCTGTAGAGTATTTCGGTAACTGCAACTGTGTCAATGCGGCTTTGGCTAATTTACTGAATGGAAATAATAACGAAGCTTTGAAGAAACTGGATTCCGGTAAAGATAATTGTGCACTGGCTTCTTACCTGAAAGCTGTGATCGGAGCCAGAAATAACGATTCCAATATGGTGATGTCCAATTTGAGAGAAGCTTGCCGTAAAGATGCTTCTATGAAGAAATTGGCCGCTACGGATATGGAGTTCGCTAAGTTCTTCGAAAACGCAGATTTTAAAACTATTGTACAGTAATTTATAACTGTTAAGTTTCACCAAAAGAGACGGGAAAACCGTCTCTTTTTTATTATATTTTTTTTAACACGTTTTTCTTTCCTATTTATTTATATTTGTTTGTAATAAAAACGGGAAAGTGAATGAAAAATTTAGTTGGAATAATTGGTTTACTTCTCTTACTTTTTTCTTGTTCCCGGAAAGATTCTGTGGTGATTACCGGAAGAGTAGAAAACGGCGACTCGATAGCTACAGTGTGGGTAGGGGACAGTGTTTTTTCTTTTCGCTTGGATGAAAACGGATTCTTTTCCGGAAAGGTGAGACTGATAAATAAAACCTTTGCCTCTTTCTCTCCCGGAGCTCTCGATATCTATCTGACGCCGGGCGAAGATTTGGAAGTATATGTCAATGTGAATAATATTTCCGGTTCTTTGAATTTCAGAGGAAGTCTCGGCGGTATAAACAATTACCTGAAAGAGCAGGAAATGTCCGTTTCTTTTAGTAATGATTATTTCAGTCTGAATGAATCGGACTTTGTGAACAAGATGAAGGAATTGATCGAGGAGAAGACCAATCTACTGGAAGCGAAGAATTTCGATGGAAATTTTACGGCTCTGGAAAAAAAGAGGATCCGTTATTCGGTGGCAGAAAGGGTGTTGGTTTACCCGGTACATCAAAAGCATTATTCCGAAGAAAATTCTTATCGTCCCGGGAAAGATTTCACCGATTTTTTAAATCTTTTTATGCCGAATGACGATGAGTTATTTCTTACCAAGGATTACCGGAAATTTTTATTGAATTACGTGTATTTCCAGGGAGGCCGGAATTATAATGCCGGAGAGAATTATTCCAACGGTTTGGCGGATTATATCGTCGATAAATTTTCCAATCCGCAAATCCGGGATTTTTTGCTTTCGGAAATCGTATACCGGCATATTTGGGAAAATAATGGAATAGAAGGAGCCGACCATTTGCTGGAGGTATTTTACAGAGAGTGTTCTAATCCGAGAAAAGTCGACCGGATCCGAAGAGTAGTACAAGGCTGGGAAAAATTATTGCCGGGTTGTCCCGCTCCGGATTTTAGGGTGGAAGGCCGGAAAGGAGAAAAGATCGGATTGTCCGAATACCGGGGTTCTTATTTGTATTTAGCCGTGTGGGCCACTTGGTGTGTTCCTTGTAAAACCGAACTTTCTTATATGGGTTTGTTGCAAAAAGAATATGAAAAAAGAAATATAAAATTTTTGGCTGTTTCCATTGATGGGTCGACGGGAAAAAGTAGTTGGAAAAAAACCTTGGAAAAAAATAAGTTTGCAGGAAGACAAGCGATTGTAAATAAGGAGAATTCCTTTAACAGGGATTATAAAATTATCAGTGTGCCCCGCTTCATATTGATCGATCCGGACGGTAAAATTGTCGATTCTAATGCTCCCCGACCTTCCGGGAAAATACGTTCTTTGTTGGATGAGCTCGAATTGTAAAGAAAGTTTTATGTCCTTTTTCTTTTTCTTTTTTGTTTTTTTTATATATTTGTCAAAATTATGAGGTGTCCCGTTTTTATTTTTAAGGGCCAGGGATATGAAGTATTGGGGGATTGGCATATGGATTATGGTGTTGGGTATGGTTACCTGTCATCCCCGTTATGTAAGAATAAAAGGGGAAATTGCAAATTTCAAGGGAAAAGTCGGAATATGGACAGAAATACCCGGAAGTTCCGATACTTCGTTGATGGCGGAGCAGGTAGTATCGGATGGAAAATTTAATTTGAGGGTAAAGAACTTGAATCTACCTGCTAAGGTGGGAATAAGTTTGGAAGGGAAAGGGAATTTCTGGTTTATCGTCGATGAGCGTCGGGGAACCGTCATTCAGGGAGATGCAGATTCCATCGGGAGCTTGGAGATTACCGGTTCGGAAATTGAAAGGCAGTACGGCTTGATCAAAGCTTTATATGATGAAAAGTACGTAAAGCCTTTGAAAGAGATAGAAGAGAAAATTCGTTTTTTAAAAAAACGGAAGGAAGCGGGTCCGGGAGAAGAAAAAACCTTGAAAGAATTGGTGAGGCAGAAGGAGAATTACCGTCTGTATCGCTTGGAATATTCGAAAAGATTGATAGAGGCTAATCCGGGCAATGAATTATCGTTATTCTTGCTGGAAGATGAGTTTCGGGATAGTCTGGAGTTGCAAAGAAAGCTTTTCCTGCAACTGAACATACCGGATAAGGAAAGTAATGTATATAAGATATTGTCAGATAAATTGAAATAAGCCATAAACCATGAAAGTGGTTTTATTTTCCCGTTTTTATTACTTAGTTGTTTTTTGGGGTACTTTTTAAGTACCCCATTTTTACGGCCGGAGGTAAAACGGGCCTCGTTTGAAAAGGGGCTTGTATTTTTGTTTCTAGGTGGGGAGGAGGAGTCGTTTCCGGTAGAATCGCTTTGCGCTCAACCCAGTAAAATGATATTTTTTCTTAAAATATCAGGAAGTCCCATTTAAAATTTTGGACTTGATATCAAATAATGTTACTTTTACGCTTACGTTTCGTGCTCTATGATAAAGAAAGTCATCATCCGGATATTGCTGGTTTTCATGGTAACTGCCTTTACGGCGGTTGTTATGGTGCAATGGTTGTGGATTAAATATGCGATTCGCGAGCGGGAGTATCGTTTTTCTTCTCATGTCTATGATGTGCTCAATCGGGTGGTAAACCGGATAGAAGAGGTGAATTATATGAAATATCTCCGGGAAATGCAGCAGCAGTTAGGGGAGATCCAGAATTATAACAACTTGATTTCTTCCAGCGGAAGAGGGGGGACGAACGGATGGGCTTCCTCCTATTTGTACGATTTTATACATAATGATATCAATCGCCTGAACGGCGAACGTTCTTATCTGTCGGAACAAAATACCCCTATGCCCCGTTCAGGAGCCGGAAAAGTTTCTAACCAGGAATTTATCATTCAGACCTTACAGTCTCTTCAATTCACACCTGAAGATACGTCTGTCAGCGCTAATCTTTACGCTATGGTGAATGAAAAGTTAAAAGATTTCATGATCCGGTTGGTGAAAGAAAAAGATCCTCAAAATGTGTCGATCCGGAAGCGGCTGGAAAGTATAGATCTGGAAAGTTTAATCAGTGGGTATCTGAGAGGCTATTACGATATCCGTATTCCTTTTACCTATGAAATACTTACGAAGAAAGACGTATTGAGTAAGGTCCGGGATAAAAAAGCGGAAAATTTTTATTATGTGGATCTTTTTCAGTACGATTATGTAAAAAAAGATTATTATCTGGGGGTCAGCTTTAAATCGGTGCAACCGATTATTTTGCAAAATATGGATTGGTTGTTTTTGGCATCCGGATTTTGTATATTTGGACTGTTGTTTGTTTTTATTATTACGATTTTGATTATTATGCGTCAGCAAAAATTATCGGTGATTAAAAACGATTTCATCAACAATATGACGCATGAATTCAAAACGCCTATCGCTACGATTTCGTTGGCTACTTCGGCTATAACGAAAGAAAAGGTGCTGAACGACCGGGAACAGTTGTTGCAGTTTAATTCGATGATCAAGAGTGAGAATGAACGGATGAATAAATACGTAGAGCGGATTCTGCAACAGGCGAAATTAGACCGGGGAGAATTGCATCTGAGCAAAAAAGAGGTGGATCTCAACGAACTGATCCGGGAAGCGATCGGGCATTTTATGCTATTGGTGCAGGATGCAGGCGGTACACTGGTTTATCATCCGGATGCGAAGAATTTTATTCGGGAAGTAGATGAAGTGCATATGATGAATGTAATATGTAATTTGGTGGACAATGCAGTCAAATATTCCGTAGATGTTCCCGAAATAGAGGTGTATACGAAACGGGAGGAAGATAAATGGATTATCGGGGTAAGAGATCACGGAATAGGTATTTCCAAAGAAGCCCAGAAAAAAGTATTTAAGCGCTTTTACCGGGTCCCCAGCGGAAATTTGCATAAAGTGAAGGGTTTCGGTTTGGGGTTGAGTTATGTGAAATCCATCGTGGAATTACATAACGGAACCGTCCGGCTTACTTCCCGTAAAAATAAAGGGACGTTGGTGGAAATATTATTTTAAACAAAAAATGGATATTGGAGGAAGGAAATTTTTTCCGAATGCGAAATAAATCCGAAATTATATAAAAATTATATCTATGGCACAAAAAATACTATTGGTCGAAGACGATCCCTGTTTTGGTTCAGTATTGAAGTCCTATCTTCAGTTATCGGATTATGACGTTACGCTGTGCGTAAATGGGAACGAGGGTTTGGAAGAATTTAAAAAAGACAAGTTTGATATCTGTCTTTTGGATGTAATGATGCCGGAAATGGATGGTTTTACCTTGGGTAAAAAGATTCGGGAAATTAATCCGGCCGTTCCTTTTGTGTATATTACGGCGAAAAATCTGAAAGAGGATATGAAATTGGGGTATGAGGTCGGAGCAGACGATTATATTGTAAAACCTTTCGATTCCGAGTTGCTGATCCTGAAAATCAAAGCCATTCTGAGCCGCTGTGAACATGAAGAGGAAGAGAATAGAAATAAATTTATTCAGATCGGAGAATATAGCTTTAATACGGAACTGAGAACCATTACTAAAAATGGCGAGGTAGTGAAATTGACCCCTAAAGAAGCTCACTTACTGGAATTACTCTATAAGCACCGGGACGGTCTGTTGCTGAGAGATAAAGCTTTGAGTGAAATATGGGGGACGAATGATTATTTTACGGCTCGGAGTATGGACGTTTATATCACGAAGTTACGTAAATACTTCAAAGATGATAATAAAATCAAAATCGAAAATATACACGGTTCCGGGTTCCGCTTGGTTATTGAAGAGTAGAGGGTAAAAGAAAAACGGGAATCATTCCCGTTTTTCTTTTACCGGAAAATTTCCGATTAATCGGAAATTACTTTTATCTCTGTTGTCGAACTGTGAGAAACGAATTCGGGTGCGTACAGGCATTGGAGGGTAGCGATACCGTCCTGATACCTGCCCTCTTGATTTACCCACAGGGCATATTCAAACGTATAAGTACCTTTGGGGAGATAATGGATAAAAAAGTTCGTCACCGCATCTTTGATCTCTTCGTAATAATAAGTACCGAATTTTTGTTGATTCCGGGATATTTGTTGTACCGGTTCGAAGCAGGCGGCCCGCAGGTCTTTTAAGTGTATATACTCCCTATCCCGGTCTACCGTAACGGTTAAACGGACGATCACTTTGTCTCCGACGTGCAATTCCCGGTCGACAGGATGGAGTTTTTTTCCTGTTTCTGTAATTCTTTCGACGAACAACTGTTTATTGACCCGTAGTATCGAATTTTTCTTTTCACGGACGTTTTTTAACCGGTCGAAATATTGAAGATACAGGGCGCCCCAGGTAGGTGTGTTCTCTTGTTTATTTAAGGTAACCGTCGACATATCGGGCGTAATCTCTCCGGCCGTATAGGTTTGTTTTACATAACCGAGAATATTGTCTGTTTGCAGATCTATGTCTTTTTTTCCGAGGGCTACGGTCAGTCGTTCCGGTTGGCCGAGTTGCGGATTACCGGTGAGTAGTAATGCATAAATAGCCTGTACCGTACTGGGGACGTCTCCCCACATCTGGGTTTGTTTTTGCCGGAGCAACCATTGTTTCATCAGGTCGGTGTCTGAGCTATTGCCTTGTATTTCATGAAAGGCTTCCATAATGGTCGTATGTATAAGTATAGCGGAGTTCCGGTAATAAGCGGAACGGTTATTGGCCCAGAACATTCCCAGACCGGGTTGTAAGGTCGCATACTCTTTTATGGAGTTTAACACCCGTTCGGCCTGCGGTTTCATTCCATAGCGGAAGAAAACCGTAGCTGACAGGGCTTTTTCATAAAGGGATAAATCCACCCATCGTTTCTCCAGTTGGTGCATAAGGGTTTTGTGCGCTTGTAAAGCGTTGCCCAGGGGAATATCGGTATAAAAACTTCGGGTGTACAGATAAAGTAAACGTTCGTAGTTTAAAGTAGTATCCTGTTGTAAAAAATCTTTTACTATTTCCCGATCGATATAGCCTAAGGCTTTTATTTGCATCATTTTCTCTTTTTCGCCGGCTTCTCTTTGCCCGGAAATAGCGGCCTGGGCCATCGTCGTCAGGACGTTATACGTCATGAAGGGGCTGGCCGGCATACCTTTAAACCAGCTCCAGCCTCCGTTTTCATTTTGCAGGTCGGCCATTTTTTGCAGAGCGCGGTTTTGTAGATCGGCCAGGCGATTGAGGTCGAACAGTTGGGAAAGCGATTGCATGCGTTCGGTTTCGTTTTGAGCGTCGAGCACCCAGGGAGTGCTTTCCAACAGCACGGATTTCAGTTCGGCATTTTGTTCCAATTTAGACCACAAGGTGGGAGAAGAGGGAACGCTTTTTCCCCAGGTGTTTATAGCGGAAGCGATGAATGGGTTGGAGCGTACGATGGCATGCCCGATGGCATTGGAATAAAAGGCGGCCGCCACATCGGTTATGTTATCGTTTTGGGCTTGCTGTAACGGAGGTAGAGCCAAGACGGCATACCAAACCGGATTGGCCGTTAATTCGAGCGTTAACCGATAATTCTGTTTCTTTTGAGAAGCTGCTTGCATTTGGAATCGGTGCAGACCTTTTTCATTTGCATAAAAGGGCAGGGCTTCCGTTAACAGGAGACGATCGGGTAATACCGGTATTAAATGTTGTTCACCGTCGCTGAAATGCGAGCTGCAGGCTTTGATACGGCAGCTGAGGAGGCTCACGTTTTGGGGAACGGTAAATTCAAAACTGAGGGTACGGCTTTTTCCTGCTTCCGTTTCAAAATCTGTTTTACGCAGGAGGACGACGGAGGTATCGGTCGGGAGAAACAGTTCGAGGGTTGCTTCTCCTTTCACGGTTTCAGCGCTGAGGTTGCTGACCGTCGCTTTTAGGACGGTCCGGTCCCCGTTCCGGAAGAAACGCGGGATGTTCGGCATGAGGGAGAAGGCTTTTTGCGTAGTGATTTCTTTTTCTATTTTGCCGTAAGCCAGTTCTTTCGTATGAGCCAGGGCAATGAATTTCCAGCGAGTCAAAGTTTCGGGTACCCGGAAACGGAGTTTTACCCACCCACTGTCGTTGCTGAGCAGGTGAGGGTAAAAGAAAGCTGTTTCTGCAAAATTTTCCCGGTTATACTCCCTGGCAAAGGGAGCATCCTTTTGTCGGGGAGACGAGGTTTTTGAAAGCTGGGAGGAGATAACGGTTTCTTCCTGCAAAGAGGCGTTGCTTTCCGGATTTGCATAAACAGAGGCCGAGACGGCATCATCCATAGTTACTCCGCTCGCCCTGGCGAAAAGCATTTTTGCCGGATAGAAGGTATAGGGATGGAAAGGGAAACCGTAATCCTTCAAACGGTCGAACAGGAATTCCGGGTAGGGAAGAGAAGGATAGCGAAAATTAAACCAGAAATAATGCCGGTTTTGCCGGTTATAATTCCAGACCGGGCCCGGGAAAAAATAATAAAAATGGGGCTGGAAATACCAGTTGTGAGGTTTGAATTTTTCCAGAGAAAGATCGTACATGAGAGCGGCGACTTCAGCTATTACCCCTTTGCCTGCGGTATCCCGGATCGAAAATTCCCAACTCTCCGCTTGACCGGGAATCAGTTTGTCCCTGAAAACCTCTGTATGGAGTTCCAATCTTTTTCCGGACTGCGGGGAATAGATTCGGATGTTGTTTTCAAAAAAACGGTCGTCTTTTATAAAAGAGAGGTTGACGTAAAAGTTATTGCCGTAATCTTTTTCGTAGGGAACCTTTAAGCGCAGGATGGTGTCGGAAAGTACCATTTGCTTTTGTTGTACCAATCCTTTATAAGTATATACTTCGTACCAGAGGTATATATTCCGGGCAGAAGTACCGAAATTTATTTCTGCTGATTCTCCGGGATTACAGCTTATTTTGTCCTGGGGCAACCAATTGTAAGTCAGATAAGGAGGTCGTGTATCTTCTGCGGAATACAAATAGATGATTTTTCGGACGGATATGGAATCCCTTCCCGGTAAATTTTCTTGAGCCTGAATCAGGTATGCTCCGGACGCCCAGGAGGAAAAGTCGGGACATACCGAATCTGTTAAGGTGTTTAATTTTCCCCGGCATATGGTTTTTTCAATACGGACGCTGTCCGGATGATAAGATTGCCGGAGTGAGGTCAGGGATTTTAATTTGCTGATGCTGTAAAAAACGGTTCGGGAAATTTTTTCACGGGTGGCATTGATTGCCTGAATGTAAAAACAATTTTTTCCAGATTTGTCGACATAGTTTTTTCCCAATATAGCCAGTTTGTAAAAAGAAGTTTGTACCGGGAGAAACTGAATGATTTCCTGACTTTCTCCTTTAGAATCGGTGGCTGTTACTTTTATTTGATAATAAAAAGCATTTCTTCTGCTGGAAGAAGCCGGTTCCCAAGCCGGAAAATCCAGAGAAAAGTTTCCTTCAGCATCGGATCGGGTTTGTCCGGTAATTATTTCGTCGGAGTAGTTGCCGGGGCGATAGTAAGCATGGAGGGTAATTTCATAGCGGATCGGGATCTCCGGTAATGAAATTCCCGAATAGGTCCTGACTTTACCTGTCAACCGAATCTGGTCGCCGAAAGCATAGGCTTCCTTTTGGGGATAGAGAAGAAGTTCCGTTTGCGGACGTTTATATTCGGCAACCGTGATACTGGCATATCTTTTCCCTTCGATGCTTAAAAAAAATTCTCCGTTTAAGGTTTGGGCGGGTATAAGGAACGAGCCGCTGAAAGATCCCCAGGCATTGGATTTTACCTGGCTTTTTTTGATAAGTCGGCGGTTAGCATCGTGTAGGCTTATTTCATAGGTGCGGTTGGTTTCGAGAGATGTACTGTCCGGAGTTTGTGTCCACACTATACCATAAAAAGAAAGGAGCTGGCCGGGTCGGTAAAGGGGGCGGTCTGTGAAAAGGGCTGCCTGGAAACGGGGAAAATTCCGTTGTTGCGGATCATAATAATCGGAGCATATGGGACCGTTTGGATTGAGGTCGTCGGTCACTTCGTAATACAGGTGAGATTTCCGGTTGTTATAAAGGGCCACTCCTTGCGCATTGGTATGAATCTCGGCGAGGAATTTGTAATTCCTGTATTTTCCGGGTACGGCTTCCAGCAAACGAATCCGGGCATGGGGTACCGGAGCACCGCTCATGCGGTCTCTGACGATAAAGGTGGTTTTTTGATTATCTCTTTGCGATACAGGGAACAGGCTACTGCATATAAAGGTGCCGGTCAATTTTTTACTGTTGGGACTTTGGAGGACGACTTCATACAGACCGGGGTGAACGATGGGAATGCGGAAAGTGGTGTCTTGTTTGATATACCGGGAAGGTAAGCTGTATTTTTTGCTGAAAATGAGCTGTTTATTTGTGGAAGAAGAATCCCTTTCAGTCCGGTGATACGCTGTCGTACTCTTTTTTATGCGATAAATGTCGAGTTTTATTTCTTTTGCCCGGTAGTAGAAAGTTTGCAGGGATAAAAATTGTCCCGGATAAATGTAGTTATTGTATTGGACCTGCATGTCCGGAAGATTGATGGTGGCAATGATTTGCTTTAACAGATTGATGCGAGGGTAGGAGGGATATTTTCGGACATATCTTTGACAGAGGGCGAGTATTTCGGGATAAAGAATTTCCGTTTCCCTGTCCTTTCGGGTAGCGAGTCGGGTCTGTGCCAGTTGTGCGATCACTTCGACTACAAAAGGAGTACCTTCGTACCGGTCGGCGAGTTCCTCTAATCTGCGAAGGTAAAGTTCCGTATTTCCCGGAAATAAATTTTGTATGTATTCCAAGCGGTTCAGTTCTGTGGTCAATAAAGCCGCCGGATTAGAGGCGGACTTCCGAAAGCGGAGCAGGTTTTGATATATTTTCAATATATCGAGTGTAGAAGCTGGGAGGGTAGCAGGCAGAGAGGATGTCGTAAAAAGCGATAAAGGCACCATCAAACTATCGATGACTGTTTGGGGAATCTCCGGAGATGACCTATATTCGAGTGGCTTCAGTTGGGCTATACTCCGGTAACTGAGAAAATCCAACAAGGTTGGGCGTAGGGAGGGAGAATCCTTGCCCGGAAGAAGGAGGGGCTTATATGTGGAGGTCAGAGTCTGTTCCAGTAGGCTTACGGGTTGAAGCGCGCTTAATGCATGCCGGCGAATACGGGAGTAGAATGCCTCCCGGTCCCAGGCATTCAGGTCTTCGGGTATATAATCGTTCAGAGGAGTCCGGGACTCGATACGGTCATAGTTTTGATTGTAATAGTACAGGTAAAGATCGGCTAAGAGGGAATGAAGAAGACTTTGTTCGGCCTGATTTTCGCTATTTTTTAGTACCTTTTCCGTTGTTCGGATTAGAGCAGGTATGGAATCTTGGTCGATGGCCGCCAGGCAATGAATTTGGATAAGGAGTGCCCGGAGCATTTCCGGGCTGTCATCGGTTTTCCGGGCTTTTTCAAATAATTTCCGGGCTTCCTGCAGGGCTGTTTGCGGCTTTTCTTTACATAAGGTTTCCCAGTGGTCTTGAGCGGAGCTTCCTAAAAAAGCCGTTAAAAAAATCAGAGTGAGTAAAGTTTTCATGATCTTTCTTTTTTGTTTCCTGCTTGTAAGATGCGTTCTTGTTATGAATTCCATAAAGGTATGGAATAATTTTTAGAAAACGGATGTTTTAAGTGTTTGCCCGAAGCGTTTCATCCTGTTAAAATACAAACGGATAAAACTAAAGGAGAGCCGGGGAAGAAAGAAAAATATTAGCTCTTTATCCTTCTTTCTGATAAAAAGAGGAGAAAGAAGCGGGGCAGAAAAACAATAAGAGTGCCTGAAAATTCAGACACTCTTCTGTAGTTTGCAGGTAAATAGGGATAGCAGTCGTTTAATTTTCGGAAAAATCTCCTGCTCTCAGAAATTCCGTTGCTTTATCAATATCCTGGTACATGACCCGGTCTTTGTCGTTAAAAGGTACTACGCTCCGGAACTCTTTCAGGAATTCTTCCAGATAAGGAGACGTTTTGGTGGGACGTTGCAGGTCGATGGCCTGTGCGGCATTCATCAGTTCGATAGCTAAAATCCGTTCCACGTTTTCCGTGACTTTTACCGTTTTGGTGGCTGCATTTCCCCCCATGCTTACATGGTCCTCCTGCTCGTTGGAAGAAGGGATGGAGTCTACCGCACAAGGGGTACATAACTGCTTGTTTTTACTGACCATAGCGGCGGCGGCATATTGAGGAATCATGAAGCCGGAATTAAGGCCCGGATTGGCCACGAGGAATTCGGGTAAATTACCCCGGTCGCCTGAAATGAGCCGATAGGTACGTCTTTCCGATATGCTGCCTAATTCTGCCAGGGCTATACTGAGGAAATCAAGAGCCAGAGCCAGCGGTTGTCCGTGGAAATTGCCTCCGGAAATAATCAGATCGTCATCCATAAAGATGGTAGGGTTGTCCGTCACGGAATTGATTTCTCTTTCTACTACGGAAGCTACGTACATCACGGCATCTTTGGTAGCTCCGTGAACCTGAGGCATACACCGGAAAGAATAAGGATCTTGTACCCGGATTTTTTCTTTTTGCTGAAATTCCGAATCTTTTAATAAGGTCCGGATGTTTCTGGCGGTTTCGATTTGTCCGGGATGGGGACGGGCAGCATGAATCTGAGGTAAAAACGGATCGATTCTTCCGTCATAGGCATCCAGGGAAATGGCCCCGATAATATCCGCATATTTTATAATCTTAAATGCTTTTAATAAGGCGAAAACGGCGTGAGAACTCATAAATTGCGTACCGTTCAACAGTGCAAGTCCTTCTTTAGCTCCCAGCGTAATCGGTTTCCAACCCAGTTCTGCATTTACTTCTTTGGCGTCCCGGATTTCATTTTTATAATAAACCCGGCCTTCATTGATCAACGGTAAAAACAAATTTGCCAAAGGAGCGAGATCTCCCGATGCTCCCAAGGACCCCAACTCGCATACAATAGGTAGTACATCGTGGTTGTACATGTCGATGATCCGTTCCACCGTAGCGATTTGTACTCCGGATTTCCCCAGCGACAAAGCATGTGCTTTCAAAAGCAGCATTAAACGGATGATGGTCTTATTGACCGGTTCACCTATACTACAGGCATGGGACATGACCAGGTTTGCCTGTAACTGGCTCAGATCTTCCTGGGGAATACTGATTTTACAGAGAGAACCGAAACCGGTTGTAATGCCGTAGAGCGGTTTTTCAGCCGTGGCAATTTTGTGATCCAGATAAGCTTTACAATCACAAATCAGTTTTTTACTTTCATCGGATAAAGCCAGTTGATATCCTTGATTCAGTATGGTGTCGATCGTTTCAAACGTTAACGGGGCCGGAGAAATATAATGTATCATAAGTAGGTGAATTAAAAATTTAAAATGAAAATTGAAGCTTAGATTTTACCAAAAGAAGTTCTTTTTGTTCAAGGACAACGGCTGTCAAATCCGTGGCTTTTTAAGGGGCGGTCTTCTTTTTTATGTATTAACATGTAAATTCCTCCCTCTTACTTCAGTTTTTCCATTAATTGATCTACCGGAATGTTTTCCTGAGTTCCGGTTTTCATATTTTTCAGGCTTATCACACCGGCCTGAATTTCATTCTCGCCCGCCAGAATGACAAAAGGAATTCCTTTTTTATCGGCGTATCCCATTTGTTTTTTCATTTTAGCCTGTTCCGGGTATATTTCTGCATTGATACCCTGGCGGCGAATTTGCTGCAATAAAGAAAGGGCGTGAGCTTCTTCTTTGGAACCGAAATTTACCAAAAGCACTTTTGTAGTACTGTCAGCATCCGGAGGAAATAAATTTAATTGATTCATGACGTCGAAAATACGGTCGGCTCCGAAAGAAATTCCTACTCCGGAAACATTTTTTAATCCGAATATACCTGTTAAGTCATCGTATCTGCCGCCGCCTGTAATACTGCCCATTTCCGTATCCAGCGCTTTTACTTCAAAAATAGCTCCTGTGTAATAACTCAGGCCTCTGGCTAAAGTCAGATCTAATTTTACTTCGATGGAAATATTCAAGGTGTCCAGGTAATGGAAGATTTCCGACATTTCTTCCAAACCTTTTTGACCGATACTGCTTTCTTGCAATAAAGTCCGCAGCCGGCATAGTTTTTCATCGTTGCTTCCGTTCAGATGAAGCACGGGTTGCAGTTTGCGAATACCTTCTTCACTGATGCCTCTTTCTTTTAATTCCGCCTGTACGGAGTCCAGACCGATTTTATCAGTTTTGTCAATGGCCACCGTAATATCCGTCAGTTTATCGGGATAACCGATTAGCTCGGCAATTCCTGCCAGAATTTTCCGGTTATTGATGAGCAAACGTACCCGTATGTTCAGACGGCGGTATATTTCATCTACGATTTGAATGAGTTCCACTTCATTTAATAAGGAATCGCTGCCGATTACATCCACATCACATTGATAAAATTCCCGGTATCTCCCTTTCTGAGGCCGGTCAGCTCTCCATACCGGTTGGATTTGATATCGTTTAAACGGAAAAGCGATTTCCGACTGATGTTGTACTACGAAGCGGGCAAAGGGTACGGTCAAATCGTATCTCAGTCCTTTTTCCGAAATTTTACGGGTTAATTCTGTGATATTTTTTTCCGACAGTTCCTCATCCGTTACTTCGGATAAAAAATTCCCCGAATTCAAAATCTTAAAAAGCAACTTATCGCCTTCATCCCCATATTTGCCCATCAGGGTGGAAAGATTTTCCATGGCGGGAGTTTCTAAAGGCAGGTAGCCGTATAATCGGAATACACTCTTTATCGTATCGAATATGTAATTTCTTTTCACCATAATTTCCGGTGAATAATCGCGGGTTCCTTTGGGAATAGAAGGAGTTTGTGCCATTTTTATACAGGTATGTTAGATTTAGCTGCAAATATAGTAAAAGTAAAGGGTAAAAGAGAAAATGAAGATAAATTTCTGGAGAAACTTATGGAAGACGGAGGCTGGTATCTGTCTGCTTTTGTAATTTTTTTATACCGGATCCTCTTGTATCTTAGATTTTTATGAGTGGAGTGACTAAAAATGTGAAAAAAAAGGGTATAAAAATTTGGAATATGGTTTTGTTTTGCTTTATCTTTGCACCCGCTTTCAGGAG
>CAJMSX010000020.1 GCA_905216195.1 uncultured bacterium
CGAACTCACTCCCGCTAGCGGAAGCTCCCGGGCCGGATAAATATCCAGCAAAATCACCCGGTCCGCTATGTCCAGACTTCGGGCAAACCCCTCGTACAAATCCCGGGTACGGGTATATAAATGCGGTTGGAAAGCTACCGTCAGTTGGTGCCCGGGCCACATTTCCCGTACGGCGGTTAATACGGCTTCAATTTCGCGGGGATGATGGGCATAATCGTCTATATACATCACCTTCCCTTCCGTATGAATATTAAAACGCCTTAAGACGCCCCGGAAGCCGGGCAGGGATTTCCGGATTTCTCCGGGTGTTACTCCGGCTTCCAAGGCCATCGTAATCGCCAAGGTGGCATTTTCTACATTCATTTTTCCAGGAATACCCAGTATGAGATCCGGTATTTCCGCCTTTTTTCCATGATAATCGAAAACATACCGTGTTCCCTCCACCCTCAAGCGATCGGCATAATAATCAGCCTTTTCCCCCACGGCATAATATCCGTCGACCCGGCTATGTTCCAACTTCAGCCCTTTTTTCAAAATAACCCGGCCGTAACCGGCGGTTTTAGCGGCAAATTCCTCGAAAGCCTCGACCAAATTCGCTTGGGTGCCGTAAATATCGAGATGATCCTCATCCATGGACGTAATCGCTGCAACCCAAGGTGTTAACTGTAAAAAAGAACGATCGAATTCATCCGCCTCCACGACCACATAGGCGGAGTCCGGATTCACCAAAAGATTGGTTCCGAAATTGACCGAGATTCCTCCCAGGAAAGCATTGCAGCCTACGGACGAATGTTGCATCAGGTAAGCCAACAAGGTGGTAGTCGTGGTTTTTCCATGAGTTCCTCCCACACACAAAGCCTTCCCGGCCCGAGACAACAAGCCCAGCACTTCGGAACGCTTATGAAGTAAAAAACCCTTTTCCCTGAAATAAACCAGTTGGGGGTGATCCCAGGGCACGGCCGGCGTATAGATTACCAAAATCTGGTCCGGCCGACGGAAGTCCGGCCCCACCGCTTCTTCCCCCTCTGTATATGTAACCTTTATTCCCTCCTCTCCCAGTTGGCGGGTAAGGGGAGATTCCACCCGGTCGTAACCGGCGACCGCATAACCCATTTTTTTGAAATAACGGGCCAGAGCACTCATCCCGATACCGCCTATTCCGACTAAATAAACACCTTTGACATTTACCGATACATGCATCTTCATATGGGAAATTAATAGGTTACAAGTTTTACAAACTACCGGCCCGGTATATTATCCAAAATCACCGCAGCAATTTTTTCATCCGAGTCTCTTACAGCCAAACGGGCTATATTTTTCCTCAGTAAAGCACATTTTTCCTCCTGAGTCACCAAATCCGCCAATACTCCGGCTAAACCGGCGGCAGCTTCTTTATCCTTGAGCATTACGGCCGCATTTTTTTGGGTTAACGCCTGCGCATTTTTAGTCTGGTGATCTTCCGCCACATTGGGAGAAGGTATCAGCACTACGGCTTTTTCCAACAAACAAAGTTCCGAAATGGTACCAGCCCCGGCCCGGGCCACCACCACATCCGCACAGGCATAAGCCAAATCCATCCGTTTTAAAAAAGCCGTCAGTTTTACATTTTCCGGAAGCCGACCCTCCAGTTCCTTCCTCAGCGAGTCATAATAATAACTGCCGCATTGCCAGATAAGCTGTACACCGGGAAGGCCGGAAATCGTTTCCAGATTTTCTTTCACCGCCTGATTGACCGCCCCTGCTCCGAGGCTTCCTCCTGTAATTAAAACGGTTTTCCGCCCGGCTTCCAGTCCATAGAATGCAATTCCTTCCGCCCGTAAGTTCCGGGCCTCCAATAAATCTTTCCGAACAGGATTTCCGGTAAACACGATCTTCCGTTTATCGAAAAACCTCTCCATCCCTTCATAAGCCACACATATTTTAACGGCCTTTTTCGCCAGTAATTTATTGGTCACTCCGGCATAGGAATTCTGTTCCTGCAAAACCAACGGAATCCCGGCTTTAGAGGCCATCCGTCCTATCGGGCCACTGGCATATCCTCCTACACCGACCACGACATCGGGACGAAATTCCTTCACGATTTTTTTCGCTTTCTTCAGGCTCTTCCACAGGTTAATCAACACCTTTACATTCCGGAAAGTCAATCGTCTTTGGAATCCCCTTACCGGTAATCCGATAATCCGGTATCCGGCTTCCGGTACCTTCTCCATTTCCATTTTTCCCTCCGCTCCTACAAATAATATTTCGATGTCCTTATCTTTCCTTTTTAAGGCATTTGCAATGGATAAAGCCGGAAAAATATGACCGCCGGTTCCACCTCCGCTTACAATGATCCGTTTCATATCTGTTTTTGTTTTTAATTCTCTTCTTCAAAGGCTTCTTCTTCCGTTTCCTCTTCCGGAACCTCTTCCATCCGTTCGCCTCCTTCCGGGAAAGTATGGCTCACGCTCAATATCATACCGAAAGCCGCACTGGTAAACAACAAAGAAGTTCCTCCCATACTGACCAGGGGCAAGGGTTGTCCTGTCACCGGAAATAATCCCACACATACCCCCATATTTATAAACGCCTGGAATACGATACTCAGTCCCAGACCCGTCACCAATAATATCGGGAAAGATTGGGTACATCGTTTCACGATTACCCACACCCGGTACAAAACCGTCAGATAGAGGAGCATCACAATACCTCCTCCGATCAATCCGTACTCTTCAATAATAATAGCGAAAATAAAATCGGAATAGGGATGAGGCAAAAAATTCCGTTGCTCGCTATTGCCCGGCCCTACGCCCACCAATCCTCCTTTGGCAACGGCAATTTTAGCTTGTACGGATTGGTAGGAATAATCCTCATTCCCGGAACTACCGGCAAAAAATTCCGTAACCCGGCTTTTGATTGTGGCTACCCGTCCGATTTTTTCAAACTGAGGCACCGTAAAAGCCAACACCAGTATCAATCCCACCAGTCCCAGCAACACACCTACGGAAGCCACCAGCAACTTCAGCCTCAACCTGCCCACAGCCAGCATCGTTAGGCAAATCAAACCGATCAGCAAAGAAGTAGAAAAGTTATCCAAAAAAATAAGCAAGATCAGAGGCCCCACAAACAGCAGTACGCTTTTCAAAGCCTCATCGCTGCAACACCGGTCCGTTTGATAAAAAGCGATAATCCGGGCTGTATACATAATAATACCTAACTTGGCCAGTTCAGAAGGTTGAAAAGTAAATCCGATCAAAGGAATCGTAATCCAGCGGTCTGCATCGTTCAAGTTCGTCCCCGCAAACTTCGCCCAGAGCAAAAAAATCAAGCCCATGCCCAATACGACCCGGGAAAATGCCAGGAACACCTTATAATGAATGGATTGCAGTCCCAAAATCAACACCAAACATCCCCCCATAAGGAACAACTGTTTCATCAGGAAAAAGGTGGTGTTTCCGTCTTTTACCCGGTAAGCCAAACGACCTGTAGAAGAATAGACTACCATTACCGAAGCGATCATCAATCCGATAATGACATACCATAACACCTTGTCTCCTTTAAACACCAGACTCCTTCTCAGGTGGTTCCTTATATTCCTCAGACTAAACATATTCTTACTGCATTGTCTTATTCTGTAACTTTCCGCTTAAACTGCTCTCCCCGGTCTTCGTAATTCCGAAATAAATCGAAACTGGCACAACAAGGCGACAACAAGACGGTATCCCCGGGTTCGGCATAACGTTTCGCAGCCCCTATCGCATCTTCCAGACTATGCGTATCGACGAGAGGACAAATTTCCGAAAAATTTTCCAGCAACTTCCGGTTATCGATTCCCATACAAATCAGTAACTTCACCTTTTCCCGTACTAAATCGAACAAAACACTGTAATCGTTTCCCTTATCCGTACCTCCGGCAATCCACACTACGGGAGTCGTCATACTGTCCAAAGCATACCAGGCGGAATCTACATTGGTCGCTTTGGAATCATTTATATACGTAATGCCATCTCTCACCAAAACCGTTTCTAAACGGTGCTCCACCTGAGGAAAGGTACTCAATCCCCTTTTCAAATCTTCATCACTCACCCCTTCCCTCATACAAGCCAATATCGCAGCCATGGCGTTATATACATTATGCCGCCCCCGAATACTGATCTCGTTCTTGTCTATGCGGAATTCGCGACCCTCCGATTTAACTACGACGGTATTTCCATCCATGAAAGCACAACAGGCGCCCCGGACCTTTTCTTCTCCTCCATAAGTAAACGGAGCGGTCTCCGGCCCAAGGATCCCTTCTTTCGTTTTTTCCCTGACGGCCTCGTTGTCGAACCCGTAAATAAACAAGCCGTCCTTATCCATATTTCGGAGAATACGGAATTTCGAACGGATATAATTCTCAAATTTATACTCATACCGATCCAGATGATCAGGCGTTATGTTGGTAATTACCGCAGTATCCGCTTTGAAACGGTACATCCCGTCTAATTGAAAACTGGACAATTCCACCACATACAGAGGATGGGCGTTCCCCGCCACCTGAGCCGCCAAACTATTTCCGACATTCCCCGCTAAACCGGCATCCCTTCCCGCCTGAGTCAAAATATAGTGCGTCAGCAAAGTCGTAGTAGTCTTACCGTTACTTCCCGTTATACAGATCATTCGGGCAGAGGTATGGCGTCCTGCCAGTTCGATCTCAGAAATGACTTCGGTTCCCTGTTTCCGCAAAGCCGTAACCAAAACCGCCGTATCCGGGATACCGGGACTTTTAACGCCCAGATCCGCCTGAAGAATCCGTTCCTCCGTATGCCGCCCTTCTTCAAATACAATTCCCTCTTTATTCAGTATCTGCCTATACTTTTCCTCTATATTTCCCCGGTCGGAAAGAAAAACCTCATACCCGAGCTTCTTTCCCAAAAGAGCGGCCCCGGTCCCGCTTTCCTTGCCTCCTAATACGACCAGTCGTTTCATACTTTTCTGTTTCATGCTTTCCTTATCTGATTTTCAAAGTGACGATCGTCAGTACCGCCAGAATAATTCCAATGATCCAGAAGCGGGTAACGATTTTAGGTTCGGGAATCCCCTTCTTCTGAAAGTGATGGTGTAAAGGAGCCATCAGGAAAATCCTCTTGCCTTCTCCGTATTTTTTCCTCGTATATTTGAAATAACTCACCTGCATGACTACCGATAAATTTTCCATCAGAAAAATCCCGCACAAAATGGGAATCAGCAATTCTTTGTGAATAATGATGGCAAAAACGGCTATAATTCCGCCCAGGGAAAGACTTCCCGTATCCCCCATAAATACCTGTGCCGGATAGGAATTGTACCAGAGAAAACCGATAGTTGCTCCTATGAAAGCCGCCCCGAAAACCACCAATTCCCCGGAATGCGGGATATACATGATATTCAGGTAATCCGCATATACCATATTTCCCGAAACATAAGCCAATATACCCAAGGTGGCTCCCGCTATGGCCGAAGTACCTGTCGCCAAGCCATCCAGACCGTCGGTCAGGTTCGCTCCATTGGACACGGCCGTTACGATCAGAATCGTAATAATTACAAAAACGATCCATCCCAGCTCTTCAGCATATTTTCCGGCAAAGGCGGTAAACCAGGCATAATCGAACTCATTATCTTTGAAAAAAGGGATAGTCGTTTTGGTAGATTTGACGTCTTTCGTCAGTACCCGGTTGGCATTTTCTCCGCTGAAGCCTTCGTCCACAATACTGTTGACGACCCCGATTTCCGAAAGGGACGCCCGCTCCCGGATCACAACATCTTCGCTTGCATACAAGGTAACCCCCACAATGAGCCCCAATCCTACCTGACCGATGACCTTGAAACGCCCCTTCAGGCCTTCTTTGTGTTTGCGGAATACCTTAATATAATCGTCTGCGAAACCGATAGCTCCCAGCCATATCGTCGATATAATCATCAATTGTATATAAATATTGTCCAAGCGGGCAAACAGCAATACCGGAATCAAAATCGACAATAAAATAATAATTCCGCCCATAGTAGGTGTTCCTTTTTTCTGCATTTGTCCCTCTAAGCCCAAATCCCGGATTTCCTCCCCGATTTGTTGCTTTTGTAACATTCGTATCACTTTTCTCCCGATGACGGTCGCCAACACCAAAGAAAGAATAATAGCACATGCCGAGCGGAAAGTAATATAATGAAACATTCCTGCCCCGGGAAAATCCAGTCGGTCCAAATACCTAAACAGATAGTACAACATAATATTTACGATTTAAACGGTATCATTTACCAAAAGCTTCGTTCACCACCTCTTTATCGTCGAAATGATGTTTCACCCCTTTAATTTCCTGATAATTTTCATGACCTTTTCCTGCCACCAGGATAATATCCCCTTTGGAGGCCAGCAAAACCGCCGTACGGATAGCTTCCCGCCGATCCGTAATCGACAGCACTTTGTCCCGATAAGACTCTTTCACCCCGGCTCTCATATCGGCTATAATCGCCTCGGGTTCCTCACTACGGGGATTGTCGGAAGTGAGAATTACCCGGTCGCTATACCGGCAAGCAGCATCGGCCATTTCAGGCCGCTTGGTTTTATCCCGGTCGCCCCCGGCCCCCACCACGGTAATAATTATATTTTTTTCTCCTTTCAAGCCTTCCAGTGTCGAAAGTACATTTTCTAAAGCATCGGGCGTATGGGCATAATCCACAACCGCCATCACTCCCTCCGGCGACAATATCGTCTCGAAACGTCCGGAAACCGGCAGCAGCAGACTGATGCAGCGCAATACCTCTTCCCGCTCAAAGTTCAGCAGACAGGCCGCCGCATATACGGCCAAAAGGTTGTAAGCATTAAAATCTCCGGTAAATTTCGTCCACACTTCTGTACCGTCCAATTGCATCAGGGTCCCGTCCAGATGTCGTTCTATCACTTTAGCGTTAAAATCCGCCAACATGCGGCAGGAATAGGTATATTTCCGAGCCGGGGTATTCTGGAGCATAACTCTTCCGTTTTTATCATCCAAATTCGTTAAAGCGAAAGCTTCTTTCTTCAAATCGTCGAAAAACGCTTTTTTAGCCTCGATATAAGCTTTGAAGGTTTTATGATAATCCAGATGGTCATGCGTGATATTGGAAAAAACAGCTCCGTCGAAATCCAAGCCCGCAATCCTTTTCTGATGAATAGCATGAGAACTGACCTCCATAAAACAATATTCACAACCGGCATCCACCATACGTCTCATATAAGCATTGATTTCCATAGCATCAGGGGTGGTATGGGTGGAAGCACTTTTTGCGTCCTGGATACAATTGCATACCGTAGATAACAACCCGGCTTTTTTCCCCAACAAACGAACCAACTCGTACAACAAGGTAGCCGTGGTCGTCTTTCCGTTCGTACCCGTTACGCCGACCAGCTTCAGTTCCCGGGACGGATTCCCATAATACCTGGCAGCAATGATTCCCAAAGCCCGGGAAGAATCGGAAACCAACACATAAGTGACCTCCGGAACGGTTTTTTCGGGCCATACTTCACACACGACAGCCCCCGCTCCGGCATCCACCGCTTTCTCTATGTATTCATGACCGTCTACATGCACACCTCTTTGAGCAATAAACAAATCGCCCTTTCCGACTTTCCGGGAATCGAACCAAACCGAACGAATTTCCACATCCGTTCTTCCGGATATCCGGCTATAATCCACTCCTTCTAACAATTCCTGCAATTTCATCGCAACCTATTTATAATCGTTAACCTATTTCTTATCTCAAGTCAATCCGGATATACGTCCCCTCCTTCACATCCCTGCCGGGCGACAAAGACTGCGTCTGCACCATCCCCGAACCGAAAACGCCTACCGATAAGCCCGCATTCTCCAAAACATATAAAGCATCCCTCAATCCCATCCCTTTTACGTTCGGCACCACCGAATTATTGATCCGCCGGGGTTTCAGCCTCATATTTTCTCCCGCATCACTGGCGGTAATCACCCAATCGGTTCCTTTTACGTCCGCCACCCCGTCCAGCTCATCCTCCAATTCATCGAAGATCGTAAAAAAATCTTTCTTAAATCCGTTTTTGCTCACCGGAATAGATTTTTCCGCATCCGGCTGTATTTCCCCGTATTGCATATAGGCAATCGAATAGACTTTATCAGCAATCTCCCGGAAAACCGGCCCCGATACCTGATTGGCGTAAAACCCTTTGGATAAGGAAGGATTATCCACCGCCACAATACAAGAAAACAAGGGTTTATCTGCCGGGAAAAAACCGACGAAACTGGCTCTGTACTTTCTGACCTTATACCCTGTAGTGCCGGTAGCAATCCGGGCAGTTCCCGTTTTACCCGCAATCCGGTATTTATCCGTATGGATACTTTTTGCCGTTCCGTTTTCCACCACCCCTTCCAGCATTTTCCTTATCTTCTTCAACGTACTGCGACTGCAAATCCTTCCCCCCACTTCTTCCGGCTCGAAACGCTCCACCACCTCTCCCCGGTTCCGGATTTCCTTAACGATCCGGGGACGCATCCGCTGTCCGTCGTTAGCGATGGCATTGTAAAAAGCCAAAATTTGCAAAGGCGTGAGCTTCAACTCGTATCCGATGCTCATCCAAGGCAAGGTGATTCCGCTCCAGTCCTTATCCCCCGGATGCTTGATAAGAGGCATTCCCTCTCCCCGGATGCGTATCCCGGATTTTTTATTCAAATCCATACCGCAAATGCGATTGATAAACCGCTCGGGTTTGTCTTTATAACAATCGTTAATAATTTTGGCGATACCGTTGGAAGACACCTCGAATACATGTTGTAAAGTAACCTTCCCTAATTTTTTATTATCCGATTCCGGCAATTGCCTGTCGTAAAACTTATAAACTCCGGTGCCGCCCAGGTTTACCGTATCTTCGGGCTGCAAAAAACCGTCTTCCAGCAAAGCGATAAAAGTAGCGGCTTTCATCACCGAACCCGGCTCTCCGGCACTCCCTATCGCATAGTTCATATCTTCCCGGTATTCTCCGGAAGCCGTACGGGTCAGATTAGCGATGGCTTTGATATCCCCGGTCTTCACTTCCATAAGCACCGCTGTCCCGTTATCCGCTTCAAACTTTTCCAATTGCCTCAAAAGAGCATTCTGGACAATATCCTGATAATCCACATCCAGAGTTGTAATCACATCATTTCCGTCCACCGGTTCCTCCACCGTTACGGGTACCCAAGTCCCCGACATCATCTGTTTGACACTCCTTCCGGGAATCCCTTTCAATTCGTTTTCAAAAGCTCCTTCGATACCGACTCTTCCTTCAAAACTTCCGTCCGCCGCTTCGTTGACATATCCGATCGTACGCGTAGCCAGATTCACATGAGGTTGTAACCTGACACTGCTCATTTCTTCGATCAAACCACCCCTGTTTTTCCCCAACCGGAAAATAGGGAACCGGCGTATTTTTTTCAACTCATTAAACGTCACTTTTTTTCGGTTCAACAAATAGTAGCGCTTTTTCTGCCGCTTCGCCACATCCAATTTCTTCCGGTAATACTCCTTACTTCCATCCCCGAAAAAACGGGATAAACACAACGCCAGGCTGTCCGCCTGAGCCCGATATACTTCATCGCTCACTACTGCTCCGTCAAAACGCAACTCGTAGAAAGGAACGGAACTCGCCAGTTTGCGGCCGTCACAGGCACAAATATCCCCCCGGTTGGGAGCCACCTCAAAATCTTTTACTTTAACCGCCATCGATTTCTTCCGCCACTTCTCTCCCTGCCAGATTTGCACATACAGCGCCTTTGCTCCGATCGCTACCGCCAGTAACAATAACCCGATATACACCATCCGGATCCGCCAAACGACTTCCTCTCTCCTCGACATACTCTTACCTCCTGTACAGTTTTACGGGAGGCTCTTTACTTTCCTGCAAATTCAACCCCTCTTTGTTCACCCGTTTTTTCACCTCCGATTGTTTACTCATAAACATCAACTGTGCAGCATGGGTAATCGATTCGAAACGAAGTTCCCTCACCTCTTGTTCCATCCGGACTTTTTTCTTGTAGAGTTTCTCCGTACTATAACCGTTCGCAATATAAAACAGTCCCAGAAAGGTGAGAAAAAGAATAAAAACGATGTTTCTCCGGATTACTTTATCTGCCAGGATACGACCGTCCAACAGCTCCTCCATGGAAGCCTCCAGCGTCTCCTTCAAATCCTCTTTGACAGGAGCAACTTTCTTCTTTTTTCCAGAAAAAGCTTTCATTTTTACTTTATAAACGTTTTGCCACTCTAAGCTTAGCACTGCGCGCCCGGGGATTAGCCTCGATTTCCTCCGGCAAGGGCAAGATCACCTTCCGGTTTACCAATTCAAACTCCCGACGGACATGACCGTATATCACATCTCTTTCTGCCTTTCCTTCAACATTTCCGGTCTTCAGAAAATTCTTCACGATACGGTCTTCCAGGGAATGATAGGTAATAATTACCAAACGCCCGCCGGGTTTTAAAACCCGGGCCGTTTGCTCCAACATATCCTTCAACGCCTCCAATTCTCCGTTTACCTCTATTCTCAGGGCCTGATACACCCGCGCCAGATATTTGCTTTCTTTCGCTCCCGGCACACAAGGAGCAATCGCCCGGTTTAATTCTTCCGATGTGCGAATTTCCTGTATCTCCCGCGCTTTCAAAATCAAATCCGTTAAGCGCCCGGCATTCTCCACTTCCCCGTAATTCCGGAAAATATAAATCAAGGCCTCCCGCCCATAGGTATTCAAAATTTCCGAAGCCTTTAGTTTTCCCCTCCGATTCATCCGCATATCTAACTCCGCATCGAAACGGAACGAAAATCCCCGGTCCGCTTCGTCGAATTCATGCGAGGACACTCCCAAGTCGGCCAATATCCCATCCGCCGACTCCAAGCCGTAGTAACGCATAAAATTCTGTAAATACCTGAAATTATGATTGACAAAAATAAACCGACGGTCCCGGGGCACATTGACCAGAGCATCCTCATCCTGATCGAAACCCAATAAACGGCCCGTGCTCAGATATTTGAGAATTTCCCGGGAATGTCCGCCTCCACCGAAAGTCAGATCCAAATATACTCCGTCGGGTCTGATAGACAATCCTTCGATAGACTCATGCAATAGCACCGGAATATGATACGCTGACATAACTTAAAATTATAAAATGGTTTTTAATCTTCCCCCACTTTCCGCCATCTCTGACTTTATTCGCCGAGTACCTCCCGAGTGAGCTGTTCAAATCCTTCTCCTCCGACCGTCGAACGCTCATACCGCCCGCTTTCCCAGATTTCGATCTTCGCGTTTTGACCTACCAATATCATTTCCCGATCGACCCCTATATCTTCCAACAGCCGGCGCGGTATTAATATACGTCCGTTTCCGTCCATCTCCACCTCCTGTGCTCCCCGGTACAATTCCCTCAAAAAAGCAGCATGTTTCCGGTCGAAAGAACTCAGCCTGGACCCCAGACCGGCTACTAACAACTCCCATTCGCTGTAAGGATACATATCAATGCAGGATTCGAATATATTCTTCCGCAATACAAATACCGTCTGCCCGGCCGTCATCATTCCCTTCCGAAATGATGACGGCACTACAATACGAAATTTGTTGTCCGCCTTACATAGATAATCTCCGATAAACGATAACATGACCGACCTCCTTTTTAGAATTGCGCCGACAAACTTATGATTATTAGACTTTTATAATTTTAAATCCCCTGAAGCGGAGCAATTCTTTCAACAGGTAAAGGTATAGAAAAAATTCCCACTTTCAACCACTTTATCCCACTTTTTATTAAAAAACCGCAATTTTAACTATATTTCCTGGCCGGGTAACTTTTTCACCCGAACCCCTTATTTTTTTGACATAAATATGGTACTTTTGCTTCATGAATAAGAGCATCGACATTCCGAACTTATACCGGCGCATGAAAGATTTACTGATCAGGCCTCACAAAATCTGGCCGATCGTTTACGGAGAAAAAAATTCCGTACGAAATCTTTTCCGCACCTATCTCATTCCGGTAGCGGCTCTCTCCTCCGTAGCAGTCCTTCTCAGCATTCTGCAATACACCGTCCTTCAGACGCTTTGCTATACGATCATCAACTTCGTTTCCGTGATCGCCGGGACTTATGTGGCTTTTCTTTTTTCTCGGGAATACCTGAACGGTAAACTCCGGCAACCGGAAAATACGGCTTTGACGTTAACGGTTTACAGCGCTTCCGTTTTCATCGTTTTTCACAGTGTGTCCGTCGCTTTTGTAAGTGGTTTTTTCAGCCAACTGGCTACATTAATCAGTCTGGTGTTTCTAAAAACCTTGTATACCGGCATTCACACCATCCCTGCCCTGCAACCCAGCCAGAAAACGAATATCCTGATCATCAGCGGTTTGTCTATCATCTGCATTCCGATCATTTTAAAAAAATTTTTGATGATTCTGTTTCATATTCCGGCTTTTAACTTATAAATGCACACCTTATGGCGAACGATATAAATATCAGGAACAAACGGGCCTCCTTCGATTACGAATTTCTCGAAGAATACGATGCCGGCATCATATTGACGGGCACCGAAATAAAATCGGTCCGGGCGGGTAAAGCCAGTCTGTCGGATTCCTATTGCTATTTCAATAACGGAGAACTGTGGGTAAAAGGAATCCATATTGCGGAATACCGCTTGGGCACTTATTACAATCACGAAGAAAAACGGGAACGGAAATTGCTCCTCACCCGGAAAGAACTGCGGAAGCTGGAACGGAAAGTAAAAGAAAGCGGTTTGACCATTGTCCCCGTAAAAATGTTTATAACGGAAAAAGGCTGGGCTAAGCTTCATATCGCTTTAGCGAAGGGTAAAAAAGAGTATGACAAACGGGAGTCTCTGAAACTGAAAGACGCCCAAAAGGATATGGACCGCGCCAGGAAATACTGATCCTTCGAGTTTTTCGACAATAAGGTTTCAGTTTTTGGTTTTATTAATTATCTTCGCACTCGTTTGAAATGCCTAAAAATTTAATCATAAATACAACGGTATCATGTATCAAGGAATAAAAACAGTAACATTCGAAGAAGCTGTAAAAGTGGTGAAATCCGGCGACCGGATTCATGTTCACAGCGTAGCCTGCGCCCCTCAGGGATTGATTCAGGCTTTGTGTGCCCGGGGCCGTGCAGGAGAATTAAAAAACATCAAATTACAACATCTTCACACCGAAGGTTGTGCCCCTTATGCGGAACAGGAGTTCGAAGGTGTTTTTTCTCTCGAATCCTTTTTCGTAGGAAGTAACGTACGGAAACCGACCCAGGAAGGCTGGGCGGATTATATCCCGGTGCATTTAAGCGAAACCCAGAAGCTGATCCGCACGGGCATCACTCCGGTAGACGTAGCGATGATACAGGTTTGCCCGCCCGATAAACACGGGTTCGTCTCTATGGGAACTTCCGTCGATGCCACTCTGGCAGCCGTACAAACGGCAAAAACGGTGATCGCGGTGATCAACCCGCATGTTCCGCGCGCCTGGGGCGACGCCATTATCAAATTATCGGACATCGATATTTTTTGCGAAGACAACACCCCTCTGATCGAAGCGCACCCGGCAAAATTATCTGAACAGGACATCAAGATCGGACAACACTGTGCAGCTCTGATCGAAGACGGGGCCACCCTTCAAATGGGTATAGGAGCTATTCCGAATGCCGTACTTTCCCAATTAGGCAATCATAAGAATCTGGGAATACATACCGAAATGTTTGCCGACGGCGTACTGCCGTTGTATTACAAAGGGGTCATCAACAACCTGAATAAGAAATATGACAAAGGTAAAATCGTTTCTACTTTCCTGATGGGTTCTAAGGAAGTATACGACTTTATCGATGACAATCCGGCAGTAGCCATGATGGATGTAGGCTATACCAACGATCCGTTTATCATCGCCCAGCAACCGAAAATGACGGCCATCAATTCCGCCCTTTCCATCGACATTACCGGCCAGGTAAACGCCGACTCCATCGGTTGTAAATTTTACAGCGGTTGTGGCGGGCAGCTTGATTTCATCCGGGGAGCGGCAGCCAGCGAAGGGGGAAAGCCCATCATCGCCATGCCTTCTGTGACTGCAAAAGGAGTCAGCAAAATTTGTCCGACTCTCATTACCGGAGCGGGTGTCGTTACTACCCGTTTTGACGCCCATTACGTAGTGACCGAATTCGGTGCTGTAGATCTATACGGCAAAACCTTACAAGACCGGGCCAAAGCCCTGATTTCCATTTCTCACCCCGACCATCAGGAAGAACTGGACAAGGCCGCTTTCGAACGTTTCGGAAGCCATTATCATTTCATCCTGAAATAATTCCGGTCTTTATCGTAAAAACTGTCTGAGAATATCGTTTCTCAGACAGTTTTGTTTTACGGAGATTCCGCTTTTTCTCTTTCATCCGCCCAGACCGAAAACATCAGCCGTATCCCTATTTTTATTTCCCTACAATATTTTTACCTTTGTGTCCTAAAAGTCAGTACGAATATGATGGATTGGAATAAACTTTTATCTGCACACCGGTATCATCCGGGAAACCCGGCTTCCCTTTTTCACTCACACGATCGCTCTCAGTTCCAGCGAGACTACGACCGCTTGATTTTTTCCTCTCCTTTCCGTCGCCTGCAAAACAAAACCCAGGTTTTTCCTTTGCCAGGCAACATATTTGTACACAATCGCCTGACCCATAGCCTGGAAGTCGCCAGCGTAGGACGTTCTCTGGGGAATAAGATCGCACAGTTCCTGAAACGGAACGAGGTTTCTCTGGATACTCCCGAATTGCTGGAGGAAATCGGCACCATCGTAAGTACCGCCTGTCTGGCCCACGATTTGGGGAATCCTCCTTTCGGCCATTCCGGAGAAGAAGCCATCTCTTACTTTTTCAGCGAAGGAGAAGGTTTATACCTCAAAAAACTGCTCTCGGACGAAGAATGGGCCGACCTGAGTCATTTCGAGGGGAATGCCAACGCCTTTCGCCTATTGACCCACAGCTTTAAAGGACGTCGTCCCGGAGGTTACACCATGACGTATACGACCCTGGCTTCCATTGTGAAGTATCCTTTCGAATCAAAAGCCTCTCACCGGGGATACAAATACGGATTTTTTCAAAGCGAAAAGGACATTTTCAGCCAGGTAGCCGAAGAACTGGGCATCCGTCAGCTCTCCGCTTCTCCTTTACAATACGTACGCCACCCTTTGGTCTATCTGGTTGAAGCCGCCGACGACATCTGCTACCAAATCATGGATATAGAAGACTCTCACAAAATGCGGATTCTCTCTTACGACGAAACCACCAATATTCTGGAAAACTTCTACGATAAAAACGAAGACAAGGAGGACCTGAAAATTATAGCCAAAACATTTAAAATCGTAACGGACAAAAACGAACGCATCGCTTTTCTGAGGGCCGGCATCATTAATAAACTGATCAACGCCTGTGCCGAAGCCTTTTGCAGAAACTACGAGGCGATCATGAACGGAGAGTTCAAGGACAGTCTGATTAAAAATCTGAGAGGCACGAACAAAACGGCTTACGACGCTTGCACAGACCTGGCCTACAGCCGTATTTACCATACGGACATTGTCACCCAAATTCAAATCGCAGGTTTTAAGATACTCGGTACGATATTAAAAGAATATACGGACGCCATCTTAAAACCGGAAACCTACTATGCCCGGAACATCCTTTCGGTCATGCCGGAACAATACCAGGTCGGCAAAGAAGACTCCATGTATACTAAAATCCAAACGGTGGTCGATTATGTCTCAGGCATGACCGATTCCTATGCGCTCAATCTGTACCGGAAAATCAAAGGCATCGAATTGCCGGAGTTAAAATAATTTTTCTCTACGAAAATTTATAGGGAATCCTTTCTCTTTTTTATCTTTAGGGGGTGAATTCCGGCAAGCAGGAAGACGTTTTTCGCTAAACCTAAAAAATGAAGATGATGAAAATCTTACGTTATGCCAGCTATTTCTTGTTGTGGACCCTGTTGCTCCTTTTCTTCACAGCCTGTTCCGATGAGGACGATTCCGGGAAAGGACGGACCCAGGCTCCCGCCCTTATTCAAAAAGTCAATACGTTTATATTTACTTACTTTGACGACGCTTATCTCTGGAACAAGACCTTACCCCGGGAAATCGATTACCGGTATGAAAACGATCCCTATCAGTATTTCGATACTTTAGTCTATAAACCGGACGACCGTTGGTCTTATCTGACCGAAGACGCTGCCAGCCTGTTTGAAAATTACGAGGGAGTCGGAACCACCTTCGGTTACGAATTCGCTCTAGGGGAATTTACAAATCTATCCGCTCGTTTTGCCATTGTTCTCTATACCTATCCCAATTCCCCGGCGGAAAAAGCGGGACTGAAACGAGGAGACCTTATCATCAAAATGAACAATGGCTATATCACTGCGGAAAATTACAAAAGTTTATTCTCTGCCCCTTCCATTGAACTGGAGCTGGGAAAACTCACCGAAAACGGAATAAACTCCAACGGACAAAAAATTTCCATGCAGGCGGTCAAAATGTATCTGGATCCGATAAACACCTGGAAAATTATCGAGAGGAACCATCACAAAATCGGTTATCTTTGCTATACCGACTATGTACCGGATTCCCATGAAAAGTTAGTAGAAATTTTTTCCGAATTCAAAAACCAAGGGGTAAAGGATGTAGTGCTCGACCTGCGGTATAATTCCGGAGGAGCGGCCGTCACAGCTACCTATCTGAGCAGCATACTGGCACCGGCGCGCGCCATCCGGGAAAAAAGTGTGTTTTTGAAGGAATTGTGGAACGAGAAGTATATGGCTCATTACCAAAGCCAGCACCAAGATGTCAATCGGTACTTTGATAACCAGATTCCGGTAAACATGGATCTCAGCAAACTGTATGTACTGACGACTCAAGGCACTGCTTCCGCATCGGAAGCCACTATCGCCGGCCTCAGTTCTTACCTGAATGTCGTAAAAATAGGTACGGCTACCCACGGCAAATATTGCGGAGCAGCACTTATTCAGCCCTGGACCGATAACCAGGGAAACGTCGATCCGGAAATCGCGAACTGGGCGATGAGCTTGATCGTATACCGTTTCGCCAATAAAGACGGACTGACTGATTTTAAAAACGGCTTCGCCCCTGATTATCTTCTCCAAGACGATTTGTGGAATACCTACCCTTTCGGAGATGAACGCGATCCGCAACTTGCCAAAGCACTGGAACTGATCTGCGGAGAAAAAAGCCCGGCAGCCGAGCCCGCCCGGCTCCGCTCCATCCCTTCCTCCGTCCGGATAAAATCTCCCGAAAGAATTTTGCGCTATCCCTGGCAAGGACAAATGACCGATCTCCGTCTCCTTTCGGTAAGGCCTTAAAAACACAAAGCCGGAAATTCCGGCTTTGTTCAGGACTTTCGCTGGTCAGCGTATGCCCATTTTCTTTTTTAAAGCATTCGGCAGGGCGTCTTTATGAATCAAAACCGTCGTCGTTTTATAAGCGACGAAAGGATAAGATGCATAGAAATACCCTCCGTATTCATTGTAGTTCCCCCAGGAATTTTTTACGATAAAATACTTATTCCCGGCCTGATCCACTGCTTTTCCGATGATGTGCATCGCATGGTCGTCCGTAGTCTGGAAATTATCGAAAGCTTCCTGTCTCAGTTCGGGAGTAATCGTTTTCTCTTTCCCCGGTTTATCCAGTTTATAGAGTTGTTTTTCCTGTTCGCTTTTCGTCAGCGCCACCCACTTGGCCATTTCTGAGCCCGACATTTCCTGAATATCGGCGGTCGGCACCACGGCTATTCCCTTCCGGCTGAAGCCCTTTTCCGAAATATCGGAGCTCCAGGCAAAAGTGAATCCTTTATCGATCGCTCCATCCAACACATCCATAAATTCGTTTAAAGGTAGGTTATAAACGCTCCCCCACAACCAGTTATCCGGGCTCTCAAAGATATAAGACTGATAATAAGGCTGATACATAAAAGAGGTCAACCAGATGTAATCGTCCATATTCAAGCCTGTGGATTCGGCAAAAGAACGGGGGGTATATGTTTTTCCCCGAAATTCGAACGTCTCCGGTTTTTCTCCCAGATAAGCGTTCAAGATACCTTCGTACCCCTTTTCCCAGGCGGTAGATATTTTCCGGTTCGGATTGCGGATCATCAGATCCATATATCCTTTTAAAAGTCCGTCCAATTCCCCGTGTACATGAGTTTGTTCTCCGTAATTCAGACCCAGATACACCTCCAGCGGCACAATGCCGTCATTTTTGATGGCCCAGGGTACATCAATGGCCGAACCGCCTTCCCCGAAATTCATATGCCCGCGTACACGCAGGTAACGGTCAGCCTTTTTCCGGTAGGTGTTCCACACCACATACATAGGAGACAAACTCACGGAATCTTTTCCCAAGCGCATCATTTCACTTTCGAAAAAAGAAACCGTAGACCATACCCAACAGGTTCCGACCCGGTCCTGGGATTTAACACTCGTAGCGGGGAGACGCTTCAAATCGGTAAACTTATACCCTTCTTTCTTTTCCTGTCCCACACCCCAGAGACATCCGAAAAGCAGAAAAAAAACAATCCATGTAATCTTATTCATAGGTTTTATTCATTAAAATGTCCGGCCCCCATTTAACAGGAGCCGGACAAATATAATTATAAAATCGTCTGTTCCGTACGGCAAATGATTTCATTTTGCAAATCTTCGCCCAGATCATTGAAATAATCACTGTAACCGGCTACTCTGACAATCAGATCCTTGTAATTCTCAGGATGTTTTTGGGCATCTTTCAGGGTATCGGCATTTACCACATTAAACTGAATATGATGTCCGTCCATCCGGAAATAGGCACGGATCAAGTGCACCAGATTATTGGCACCCTCTTCCGTTGCCAGCAGGGAAGGTGTGAATTTTTGATTCAAAAGCGTACCTCCCGTTTTAATATGGTCGATCTTGGCAGCCGAACGGATAACGGCGGTAGGTCCGTTGGTATCGGCTCCCTGTACGGGCGAAATGCCTTCGGACAAAGGCTTACCCGCATTCCTGCCGTCCGGAGTAGCCCCGGTAACGCTTCCGAAATAAACATGGCAGGTAGTCGGCAACATATTCACCCGATAATCAGCACCCCGGGGGGATTTATGTCCGCTCAACACGTCGTAATATAAATCGAACACCTCCACTTCCTGGCGATCAGCATAATCATCGTCATTTCCGTATTTAGGCGTTTTATACACCAGTTGATACTGCAATTCCTCATATCCTTTAAAATCCGCTTCCATAGCCTGAATCAGGACCGGCATGGCGATATCTTTTTTATCGTACACATGGTACCTCAACGAAGTAAGCATATCCGTGATACTTCCCAAACCGACTCCCTGTACATAACTGGAATTGTACCGGGCTCCTCCGCACATATAATCTTTACCTTTTGCTATACAATCCTCAATCAGGACGGACAGGAAAGGTACCGGCATATATTTCATAAATATCCGTTCGATAATGTTGTTACCCGTCAGCTTAATACGCATAAAATGGGCGACTTGAGCCCGGTAGGCGGCAAACAGCTCTTCGTAGGTGGTGAAATCGGCAGCATACCCGGTTTGCAATCCGATCTGCTTTCCCGTTCGTTTATCGAATCCGTTGTTCAACGTCAACTCCAGAATTTTGGGCAAATTAAAATAACCGGTCAGGATATAGGCTTCCGTCCCGAAGGCCCCGGTTTCCACACAACCCGAGCAACCTCCGTTACGGGCGTCCACCACATCTTTTCCAGCCCGCAGCATTTCCTGTACCAGAGCATCCGTATTGAATACAGAAGGCTGACCGAAACCGGTTTTGATAATTTCCACGGCAGCCCGGATAAACCGGTCCGGATTCTTCTTGCTCACCTGTATCATGGAACTGGGTTGCAAAATCCGCATTTCCCGGATCACATCCAGTAACATATACGAAACTTCATTCACACCGTCGCTACCATCCTCTTTCACCCCACCGACATTGATCAGAGAAAAATCGGTATAGGTATTACTTTCCTCAGCGGTCACCCCTACTTTAGGAGGAGAAGGGTGGTTATTGAATTTTACCCAGAAAGACTCCAACACTTCGTATACCTCTTCTTTAGTCGTACTTCCCTCTTCCATTTGCTTTTTATACAAAGGGTAGAGGCTCTGATCCAGGCGTCCCGGATTAAAAGAATCCCAGGGATTTAATGCGGTTACCACTCCCAGGTGAATAAACCAGTAATGCTGTAAAGCCTCGTGTACGGTTTGCGGAGCGTGGGCCGGCACCCGACGGCAAATAGAGGCCATTTTTTCCAATTCGGCTTTCCGTTGCGGATCTTTTTCCGCTTCAGCCAACTCTTCCAATTTCTGCGCATGACGTTCCGCATACAAGATCATGGCATCGCATACGATATCCATAGCCCGCAATTCGTCCCGTTTATCCACAGCTTCAGGATCGTCCAGCATATCCAGATTTTCCCGGGCAACTTGAATCTCTTCTTTCAGATCCAGCAAACCGGTACGGAACATTTTCTTCCCCAGCACCGTATGTCCCGGAGCGCGTTGTTCCTGAAATTCCGTAAAAATCCCGGCAGCAAAAGCGTCTTTCCATTCCTGGGTAAGATTGGCGAAAATCCTTTCCCGGTTGGACTTCCCGGTCCAATAAGGAATGATAATATCCCGATAGGCCGCCCGGGTATCCTCATCCGATTTAAAAGATACTTTTTTCCGGTTGTGCAGAATTTCCAGATCCCGGACAGAATGTATACAGATTTCCGGATAAGTGGGAGTCGCTTTGGGAGCCGGCCCCCGTTCCCCCACGATTAATTCTCCCTCATTGATGCAAATAAATTTATGCTCCAGAATGTATTTAAAAGAAAGGGCTCTCTGAACGGGAACCGGTTCCGTATCCGCCACTCCGGATTTATAAAATTCAGTAATCAATAATGCCCTTTCCGCAGAAATACGGTTTTCGGCATTCAGGCTCTCTTCACGCAGCCTTTTTATTCTTTCGGTCATTTTCATAAGCGCTAAAGTTTGATGTTTATTTATTTCACTTGATATCCTTTTTGTTCAAATTTTTGTTTGAAGCCGGCTAAATCGGCATCGGTCAGGTTCTTCGCTCCTCCCATTCCGTATTCCATACCCAAACGCTTGTACTTATCGGCACCGGTCCGGTGATAAGGCAGCAGATTTACCTCCCGTATTCCGGGAAACGTTTGCAAGGCCGCAAGAATTTTATCCATGGCTCCCGCCGACTGATTAAAGCCTGGAATAACCGGAATCCGGATAATTACGCGGGAACCGGAAGCAACCACCAACCGCAGATTGTCCCATACCGTCGGAAACCCTTCCCCGATATAATCGGCAAATTTCTCTGCTTCCGCCGTCTTAATATCATACAGAAAAAGATCGGTATTCCGGCAAATCTCCTCCAAAAGGGCGGAAGAAGCCACGCCGGCCGTGTCCACACAAGTATGCAAGTTGTGGGACTTACACAGACGGAGACACTCCAATAAAAACTGCGGCTGAGCCAAAGGCTCCCCTCCGGAAAAAGTCACTCCTCCGCCGGATTCCTCAAAAAACACCTGATCCTTCTGAATTTCCTTCCACAACTCTTCCGGACTGATGGCGTAACCGACAGTCCGCTCCTCCCGGAATTCCCGGCCTCCTAACTTTTGCACCTGCCACATCGCACAAGGTTCCAACGATTGGCTTTCTGGATTATGGCACCAACGGCAGCGTAAATGACATCCTTTCAGAAATACGGTTGTACGTATCCCCGGACCATCATGAATCGCATAACGTTTAATATCGAAAATATTACCACGCATAACGACAATTTTAATATAATTAATCCGTATTCAGTCTGATTTATTTTCCGGATCGCCCCGGACATATGCCCGAAAAGCAGAGAACTCCCTCCGGTTTAAGTACAGAGAAAAGAGAATGCTAACACATCCAGCATTCATACAGTCCCTTGTAGGAACGGTTTTGCAATATACGATTAGCTCTTAACATAGTCTTAGTACGGGGCTAAGGTACAAAAAAAACAAATAAAACAAAATAAAAAGCAGAAATTGAATTCCCTGAATTTTCTTTCCGGGAACCGGTACTTTCTCTTTTTTTACCAGAAAAATCCCTTTAGCAGAGACCCGCCCAGATGTCCGAAAAGACAGGAACGGAAAGCCCGGATTTGGCTTATATATTTTATTTTTCATACACTTTTTTCTATAATACATAAAATTTACACATTTTATATTTAAAAAATTTGCAAGTTGTATTATTTATAATTAGTTTTGTTTTTATAATTATACGATTTAAATATTATCGATTTTAATAAGAAGAATGACGCACTTCAGAAAAGGAAAACACGTAATGTATACATCAGAACCGGTGTTTTTGTTTCTGCCCCATCTGCGGATCCCTAACAGTACAATCGCTTGGCGGAGCGTATATTTACGCATTTTTTAAAACATAATTCAGCAATATCAGGCATATATAAATTACTAATATATTAAAAATATTTTGAATATTTATATCAATTTGTTTTATTTGCAATATACTATTTTTCATAATAAAAATTATAAGGCTGAAAAATATGAAAAGATATTCCATGCTGTTATTTATTTTAGGAATCCTCGTTTCGCTGAATTTGAAAGCTCAGGATCCCGAAGAATTAAAAAAGGCTTTAAGAGAAGCTAGCGGTATTTTTATCATGGACGACGATATTTTTTTTCTTCCGGTGTCCTACTACAATCTTTCCAAGTACGACATCCTGGATTCCACCCGTTTTATCGTCTTTTACAACCATACTTACCTGAATGAGCCGGCTAAATCCGCCTATAAAGAGGAATTGATGAAATTACAGGTAGGCCGTAAGACCGCAAAGTTTTACAGTCAAAAGACCTTTATGGACGATACCCTCTATACCGAAAATAAACACAGGGGCGTAACGTATAGTCAAGCTTACGAAGTTTTCCAGGATATACCGGGGACAGCCCTCACCGAGACCCATCGTATGCCTTTGTCGGAAACCCAGGTAGCCCTGTCTTACGAAGAACCCCTGCCCCGGTTTAATTGGCAAATTACGGACGAGAAAGAGGAAGTTTTGGGCTATTCCTGCCGAAAGGCCACGACTTCCTATGGAGGAAGAGAGTGGACCGTCTTCTTTACGACCGAAATTCCCGTGAGTCTGGGTCCCTGGAAACTGAGCGGACTCCCCGGATTAATCCTGAAAGCAGAAGACGGGAAAAAACAATATGTTTTCGAATGTGCCGGAATACAACAAGTCCAGGAACCCATTTACCGGTATCGGTGGAAATATAAAAAAATGACAAAAAAAGAGTGGCAAAAATTCGATAAAAAGCTGCACGATGCGCCCTACAGCGTATTGAATCCGTCCGGAAAACGGATGTTTCTCACGCCTTCTTCCGGACCGTTTGGGAAAAAAGAAGATTGGACCCTATTTTACAATCCGATTGAATTTCCGGATACAAAATGAAACCTGCGTTGTTGATATTGATTTTTTGTACGGTAACGACCGAAAGTTTCGGGCAGATCGTTATCCGGGGGGTTATCCGGGATCAAAAAACCCGGAAGGCTCTACCGGCGGTCAATGTCATGCTGCAAGATATTTCCGAAAAATCGATCTTCGGATATGCTCTGACGCGGGAAGACGGTTCCTATTCCATTACCTATGCCGGAAAAACCGATCCCTTGTTACTGGTCGTCACCGGTTTCAACATCGCTACCATCCGGCAAATCATCCCGGGGAAAACCCAGATTGTAAATTTCAAAGCAGAATTTAAATCCATTCAATTGAAAGAGGTTCTGGTAAAAATGCCTCCCATCCGGCGCAGCAGCGATACCTTGAACTACAATGTGGCCAGTTTTGCGGACCTCACGGACCGATCCATCGGTGACGTACTGAAAAAAATGCCCGGCATTGAGGTCTCCCTCTCCGGAGAAATCCGATACAACGGAAAAGCCATCAATAAATTTTACATAGAAGGACTGGACATGCTGGAAGGGCGCTACGGCATCGCCACCAATAACATACAGGCCCGGGATGTTGCCACGGTACAGGTATTGGAAAACCACCAACCCATTAAGATTCTGCAGGAGCTGAAATTATCCGACCGGGCGGCGATCAATCTCAAATTGAAAAAATCGGTCAAAGGTACTTTTAACGCTACGTTGCTTTTAGGAGGCGGATACAAACCGGGGATGTGGGTAGGAGAAGTGGTTACGATGTATTTCGCCCGGAAATTCCAGACACTCAATACGTATAAAACCAATAATACAGGTAATGACGTCTCCCGGGAAATGACCGCTTTTTACGGAGGATACGACCCGATGCGTTCTATGCTGGGCGTACACACCCCTCTGATCCCGCCCGTGGACCGGAATCGTTATCTTGACAATCATATCCATACTATTACTTTCAATACGATTAAAAAATTAAACAAAGATACCGAACTGAAAACCAACGCCTCTTATTTACATGACAAACAACTCTTTTCAGGTCAGGCTGTCACCACCTATTATTTACCCGAACAATCTCCTTTAATCATCTCCGAACGCACTTCGGTCTCCCGGTATACAGACCAGGCGGATATAAATATAGGCCTCGGAGCGAACAGCAAAAAACGGTACGCTCAGAATCATCTCTTTTTCGGCGGGAAATGGAACCGCGATCTGGGAAAAGTCGTTAACGACAGCGGCCTTATCACCCAAAAATACCGTTTACCGGAATGGATCGGCAGCAACAATTTCAACAGCATCAAACGCGCAGGAAGAAAAGTATTCAGTTTCCGTTCGGTGACGGATTTTAACATGCAACCGGCTAAATTACGGGTGGTTCCTCTGCTTTATCCGGAGATCTTCGGAGAAAACGAAAAATACGAAAACGTTTACCAGGAAGTTACAGGCAAACGTTTCCGGACCCAAAATTCCACCCATTTCGGGTATACGACCGGAACCTGGAATTTCAGTTGCAGGCTGGAAGCGAATGCCCGGCTTGAATGGATGAACTCCGCTCTTCACCCGATGAGTGAAACGGGGGAAATGGGACCTACGCCCGATTCTCTGCAAAACCGCATGTATTGGCAAAAATTAGAGGCCGTTGCCGGCCTAGGCATAGATTACAAAAACAAGGAAAGTTTCCAAATCGAACTCCAGTTTCCTTTCCATTATCTGAATTTGTACATACGGGATAAAATCAAAGCGAAAAACCGGCGGAAAAACCGGCTCCTCCTTAATCCCCGCCTCCAAATAACGGCCCATCTTACCACCGAACTGAAACTTTCGGCAAAAGCCGCTTACAGCCAGGATATAGGCCGGGTAGCCGATTTTTACAGCGGATACATCATGACGGACTATCGGGTCATCTCCAGTAAAGACGGAAGGATTTCCGAAAACGACCTGCAGAATTACAGTGTGTCTTTAAGCTATGGAAACGCGCTCCATTCCCTGTTCGCTTCTCTGAATGCCAGTTATTACCGCAACCACTCGAATCTGATGTACGGCACCCAATACATCGGCACGCTCAGTCGCATAGAATCCTACGCCCTGGACAATGTTTCGGACGGTTATGACCTGAGCGGAAAAATCAGCAAATACTTCGACGGCATCGGCATGACACTGACCCTTTTGGGAGGATATAGCCGGAATTTCCGCGACCTATGGCGACAGGGAGAAATCATGAATACTTCCTACCGCAACGGAACGCTGGGATTTTTATGTTCTACCCATTTAGGAAACGGAATCCGCTTCGATTACGACGGTTCCTATTCCCGAAGCCAAACGGAAATAAAAGGAAATGAAGAAAAACTGGCGCCCATAGACGTAGTCCGGCAAAAAGCCAGTCTGGATTTCATTCTGCACCGCCAACTCATCTTCAAAGCAGAGGGCGAATACTATTACAATGGAAATGTAAGTTCGGGCGACCGATCCATGTTTTTCCTCGACGCCTCGGTCCGCTATAAAACCAAAAGAGTGGAATATGAAATCGAAGGCCGGAATCTGCTGAGCAATAATTCCTTTCATTCCGCTAATTACCGGGATATTACCCATTATATATATAGTTATCGGCTCAGACCCTGTTCGGTATTGTTCAAATTAAAATTCAGTCTGAAATAACCCCAAGCCCTCCAGGTTTTTCCGATCGATTCCCTGGAAGACGCTTCGCTAAAAATCGACCGGAGCGGTTGCCGAAAAGCTGACGAGTAGGTATAAACCATTAAAATCAACTGCTATGAAAACATTAAAAAATTTCGCAGGCCAGCAATTAAGCAAAACAGACATGTTGTCTGTGAAAGGAGGAGCCATCTACTGTGACTCCTACGACGAGCACGGGAGAATTACGGAAAAAGGAGTATCTGCTCTAGATACCATCGAAAAATCCGAAGAGGTACTGAAAAAAAGTTATGAGGGGACAGGTATTCGATGGATTTGCTACGAACCAGAACGTTAGCATTCATATTATTTAGGAATATTTATCTAAAATTTCCTAAGTGACTGAACCATTTTGATCAGTGTATAGAGGGAAAAATTCAAACTTCTTATTCTATACACCGATCAGAATCCGAAAGTTATCCGCCCGCACCGTTTATCCTAACTGTATGCTGTTTTAACTGAAAAGATTTACAACTATACGATGAAAAAAATACTTTTATATATCGGGATTTTGCTGGGAACCCAGTTCGTTTTACAGGCTCAAACAGAAGTGACTATCGATATGATCCTGGCGGAGGGACAAGATTACGCCGACCAATGGGTGTATCTGTTCGGGGACAAAAAAAATGAACAACACTTGTACGACTCTTGTTATATCCGACCGGGAGATAAGCAGTTCACTTTAAAAATAACGGGAACGGGAAACGAGGGAGAAGACCAAACGTTTTCCTGCAAAGCCATTTTTTCCCGCAAAGGTCCGGTGGCTTTATTTATCTTTCCGCGGTCCGGCGAACAAATAAAAGTATATATCGATCAACATACCCCCCGCATAGGAATCCCTCGTACGGAAGGTTCCCAGGAAACCGGTTTACAATATGCGATGGAGCAAAAGTATGCCTATGCCTATAAACGCATCGCCCTTTTAGAGGATTCTCTCCGAAAACTTTCGCCGGCCTCTCCGGCCTATCTCTCCGTACAGGACAGCATCCGCTTATATAAATACAATCAAGCGGTAGGCTACCGCCTGGAGCAATTCCATAAAACCCGTTTCCCGATTTCTGCCTGGGGCGTCGTTTACCATTTAAAAAAACAAAAGGGAGTACCGCAAACGCTCATCGATAGTCTGACGCAGGCCATGAAAGCCCGATTCCCGTCCGACCCCCAAATCAGGGCCTTTCCGGAATCCCTTCCAGCTTCCCCGACTTCGGACGAAAGCCGGAAAATCGGTATGCGAAAAATGAGGTTGATCAATGCCCGGTTAGATCAGTAAGCAGCCCGAAAAAACCTCTTCTCCTCCGGACTTATTTTTCGCTTCTCTCCTTTTCTCCGGTTCACCGGAGTTGACGGCCGGATAAGGCTCCGCTCTGACCGGATCTAACTCAATAATTCTTTTACTTTTGCCGAAATAAGTTTCCCATCAGCTTTTCCGGCCAATTCTTTAGCCGCGACTCCCATCACCTTTCCCATATCCCGGACAGAAGTCGCTCCCACGGAGGCAATAACGGTTCTTACAGCCTCTGTCAATTCAGCCTCGGACATTTGACGGGGTAAAAAAGAATTCAATACTTCCAATTGTCCCGTTTCCTCTTCATACAAATCGATTCGGCCTTGCTCCTTGTAAATCCCGGCGGCATCGGTACTTTGTTTGGCAAGTTTCTGAATAATCCGGATACATTCCGCATCTTCGATCTTATCCCCGGCCCCCGGACGGGTTTTTGCTTCCAAAATCACTTTTTTTATGTTTCTTAAAGTCTCCAGACGAATCTTGTCTTTTGCCTTCATAGCATTCTTGATGCCTTCGTTTACTTGTTCTTCAATAGTCATTGTCATAGCATTATAAAATTCCCACCGGTATTGTTTATGATAGCACGAAATTACTACTTTTTTTCCGTCCGAACAGGCCCCGGACAATAATTTAACAAATAGGACTATTTAACATCCTGTCAATCCGCCGCCTGAAATTTTGCCGTACTTTTGTAGTATCGGTTTATCCTGTCGTCCGAAGTATTTCAAAATGCTTATACGGGTATCAACCGGGAACACACAATCACGCAACCCATGAAAACAGCATTGTCTTTCCTCCTTTTATGGCTCTCTCTGTCGGTTTCTGCTCAGGATACCATTACATCGGTCATTACGATTACGACCGATTCGTTGACGGAACGTCAGATTCGCCAGATGCAACGGCAACAGAGACGCGATTCCATTCGGGCGCATAAAAAAATTTGGGCTTCCGTTCTGGGAGGTCCCTCCTATACTCCGGAAGCTTCCCTGGGAATAGGCGGCGCTCTGCTGGCCACCTTCCGGGTAAATAAATACGATACTGTCAGCCAACGTTCTTTTCTACCGGCCGGGTTTAACGTTTCCATCAACGGAACTTTCGTAGCCGCCGGGGCCGGAGCTCTTTTTTTTAACGAAAACCGATTCCGGATTTATTTGCAATACGGTTTCCGGAACGAACCCACCGATTTTTTCGGCGTAGGCTTCGCCGAAATTAAAGAAAATCACAAAAGCGATTCCACCACAGGCTTTAAAAAGAATACCCTCGGCTTTATGCCGAGATTTGTGTGGGAAATCAGAAAAAACATCTATGCGGGAGGTATTTTCGACATCAATTACAATAAAGTCCGGGATATAGGAACCGTCTTAAAAGATAACGCCTATTACCGCAAGTATGGGAAACGTTTCACCAATATCGGGTTGGGTGCCGTTTTTCAATACGATTCCCGGGATGATGTAGCCACCCCTTTTGCCGGTCTCTTTCTGAGTGCAACCGGACTCGTCTACGGGAAATACCTCGGAGGGGACTACAATTACGAGATGATCGAACTGGAATACAGACAGTTCCGAAATGTATTCCAACGCCGCAGCACCCTTGCCTGGGCAGTCAAAACTCAAATAGGCCTGGACAACGTGCCTTATACCCAACTCCCCATGTTCGGCTCTCCTTTCGATCTGAGGGGTTACCTCTGGGGAAAATACCGGGATAAAACCATGGCCTACGGTATAGTCGAATACAGACATATGTTTATGTCCCGGGAAGCTTACGAAAGAGGCGAATTCTGGTCCAAATTCGGGGCGGTTGCCTGGGTGGGCACCGGTACCATCGGGAAAACCCCCGCGGGCTGGAATAAATGGAAATTCAACTACGGTGCTGGCCTCCGCATTCAATTACAACCCCGGAAAAATTTCCGGCTGGACATAGGCAAAGAACCGGGAGAAAAATGGGCTTTATATCTGAATATGACCGAAGCCTTTTAAGCCTCTTTATTTTTTGTATCTTTGCGGCGAACAAGTATCGAAAAAAACAATGAAAAGTTCTGTCTCCAACAAGACCATCTGGAATATTGCCTACCCGATTATTTTCGGCAATCTGGCTCAGACGCTCATCACTTTGACGGACACGGCTTTTCTGGGAAGAGTCAGTTCCATTGCCCTCGGAGCCTCCATGATCGCGGGAATTTATTATTATGTATTTTCTACACTGGCCTGGGGGTTCAGCATCGGTATTCAAATCATCGTAGCCCGCCGTTTGGGAGAAGGGAATTTACACCGGATCGGAGTGGTTTTCGAACACGGAGTGGTATTTATCCTGGCTTTGTCCACTTCTTTATTTTTAATTCAGCATTATTATACGGAATACCTCCTGCACCAAATCATCCAATCGCCGAACATTTATGCTTCGGCCATGGAATATATGGAATACAGGCATTACGGTATTATTTTCGTCTGCTTTAATTTCCTGTTCCGAGCGCTCTATATCGGACTTTCCAACACCAAAGTCATCAGTTTTTCTACAATCCTGATGGCCGGAGTAAATATATTTCTCGACTACGTTCTGGTGTTCGGGAAATGGGGATTTCCCCGAATGGGAGTAGGCGGTGCGGCTCTGGCATCCGTCTGCGCCGAGGTAACGGCATTGCTGTTTTTCACCGGGTATACTCTGCTGAAATTGCCCATTAAAAACTATGCGCTGTTCGCCTTTCACAAGTTGGAAGGCTGGCTGATGAAAGCGATCCTGAAAATCGCTTTCCCGACCATGTTGCAAAAGCTACTTTCCTTCGGTACCTGGTTCATCTTTTTTGCCTTGGTGGAACACATGGGGGAAGAGCCGATCGCCATCTCCGGCATCGTCCGAAGCGTCTATATGCTGATTATGATTCCGGTGTTTGCCTTCGGAGCCACGGCCAATACCCTGACCAGCCGTCTGATCGGGGAAAACAAACAGGCCGAAGTCATCCCTACCCTGAGGAAGATCTTGCGGTTAAGTTTACTCAGCATTCTGCCGGTATTGCTTTGTTGCACCCTTTTTCCCTCAGCCATCCTGTCAATTTACACCAACGAACCTCTCTTAGCTCAAGCTTCGATTTCCTCTCTGTACATCGTATGTATAGCGACAATCTCCATGTCTTTCGGCATGACCTTTTTCGAAGCTGTATCGGGTACGGCCAACACCACTTCCGCTTTATTGCTGGAAACCACGGTTCTGGTCGCCTACACCTTTTCCGTCTGGTTCTTTGCCTCTTACATCGGTACCCGGGTGGAATGGGTGTGGACGAGCGAAATCACGTATGGGGTACTCATCGGATTGATTTCCCTGCTTTACCTGCGGCTCGCCGGATGGCAATCTAAAAAAATTTAACGGTTCCCGAAGGCCTCCGCTATCCGGTCCAGTCCTTCCGCCAATACCTCACGCGGACAACCTATATTCATTCTTCTGAACCCGATACCTTCTTTGCCGAAGCTTTGTCCGTCATTCAACCCTACCCGGGCCTTCTCTACCAAAATCCGCCCCGTCTCCTCATGACTCAGCCCTGTCTCCCGGAAATCCAGCCACAACAAAAACGATCCTTCCGGTTTGATCATCCGGACACCCGGCAGGTTATGCTTTATAAAATCGTCCGCAAAATTTACATTCTCTCCCAGATAAATCAGCAATTCTTCCAGCCATTCTCCACCATATCGGTATGCCGCTTCGAAAGTAACATGCCCCAAAATGTTTCCCAAATCCAGATGCAAAGCCAGCATTTCTCTATTATACTTGTCCCGTAAGCGTTCAGACGAAGCTACGATCACCGAATTCATCATACCGGCTATGTTAAACGTTTTACTGGGGGCCATAGCCGTCAGCGTGCGATCGGCAATTTCCCCGGATACCGAAGCCATTACCGTATGCCGATGACCGAATAAAGACAGATCGGCGTGAATTTCGTCCGACAAAATCAGCACATCGTAGCGACAACACAACTCGCCCATCCGCTTCAATTCTTCCCGGCTCCATACCCGGCCTACCGGATTATGCGAGTTACTGAGAATAAACAACCGCACCCCTTGCCCCAGCTTGTGTTCGAAATCCTCCCAATCCACTTCATACCGTCCATTGCGAATCACCAGCGAACTGCACACCAACTCCCGGCCGTTATCTCCCGGCACGGTCAGAAAAGGAGGATAGACCGGAGTCAGCACCAATACTTTTTCCCCCATCCGGGTAAAAGCCCGGATAGAAACCGCTAAAGCCGTGACGATTCCCGGGCTGATGGACAACCATTCCGGTAATACCTGCCAGTCGTACCTCTTACCCACCCAGTCCATGTACGCCTCTTTCGCTCTCTCCGAGCGGAATGTATATCCGAACACGCCTCGCCGGCAGCATTCAAGCGCTGCCTCTTGAATCGGAGGAGCCGTTTGAAAATCCATGTCCGCCACCCACATGGGTAATAAATCGGTACGGCCAAAATGGGCAGATAAATCGTCGTATTTTACGGAATTCGTACCCCGACGCTCGATACGTTGGTCAAAATTATATTTCATCGGATTTTTGATTATTTAATTATTTCTTACATCCTACAGCCCTCCTCCTTGCCCCTTCGGCTTTTCCCATTCATTTTAAAGCATTATCTTTACGGCAAATATAGACAACTAAAACCAAAATGAAAAAACAGCTCGTACTTATTTACCTCTGTCTTGTACTTACGTTAGCCAATATATCCTTTCTGCTTTATTATTTCTGTTTTACAGATAAAACCGCTTTCACAAACCGTCCGGCAGACCGGCTTACTTTTCCCGCCGAGCATCCGGTGACTACGGACGTAGCACTTCCCGAAGAAATGGACTTTGCCGGAGAAAAAGTTCCCCTACACCGGAAAGACGTACAGGAAGCCTTACGCAAGGAACTGATCGTAAACACCTATCTGCATTCTCACAGCGTACAAATCTTAAAAAACGCTCCCCGGGCTTTTGCCGTTATCGAGCCTTTATTAAAAAAAGCGGGTATTCCGGACGATTTTAAATACCTGGCGGTCATCGAAAGCAACCTGAATCCCACGGTGGTTTCTCCTGCCGGGGCGGTAGGAGTATGGCAATTTATGAATAAAACCGCTAAGGAATACGGTCTGGAAGTGAACTCCGAAGTCGACGAAAGATACCATACCGAAAAAGCGACACTCGCCGCTACCCGTTACCTGCGTAAAGCTTACGAGCGTTTCGGCTCCTGGACCGTTGCAGCTGCCTCCTACAACGCCGGAACGTCCATGCTGCTGAAACAAATGAACATCCAGCAGGAAAATAATTATTACAACTTGCTTTTGGGAGAAGAAACCGAAAGATACGTCTTCCGCATACTCGCGCTGAAACAAATCCTTACACATCCTGAACGGTATCACTTTTACGTACCCGATCCCTATCCGGTGGAAAAAACCCGACGCATCAAAGTAAACGGTCCCGTTGAAGATTGGACGGAATTCGCCAAGAAACACCATGTATCCTATAAAACCCTCAAACGCTTTAATCCCTGGTTGAGAAAAACAAAACTGAAAAATCCCAAACGCAAAACTTACGAAATCATTTTACCGGCAAACCCGAAACTTTACAAATAAAGGCACGCAATTTGCTGATTGTAAAATTAATTTCTACCTTAGAAGGTCATAAAAGATAAGCCATGGAAAAAGTAAGCGTGATCTGTGAAAACACACAAAAAGAATATAGAATCGAGATCGGAAGTGCACTGCGGGAATTCAAAAAAATGGTATTTCCCCATAACCACAAACACATTTTGGGCGCTCTGGTGAACAACGAGTTACAGGATTTACAATACATCATTATGAATCCTAAACGCGTGAATTTCATCGATATTACAACTTTGGACGGTTACAGCATTTACACCCGTTCCCTGATTTTTGTCCTCTACAAAGCGGTCAGTACCCTATTCCCCAAAAAAACCCTACAGGCGGAATACAACATTTCGAACGGCATATTTTGCCGCATTCTCAACAAAGACATCCTGCTAAACCCCCAACTGATCGAAAAAATCCGCCAGGAGATGCAGGATATTATTGCCATGGACTACCCGATCCTACGCGAAGAGATGCCGACGGAAGAAGCCATACAAATTTTTAAAAAACAAGGCTTGAAAGATAAATCGGAATTGATGGAGACCCGGGGACGCCTTTATACTTCCGTTTATTTTATCAACAATACGGCCGACTATTTTTACGGCACCCTCGCTCCTTCGACGGGCTGTCTCAAAATTTTCAGCCTGGAACCCTACAAGGAAGGCATGTTGCTGCGCCTGCCCGACCGGAACAATCCTTCGGAATTACTGCCGGTGACTCCCCAAAACAAATTGTTCCAGATCTTCAGTGAACACAAGCGCTGGGGAAAAATTCTGGGGGTTACTGACATCGGGAACCTGAACAAAGCCGTAGAAGAAAAATATGCCGGGAGTATTATTAAAGTCAGTGAAGCTTTGCATGAAAAGAAAATCTCGCTGATTGCGGACAAAATCAAAGCTCATCATAAAAAAGTAAAGGTGGTTTTAATTTCGGGCCCTTCCTCCTCGGGAAAAACAACTTTCGGTAAGCGCCTTAGCATCCAGTTAATGGTAAACGGAATCCGGCCCCTTAACCTTTCTTTGGACAACTATTTCGTAAACCGGGAAAACACCCCCCGGGACGAAAAAGGAGAATACGATTATGAATCCATAGATGCCCTGGATATCGACACTTTTACGGACAACATCATACGTCTCCTGCGCGGAGAGGAAGTCGAAATTCCCAAATTCTCTTTCGAAACCGGCCAACGTTATTACGATGGGGAAAAGTTGAAAGTAGCGAAAAATTCCCTCCTGGTCGTAGAAGGCATACACGGATTAAACCCCAAGCTTTCCCGTCTGCTGCCGCCGGAAGCTTTGTTTAAAATATTCGTCTCGGCCCTGACTTCTATTTCCATCGATAACCACAACATCATCAGTCCGACGGACAACCGACTGATCCGGCGAATAGTCCGGGATTACAAATACCGGAATTATTCCGCCCTGGATACGCTCAAACGCTGGGAAAGCGTATTGAAAGGAGAGCAAAAGCATATCGTACCCTATCAGGAAGAAGCCGATATCATATTCAACTCCGCTTTAATTTATGAGTTGGGAGCTTTAAAACAACAAGCCGAACCTCTGTTGAGAGAAGTAACGGGTCAGCATCCGGAACATTCCAAAGCCCTGCGACTTTTAAAGTTCTTCTCTTACATCAAAGCTGTACCGACCCGGGAAATTCCGCACACCTCGATTTTACGGGAATTTCTGGGGGGAAGCACCTTTAAATATTAAAACAGGATTAAAACCAGCGGCATTCTCCGGGCCACCGTGCCGAAACAGCAGGAGAAGTGACTTTGGGCCGCCGGCCGCTTCGTTTTTTACATAAAAAAGTCTGTCCGGGTCTAATTCCGACAGACTTTTATTTGGGCTATACCCCGGGCTACTTCCCCCTCCTGATCCACCTTCTGCCCACGGAGGTATTTAACCGCTCAGGTATTTCTTCAGACCAATTAATCCAATTCGGCAAAAGTATTCTCAATAATACCGATGGCCTGCATCAATTCCACTTTGTTAATGATCAAAGGAGGTGCAAAACGAATGATGTGCTCGTGGGTGGGTTTCGCCAGCAATCCCTTATCGCGCATCTTGAGGCAAACGTCCCAGGCCGTTTTTCCGTTCTTGGGCTTGATCACTACAGCATTCAACAGACCTTTCCCCCTCACTTCTGCAATGCGGTCGGAAGGAATCATCCGCATTCTTTCCCGGAAGACTTCTCCGAGTTTTTCCGCATTCTGGGCCAGGTTTTCCTCTTTGACCACTTCCAGCGCCGCTATGGAAACTTTGGCCGCTATGGGGTTTCCCCCGAAAGTGGAACCGTGTTCCCCCGGTTTGATACACAACATAATCTCATCGTCGGCCAATACGCAGGATACGGGCATCATTCCGCCTCCCAGAGCTTTCCCCAGCACCAGTACATCCGGACGTACCCCTTCGTGATCACAGGCCAGCAATCTGCCGGTGCGGGCGATACCCGTTTGCACTTCATCCGCCATAAACAACACCCGGTGAGCTTTACATAATTCGTAAGCCCTCCGCAGATAGCCTTCGTCAGGAACGAAAACGCCGGCTTCACCCTGTATGGGTTCCACCAAAAAACCCGCAACATTGGGGTCCTGCAATTCCTTCTCCAGAGCCGCGAGGTCATTATAGGGGATTTTTACGAACCCGGGTGTAAAGGGACCGTATCCGCCATAAGATTCCGGGTCGTTGGATAAGGAAACGATCGTAATCGTACGTCCGTGAAAATTACCGTTACAAACGATAATTTTCGCCTGTCCTTCCGGAATTCCCTTTTTCATATAAGCCCATTTCCGACAGAGTTTCAGTGCCGTTTCATCCGCTTCCGCTCCCGTATTCATCGGCAACACCTTGTCATATCCGAAATAACGGGTTACAAATTCTTCCCATTCTCCCAATACGTCATTATAAAAAGCCCGGGAAGTCAAAGCCAGCTTCTGCGCCTGATCGGTCATCGCCTTTACAATTTTCGGATGACAATGCCCCTGATTGACCGCCGAATAAGCGGACAAAAAATCGAAGTAACGCTTACCGTTTACGTCCCAGACAAAAATGCCCTCCCCTTTCTCCAGTACGACAGGCAGGGGATGATAATTATGAGCTCCGTACCGAGCCTCTCTGTCCATATAGTCTTTTACATCCATGGTAATATAATTTAAGGAAAAATCCGTAATCGTTTGCAGAATGCAAGTTAAGAAAAAAAGTACACAAAAAAACTTTTTTACTTATTTTTCTACTTTTTTCTTCCTGAAAAAGTTCACATATTTCTGAAAAAGTTCACGAAAGGTATCGAAAGCCTCTTGGTAGGAAACACCGACACCCTGAACCGTTTCTTTGGAACTGTAAATAATTTTTTCATCGGTATGTGAATAGGCTTTCAATTTCAGAGTGCCTTGCTTATTCAACTTTACTTCTACATCGAAATCTCCGGCAATATTACTGCCTCCGGCCGAGTTGGAAGCCACGTTTTTCGTTCCTCCCACATCCACGTTCCCGTTGGCCGATAAAGTCACCCGGTCGTTGAGCAGTTGAGTGGAAAGGGCGACTTCGATCTCATTGGTCGTGATGTTATCTCCGGGGCGGTAAGAAAAACCGATATCGAAATTATTGCTGATCTGGGACAACCAACGGGACAACTGATTGGATACCAATTCGGTCGCTGTAGTGACCCCTGCCTGGTAACCCGCATTCCGCTCTTCAATATCGGTACTGTTCATATAATCGGGCGTGTAAAACTTATTCAGAATCAGCAGGGAGAACATTTGCTTGTTAATCTCGTCCTGACTGGAAAAAAGACTTTGAATGAAACTCTTCGTCTGAACGTCCAGGGTCGGGAAATTGATATCGAATTTCACCAGGGGGTTGGTAAAATTATCGCTCAGGTTCAAAATACATTCGACAGGGACTTTGGTAGAACGGTCCACAGCCGAGTTGGCACTCGACAACAGCTCGTACAACGAAGTCTTCAAATTATATACGGCTTTGATATCCATCGTAGCGTCGTAGGGAGAACCTTTCCAGATAATGCTCCCCCCCGGAGTCAAGATAAATTTCTTATTCAGCAAATTACTCAAAGTAAATAAATAATCCCCCTTCGAGATCTTATATTCTCCGAACATATTGATTATACCGTCCTGGTCCAGGGTAATTTTTATATCCCCGTTTCCCCGGGCTCTCAAAACATCTCCGATGGTGGGGTCTAATACGATCTGAACCTCCAGATTATCGTTCAATTCCAGGTTGGTATTCAACACAAAGCCCTTTTTGTCCGTCTGCCAGCTTCCTTTTTTACGAAGAGGCTGAGCGGCATTTACAAAATGCAGAAAACTTCCGTCCTCCTCGGCAAACGCCGTCGTTAAAGGTAAATATAAATGGGAATCATTTTCGGTCCTGGCGTTTACAGTTACCTGTGTGATTCCGTTTTCGTTATTCAAATTGGTAATACCGCTTATAAACACTTTACCGTAAAAGGATTCGTTCTGATTAGGGCCATTATTCAGTAAGAGGAAATTGTCGGAGGTCACCGTCAGATTATACCGGTCTTCCCAAAACCGATAATACCCGGAACACAGGGAAGTACCTTTCCCGGCATCCCTTATTTTCATATTCTTCAGTACAAAGCTGCTCCGGTCGATATAAATGCTGTCGTTGATAAAAAACGACGTATTCAAATCCCGCATTTTCAGGTTCACCGAATCCAGCCGTAAAAACCCGGAAAACTCCGGGTGGGAGGTACGTCCGCTGATATATACTTTTCCCGACAATCCTCCTCCGCTTTCCGTAAAATATTCCGAGGCGTATTTTCCCAACCGCCCTATGCCCACCTGAGCCAAATGAATATCTATGTTTATACTGTCCGAAGCAGGACGATAGTCCCCGGTAATCCGCAAAGGCACATCTTCACCCACCCGGTTAGCCGCCCGAATCAAGATTCGGTTGCTATCGGCATCCCAATACGACTTCAACTCCAGAGACCCCAGTGTATCCCGGTCGAATCCCCAATTCCTCACACGGATATCCGAATAAAGCAAATTATCTTTATAGTAATCCTGCACCACCACATTCCCGGTCGCTATCCCGAAAATGCCGAGCCGGTTATCGAACAAAACGCGGTTCAGTTCCCGCAAATCGAAATTATTCAGTTTAAAAGACAGGCTGTCTTCCGGTTGTTCCGACACCCGGCCGTTTACGGCCAGATACTGTCTTCCGTTGTAAAAACGGAAATTCCGGACATCGATGTCCTTCCCTTCCACGAATACGCTGGATTCGCCGATTTTCCATACACTGTCCGCCATAACCACCACTCCGGGACGAATATAAATTTCCGTTTTATAGTCTTCCCGCTCCGAAGGCATAAACACCAGCCGGGCCGATAATTCCCCGCTGAAAGTCTGTGAATTCCAATTACTCCATAATAATTTTTCATCCACTCGGTTATCGCTCATCACCAACTCGTTCCTCACATTATACAGACGCCCCAACTGATGATAATCGAGCTGATCGGCCGTATAAATCACCTGAAGGCGGTCGGAATTCCCATCCAATTCCAGACGGGACTGACTTAAATGCAAATCTTTGTAACGAAGGGAATCCGAAAGTACCGTCATACGCAGGTACTGATCTTGGGGATTAAAAACGGAGAAAATTTTAGTTCCCTCTGCAATTCTTACCTCCGGATAAACAGCCTGAAGCAGTCGGTTCATATCCTTCATTTCTATAGTATATCCGAAATCTACCTCCTTCATCTCAAAATTGTCCCCTGCCTGAGCCAACTTCATTCGATAAGCGGGCAGGTAGCTCCGGATGAGTTGATCGGTAAAACCGAGAGGACGAATCGACATATAATGTCCTTCTATTAAAAAGTCCGCTATGTCCGACTTCAGAGTAGTCGTATAAAATCCGTTGTTCAGGTGGTTTTCCAAACTAATCGTATCCACATCGCATTTTCCGTAAGAACTCCCGTAAGTAAAACCGGACAAACACAAATTGCCGAAATGATTTTTTTTATCTTTCTTCGCAAACACCAAATCAAAATCGGTCTTTACGGATTCTTTCCCCCCTGTTAAAGACAAGCCGAAGCGACTCAAATCGCCTATATCCACATAACCGTTGGCTTTACAGAAAGAAACGCTGTCTCTTCCGTCGTATTTCAGGACGAGGCCCGCCCGGACACTATCGTCGTCTACCGTAGACACCAGATTGATGTTGTCATTTTCCAGAGTTAGGAAGACATCGATATCCTTTAACCGTCCTTTTCCCAGACGTAAAGTATGCACTTTTCCGCTGGCATTCAATTCCGTATGCTCTTCATCCAACCGTCCGGAATAACTGCCGCTCAAACTACCCTGCCCCAACTGCCCGAACCCGCTAAGACGTCCTGCATGCAGAAACGGGAAATTAAATTTCCCGGAGATTACCGTTTCTTCTACGGAATCCCGCTGTCCCGTGCGGTAAGCCAGGGTCGCGTTCCCCTGAATGCCTCCGGTAAAACTTTCTATTTCTACGGCAAAATCTTCCGGACTGCCCCGGAAACGGGCGTTCATATCGAATACCGGCCAGGAGTGGAGAGGGGCCGGGATGTCAATTTTCCGGCTAAACCACGGTAAATAAATCGTCTCCAGATCTACCGGGCTTATTTGAGAATTTTCGAATTCGATATCGAAAACCGTTTTCCGGAAATCCGGCAAACCGTGGGATTTAAATTTTCCGCGGATCACGCTCTGTTCTCCGAATTTTATCTTCAGATCGCGTCCTTCGATACGATTTACCGTATTGAAAACAACACCGCTGCCCGTCACCGTATTGTCTATGCCCCTCAGTATCCCGTTAAAATAAGCCAAATCTATAAAGCTGACTGTCGAAGGAGCAAGTTCGTAATATTGTTGCATCCGGGTCGTAAAATTACGCCAATCGCGTTGTCCGGGTACCCAGTTGAACTCCAGTTTTTTCAAATCGAGCCTACTCCTCGCCGTTTCGATCTCCGTATGGGTCAGTAATAAATTAGAATCCTGAACCTGTACCCGGGAATCCAGGCTTCGAATCACAAACCCTGACTTTTCGATCAGACTCAAAGCGGATACCTGCAGAGCTGTTTTTCCTCCGGAAAAGTCAAAACCCGAAATGTCGGCATTTATTTTCCGGCATTCCACATCCGTCCAGTTGATACCGTAGTTTACCGGTTCATATTCTTCTTCCTTATAAACAAAGCGGGAATTCCGGATACAAATCTTTCCCAAGCCCACCAGCCATTGTTTCCCGGTATTTTTCTTTTTTTCGTCCGTCGAAACTTGCCGCTGCAAAGAATCCAGAAAAACATCCAGGTTCATAACAGCTTCTTCGGGGCCCCGTACGATCCAAAGATTAAAATAAGCCCGGTCCAGTACTACTTCTTTTACAGAAAAACTGCGGGTAGAAAAACGGAAAGAATCGATTTTTACATTAAAATTCCGGCAATAAAACAAGGTATCGTCCCGGTAATCCCTGAGCAACATATCGCTCAGTACCAACGAACGCATCGGACGGAAATCCACTCCGCCTATCTGAATCTTAACCCCAGTCGTCCGTTCTATTCTGGAAGTGAAATAGTTAACCAGAGAAGTCTGTACATACGAACTGTGAAGCAAAGCGTAAGATAAAGAAAGGACCAACAGAACACCCGCAATACAAAAGAATAATATCCGAAAAATCTTTTTTATATCCGCTCCATTTTTAGTTTGCTCACAAAAATATTAATATTGCAGTAAATTTGAAAGAGATTAATCATTAAAAGATAAGAGAATAAAATAAAATGAGCGTAGTCATTCTCGGAATCGAATCCTCCTGCGACGACACCTCTGCCGCTATATTGAAAGACGGAGTCATACTTTCCAACATCATCGCCAGTCAAAAAGTGCATGAAGCTTACGGAGGGGTCGTTCCGGAACTGGCCTCCCGGGCTCACCAGCAAAACATCATACCCGTGGTATCCGAAGCTCTGAAAAAAGCCGGCCTGACTCCGGGGGAGATCGATGCCGTGGCCTTCACCCGGGGGCCGGGCTTATTGGGTTCTCTTTTGGTAGGCACTTCTTTTGCCAAAGGCTTCGCTATCGCCAACGGCCTTCCTATGATAGAAGTCAATCACCTGCAAGCTCATATTCTGGCTAATTTCATCAAAGAACCGGGAGTGGAAAGCCGGCACCCCTCCTTTCCTTTTCTGACCTTACTCGTATCCGGAGGAAACTCCCAGCTTATCGTGGTAAGGGACTACCTGGATATGGAAATGATCGGACAAACGATAGATGATGCCGCCGGTGAAGCTTTTGACAAATGCGCGAAGGTAATGGGACTTCCTTATCCCGGCGGACCGGTCATCGACCGGCTGGCCCAGGAAGGCGATCCAGACCGTTTTATCTTTAATAAACCGCAGATACCCGGGCTGGATTATAGTTTCAGCGGCTTAAAGACGTCCTTCCTCTATTTTCTACGGGACGAGCTCAAGAAAGATCCGGATTTTATTTCCAAAAACCTGAACGACTTAAGCGCCTCTCTGCAAAAGACGATCATCGACATACTGATGGCGAAACTGAAAAAAGCTGCCAAACAAACCGGTATAAAACAAATTGCCATCGGCGGAGGTGTTTCCGCCAACTCGGGCTTACAAAAAGCCGTACATGCAGAAGCGGAAAAACTCGGATGGGAAGTATACATTCCCCGCCTCGGATTTTCCCTGGACAACGCCGGTATGGTGGCCGTCACCGGATACTACAAATACCTGGCCGGACAGTTTATCGGCCTGGACGCTGTTCCTTTTGCCCGGACGATTTTATAACCTTTGAAATATACCAACATGAAAATACTCGTTACTTACGATATCCCACGTCAACCTTTCGCCACTCTGCCCGCCGACTGGGAAATCACTTTTCCGGCAGGAGAAAAGCTGAACAAAGAAGAAATCATCCGGATGCTCCCGGAGTACGATATCTTACTGGCGATTTTCAGCCGTCCCATCGACAAGGATATGATCGATGCCGGCAAAAAATTGAAACTGATCAGTAATTACGGAGTCGGATTCAACAACATTGACATCCGTTATGCCAGAGAAAAAGGCATAGCCGTCTCCAATACTCCCCAATCCGTTTGCACGCCGACGGCGGAACTCTGTATGGCTTTACTCCTGGGTGCCGCCAGAAGAATCGGAGAACTGAACCGCCGGATCCGTACCGAAAAAGAAGGGTTATGGGGGGTTATGAAAAATCTGGGATTCGGTTTGGAAAATAAGACTTTAGGTATCGTAGGGATGGGCCGGATCGGGCAAAGCGTCGCCCGCAAGGCCTCCGCTTTCGATATGAACATCATCTATTACAACCGGAAAAGCGAAGTCCCCGGCTATCGCCGCACCGACCTGGACAGCTTACTGAAAGAATCGGATTTTATCAGTTTGCATACTCCTCTGACGGACGCTACCCGCCACCTGATCGGAGAACGTGAACTGAGTCTGATGAAAAAAAACGCTATCCTGATCAATACGGCTCGCGGACCGGTTATCGATGAAGAAGCTCTCACCCGCTGTTTACAGGAAAAACGGATAGCGGGAGCCGCTTTGGATGTTTTCGAGCGGGAACCTCACATTACCGAAGCTTTATACCGCCTCGACAATGTCACCCTACTGCCTCATGTGGGCACGGGTACCATAGACGGACGTATCGCTATGGCGCAGGAAGCGTTGGACAACATACGGAACTTCCTGGAGGGGCATCCGACCAACATCGTCAATTAAGGCCTTTTTTCGGTGAAGTTGGGGAATATACTATTTTAGTTTGATATATCATTGATTTTAAGGAAGTTCACTAGAAAACAACCAGTTTTTGATAAAAATAATTTGCAAAATAAACAAATAGCCGTATATTTGTACCCGCTAACAAAAGCAAGGCGTTCTTTAAATCACTGGGGAGATACCAAAGCGGCCAACTGGGGCAGACTGTAACTCTGCTGACTTATGTCTTCGTAGGTTCGAATCCTGCTCTCCCCACACCTTTTAAACGACGGAAGCCGTTCGACAGGAATAAGAGGTTTTCTTTCCGGACCGATGTATAATCGAAGTCGGTCGGGTCAGAAAAAACCGGCACCATGCGGAAATAGCTCAGTCGATAGAGCACTAGCCTTCCAAGCTGGGGGTCGCGGGTTTGAGTCCCGTTTTCCGCTCCACTGAAAATCAAGCAGTTACCTAAAACGTAACTGCTTTTTTTATCGCACACGGGGACGGGGCAATTGTGCGAAAATGAGGAAACAGGTCCCTTCGTGTTTCTCCTTCTGATTATTGCGTTTCAGGCATAGATAAAAAATACGGAATTCCTTGCGAATCCCGTATTTTTTGTTTACACCACCTCCTTATCGTACTTTCTTTACCGAAACAGCTCTCTCCGGCCGACTTTCTGCTTTGCCCGATAATTGGACCCGTTCTCATATTCCACCTTAAACGTGTATATTTTCTTCTGACCGGCTATGCGTCGATAAGTATAAGCTACTTTTTTCGAAGGTTTGGACGGTTCTGTCAGATAGAGATGAATATACTTGGTGTCAAGATAACTGCCATTCCATTCCCAGTCCATCAAATATCAATCGTTGTTCTTCTCTCTGCCGGCAATACATGGGGCAATCGTCTATTTTTAGCCTCTGTTGTAAAAATAAAACAAAATAGGCAGAAAGACGATAAGAACCGCTCTGTTTAAGATTGTAAGTTTTAAAAATAATCAACTGATTATCAAAATATTATAATTTAGAACAAGCATAAAAAAGAGAAAAGCATGATAAGGAGCCCTAAACGACTTTTTTAAAACAAATTTTCGTAAAAATATTCCGTAGATTAGAAGAAAATAAGGCATAATAAAATTTAGGTTCCGACACTCCTTCACTTTTGAATTTTGTTTGATAAAACCCTGACCCCTCTCTTCCCCATTTCTAATAAAAAGGGGATGACGTACTCAGACCTTCTCTGGAAGCATTTGCTACCGTCCAGTTCGTTTTGCGTAAAATATTTTGCCGGAGACGAAAAACTAATATTCGTAGCTGAGGCTTTCCGGACTATTTTTCGTGACGTAAATAAGATATTCTTCTGTCTTGGCCACTCCGTCTTTGAGTCTGATTAACCTCACTATGTTATTTTCGTTCAGCGCAAAAGGCACTTCAAATGTTTGTTCCGCCGAAGAAGCCACAAACAGGTCGCTCCCACTATGCCCGATGCCATATGGGGTATCGATCATTTTATCCGCTTCATCGCTCTCGCCTCCCCAGGGAAAATAGCTGGCTACCTCAAAATGGGATCCCGGGTGTTGTGGTGTAAATCCTTTGAGAGTAACTTTAACATATCGCTTTTTCGGTATATAAAAATTCTCTGTATATGTTTTGTTTCGTTCGGGAATCCCGGAAGTCAGCACTATTTTGGGCGCCACATCGGCAGGTTTCCCGATAATAGAATCACCTGCTATTATACAGGAAACCATATCTCTGGGTAAAATATATTGTGTAGAGTCTAAATTGCTCATATCTACAATAAATTGGAAGTATTTATATACGCCTCCGTTTTCGTCTCCGTTTTCCCGCTCATCGTCCTCCACGTAAAATTTCAGGGTATAATCACCGCTTTTGTCGGTTTGAGTCACGGCTTTACGGCGGGTTAATTGATAATGTATCCCCACCGTTTTTTTATAATTCATTCTCATACCGATACCCGAAAGCGGCTTTCCGTCGGAAGTTACCACTTTCCCTTGTAGTACGGTCTGATCTTCCTTATCTTTCTTGAGGATATCGTCTTCTTCTTTTACGCAGCCGGCCAAACTGACTAAACATAGGGAGAATAGGAGTATTCCTAACCGTTTTTTTGTTCTCATCTTTACACAGCTATTTATAAGTCAGGATATTTTATCCGTAAAACGCCTTACATACCAAATATAGGCAAATATAAAAAAATATGAGTCAGTATGAACGGCAAACAGCATTTTTTTCTGGTGTACCGGAAAAAATGCCTTTTTTACCGCCACCAACCGTCTCCTTTTTTGTATTTCGGTTATAAGCTCGGGTCCAAACGATACCGACTGTGGCATTTACAGAGCATCGATCGGTATAGGATCGGTAAAAACGAATAGAAATAAGGAACCGCTGCTTGTCACTGTCCCCTTACCGATTACGGCGTATTTTTTATTAAAAATTATATTTAATAGTTAAAATATAATATATTTGCATTATCCAGTTTATGGTTAGGAGTATTGATAATTTAATACATATCAAAGTATGGAAATCAACGGTTTTTGGTCAGTTTTCGGTTGCGGTTTTTTCGGAGCTTTTTTCGGAGAGTTACTGAAGTGGTATAGAATACGTGAAAATGAAGAACTTCCCCATTATGCAAAATCATTTGTTTATTGGTTAATAACTTTCTTCATCATGTTTTCCGGCGGTTTTTTAACGGTATTGTATGGGATTGAAAACATCAACGCTATATTAGCCATGAATATAGGGTTATCAGCTCCCTTAATTATACAAAATTTATCGCGAAGTATTCCGTTTAAAGAAAAATCAGTTCTAGAGGATAAAACCCACCTGGATAAAAAGAATAGTGTAAAGAATTCGATGAGAGGTTTTAAACTCCATTCAAAGATATCCGTACGCCATTTTTTATCTTATTAATTTTTATTTTAAGTGGTGATATTTGCTCCACAAGAGAGAAAGTGAAGCTTGAGTGAAAAAACATCCCATTTTTATGGCATCACGACTTAAATTTGGAAAATTACCTATTTTTCCAAGTGTGTGATAAATAAATAATTTGATGGCTTGAAGAACAGAAAAATCCCACCTTAAGGCTTACTTAGAGTTTAGATTTTTCTTCCTCCTCCGAAGGGAAAGCGATAGTAAGTAAAAATTTTCGTGGTGCCCAGCCAAAGACACCTGCCACGATAGTGAGGTGCCTTAAATTATATTTTTTATCCTTTTTAGGCAATTCAACTATATCAATAAAAGCCGGAGTAAAACCTGCCGCATAAGTTCAGTCGGCTTGAGTCCAAACACCTTGTCATCTTTTCTTCCCTATACAGTCTATCAGTCAATCTTATTTAACCTACGTTATCTATTTTACAAGGACGTTCCTTTCCTCACACTATATAGATTGGCAGAGAGTGGGCAAATTTTGCATGCTCCCTGTAATACATTTTGCGAAACTGCAGGAGATTTTCCGATCATGCCGCTCGATGCGGCAGCCTTCTGCGGGAGATTACCATCCTCCTATCCTCATCTTGTGTCGTTTTTTATAATTCTCTATGCGAATATTACGCTCTTCTGCAGACAAGTGGGCGGGGAATTCGAAAGTGGTCCTCGCGCTGATAGCGATATGAACTACTTCCCCGGTTCTCTTTTTATACTCTTTTAATGCCGTTTCAATCCGTCGTTCGGTTAACACTTTCTCTGAACGGGTAAAGTCGCTTTCTTCCATGTTTTTATTTGTATTTCTCCATTATTGTATATTCCTTTCCAGGCCGGTTAATTTCCACATTCCCTGCAGCGGAACCGGAAAATCAGTGACCGGATTCCTCAAATACGCAGATATTGATTGCATTCATTCCCCTTTTGCCGCGTTCCAGATCGAAGGTTACAATATCGTTCTCCACAATATCGTCCACAACCCGGGAGATATGAAAGAAGTATTTATCCGTTCCCGAAAGGTTTTTAATAAAGCCAAAACCTTTCAAAGAATTCAAATGTTCTATACGACCTTTCAAGAGAACAGCCTCCTCTTTTTTAGGTGTGGATATCCGGATCTCTTCCTCGTTTATTTCTTCCTGTGGGCCCTCCATTTCCGGCGGGGTTGAAGTAATCCTTCCGTGTTTATCCACATAAGCTATCATATCTTCAAAACGATTCACTTTACCGGAAAGTTTTTTTTCTTCCTTGCGGTTTTGTTTTTCTATTCGCCGGGCTTGTTTTTTCTTTTCATTTTCACGCTTACCAAATATCAGGGGTTTTGCCATATAATCTCTTTTTTAATACCTACTAAAATTCATATGTTTCGGGGGAGGAATACCGTCCCCCGATTATTTCTCTTAAGCCGAAAATTCAGCCCGGGCCAGTTTTTTGCCTGTCAGTTTCTGAATATTATTCACCAATTTACGTTCTTCCTGGGAACAGAAAGTAAGAGCGGTTCCCGCATTTCCGGCTCTTCCGGTTCGTCCGATCCGGTGTACGTAAGTTTCGGGTACCTCGGGGAGGTCGTAGTTGATCACCAGGGGCAATTCGTCGATGTCAATTCCTCGGGAAGCGATATCGGTGGCCACCATCACCCGGGTTCTGCCCGATTTGAAATTTCCTAAAGCGGACTGCCTGGCCGCCTGACTTTTATTTCCGTGAATAGCCTGACTGCCGATACCGGCTTTATTCAGCGAACGGACAATCCGGTCCGCATTATGTTTGGTTCGCGAGAAAATGAGTACCGATTGATCAGACGCCTTGCGTAAAAGCGAAACCAATAAAGGTGCTTTTTCCTTTTTTTCTACAAAATAGACGAATTGTTCGATGGTATCGACCGTGGGCGACTCGGGAGAGATGCTGATTTTTACCGGATTCCTCAATAAAGAATGGGCCAGTGAAACAATACTGTCAGGCAAGGTAGCCGAAAAAAACAAGGTTTGTTTTTCTTTCGGGAGCCGCGCTAAGATCCGCTTGATATCGTGGATAAAACCCATATCGAGCATCCGATCGGCCTCGTCCAAGACAAAATACTGCACTTTCTCCAAATTCAGGTGTCCCTGATTCATTAAATCAAGTAAGCGCCCGGGGGTAGCGACCAGAATATCGGTTCCTTTCCGTAACATATTCACTTGAGGATGCTGATTCACCCCTCCGAATACGACCCCGTGACGGACGCGGGTATATTTAGCATAATCGCCTATACATTCGCTGATTTGTAAAGCCAGTTCCCGGGTAGGTGTCAGAATCAGCGCTTTGATGGCTCTCCCGTTATCATTTTCGCCGCTCGTCAAGAGATGCTGAATAATAGGTATGGCGAACGAAGCGGTCTTACCTGTTCCGGTTTGCGCACATCCCAACACATCGTTTTTAGCCAGAGCCGCCGGAATCGCTTTTTCCTGGATGGGGGTAGGCGTCGTATATTTCTTTTCTTCAATAGCCTTTAAAATAGGCATCGCTATATTTAGTTCTTTAAATGTCATATATAAATTATTTTTGCCAGCCGAAGCGACAGTTTATCTTGCAATTTCAGGTTAAAATACTACTTTCCGGTAGCCTCCCGTGTTTCCGCTGAACAGTCAGCCCTAGAATAAACACTCAGCTTCCGTTTTTAATTAACAAATATCCTCCACTCACTACCCCACCCTAAAAAATGATGTTGTAAATTTTATTGCGATAAAACAAGCAGAAGAGTCTAATAAATCGGTCTCACTACGGAAAAATTCAGGTTTGCAAACTCTTAGTACAAGCCGGAAAGAGAAGATCATAAAATTTAACCGTAGCAGCCGGTCTCTCTAAAGAAAGATATAAAACAAAAAGCCTGTCTTCCTGTTTTATATCGTCGGCCTACTAATATCGTCCGAAATTACCGGAACCGCTGTTCCGATCGCCATAGGACGGTCTCTCTGCGCGGGGACGTGCCACCTTTACCGAAATTACCTTTCCGTCGCATTCCGTTCCGTTAAGCCCGTCGATCGCCTTTTGCCCTTCCGCATCATCGGCCATTTCAATGAAACCAAATCCTCTGGATCTCCCTGTCTCTCTGTCGGATATGATTTTGACCGAAGAAACGTCTCCGTAAGCTGTAAATAATTCGTTTAAATCGGCATCCGCTGTGCCATAACTTAAGCCTGAAATGTAAATGTTCATTTGATTCTTTTTAAATAAATACTCAGTCAGAGAGAAGGATAATTAAAGAAGAGACCTGCTTGATATGTAAAGAAGAACTATGACGATAATGATTCGTAACTCTAACCGGGAACAAAGATAATACAATAAATCGAATAACCCTTCTTATTTTTAATTTAATGCCCAAAATATCGTTTTATACGGTGAAAGTTCCAGACGGGCGGCTCTGAAAATCCGGTCCAGCCGCTTTCCCGTTTCTATCCGGAAATTACGGAAAGGACACCGGAGAAGGGAGGACCTGCCGAAGAAAGCCGAAAATACAAACAGGAAATGAAAGACCGGCGGCTCAAGGATTTTCCAGACCCATTTTATAAGGGATGTGTTTATATAGAAAACATAAATCTACTGCCTAACGGTTAAAACGCCCCCGTTAATAAGCCCGCCCGGGGAATTTATCCTCCGTCCAGCGATAAACCTTTTCCAACAACCCCTCTCCTCCGTAAAATGCCGGTTCCCCCCAAAGGAATTTCAGGATAAGGGAAGTACTACCGTAAAGCGACTGCCTTTTCCCTCTTCGGAATCGACTTCGATTCTTCCCTGCATCCGGTCTATAATGCTGCGACAAATAGAAAGTCCCAGCCCGGTGCCTTGAGCAAACTCATCGTGTTTGTAGAAACGAGAAAAAATCATCTCCAATTCTTCGGACGGAATCCCTTTACCGGAATACTCGACAAAAATACGGACCACATTTTCTCCGGCGAGACGTCGATACCCCAGTTTGATATAGCCGGAGTCGGTGAATTTATTGGCATTCGTCAAAAAATTAGTAATTACTTGTTGTAAACGCATCGGGTCTACCCGGACAATCAGGTCTTCCTCCGGAAAATCCCGAAGGAAGTTTAAACCCGGCTTTACCTGTACGCAAAAGTTTATTTTATCCGTTACGATTGCTTTATCCTTTTTATCCGTAACTGTCAGATGAAACCGTGGCTCATTCACTTAGCCGGAAAATGTGAATAAGGTCATTGTTGAGCACTGATTACTTTTTCAGCCCATTTTACCGCATCGGAAGTGCCGTCGTTACACAATTTTCCTGAATGCCATTCGATATCGCCGTATTGCTGTTTCAACTCTTTTACGCTGTTCTGTATGGAACTGCTGCCTGAAGTGGCGAACGGAATGACGGTTTTCCCCTTCAGGCGGTAGCTTTCGATAAAAGTGTTGATAATGCGGGGGCTGCGATCCCACCAAATGGGATAGCCCAGGAATATCACATCATAGGTTTCCGCCTGTGCCTGTCTATCGGCCAGTGCAGGGCGTACATGGGGATTATCCATTTCTTTACTGCTACGGCTCTGCTTATCCCGCCAATCCAGGTCGGCCGACGAATAAGCCTTTTGTGGCTGAATACGATACAAGGTTGCATCAGTCGCTTGAGCGATGGCTTTAGCAACAGTTTCGGTATGCCCCGTGCAGGAAAAATAGGCAACCAGCACTTTCTTCTTTTGAGCATATGTAAGTGTCACCGGCACTACACACGCCATAATTAAAATCATACGTTTCATAGGTGTTTATGTAATGAGTATAGTTTAACAGAATCGCCCGGCGCTTAACCGAAGCGTTTTTAAAAGCCTGTGAAAAATGCAAGCGTTTCTGATACAGGTGTGTTGTCTTCATTCTTTTCAACGAATCTGTTTGAACAGAACTGTGGTAACGGTCGACAAAAAAGTCCCGGGAGCTCCGATTGGTTTTAATAGAGGACCTGTTTACTTCAAGTATTTCTCCCTTTATTCGATTTTCGTCAGTTGATCGTATTCGGCATCACTTACGGCTTCCAACCATTCATTACTTGTCTGCTCACCCGGTACTTCAATAGCGAGATGAGCAAACCAACTGTGGGCCGTTGCTCCATGCCAATGCCGGACTCCCTGCGGTATGTGAATCACATCACCGGGTTTCAACAACTGTGCAGGCTTTCCCCATTCCTGATACCAACCTTCTCCGGCTATACACAGCAGAATTTGGCCTCCTCCTTTACTGGCGTGGTGTATGTGCCAATTGTTGCGACATCGGGGTTCGAAGGTTACGTTATAAATACCGACTTGCTCTGTAGACAGGGGAGCAAGATAACTTTGTCCTTGGAAATATTCGGCAAAGGCATCATTGGGTTTGCCGATAGGAAACAACATCTCTTGCTCAAAGGCGGTTTTCCTCTCCCGGAGGTCTGTTTCCTCTTCCCAAACTTCCTTTGCCAAACGGAATGCCGCCCAGGCTTTGGGCCATCCGGCATAAAAGCCGATATGTGTCAATATCTCGGCAATCTCCGTACGGGTGATGCCATGGTTTTTCGCCGACTGCAAATGATATTTCAGAGAAGTATCGGTAATGCCCATGCTGACAAGGGCGGTTACGGTAATTAAGCTGCGGTCGCGCAAGCCGAACTTATCTGTACGGCTCCACACTTCACCGAAAAGAACATCGTCGTTCAACTCGGCAAATTTGGGAGCAAAGTCACCTAGCTGCTCCCTTCCTGCTGTTTGTTTTACGGGGGTCTGTGCCATAACGGTTGCGGTTAAAATAAATATTTTTAATAGTAGACAAAATAAAAAAATAGGGATTGTTTTCTTCATAATGATCCGGTTTTTAGTGGATGATACAAAGTTAAGGGAGTCTTAACGGAGAAGCGTTATTTTACGGCTCATATTACGTTGTTTTCCGGCTCAAATGTAGGAATTTCCCTATACCCGCCACTCCTCTACAGACAAAATCGTCGGCTGCAAGCGGAAATTCGGTAGGTTCAAAAACGATACACTCGTTTCATCCGCCCTCAATCTTACAAGCACCCCCGGGCTACTCTTCGCGGATGAAACTCTTATCTTTAAATTTTTTGTAGCTATGGTGTAAAATAGGAAAGAAATTCCTACTTTTGTCGGTGTGAAGAACCGTTCTTAGAGGAACTGAAAGAAATATCCCCGTCTACCTAACGATCTGTTTGACGAGGCAGGGACTGCTAAGAGAAACAGAAAGATTACGGATTTCTGTTTCCCCACTTTGCGGAAATAGCTCAGTCGATAGAGCACTAGCCTTCCAAGCTGGGGGTCGCGGGTTTGAGTCCCGTTTTCCGCTCTCAATCCAAAGCAGTTACCGATGTAACTGCTTTTTTATTTTAACCCATTTCATTTAGCGAAACCAAGAAACCAATATTATGTTTGCAGAAGACGAATTTAAAAAATATGCCATCAAGCACAAAGGCATCAGCAGTATGAACCTGAACCGGTTTCAAGCCGCTACGGCGGAATATTTTTCGCCTACGATTATTGAAGAACGTCAACTGAATGTCGCTTCCATGGACGTATTTTCCCGGTTGATGATGGATCGGATTATTTTCTTAGGAGTACCTATTAATGACGATGTCGCCAATATAGTGATGGCTCAATTACTTTTCCTGGAATCGGCCGATCCAGGAAAGGACATCCAGATTTATTTCAATAGTCCGGGGGGGTCCATTTACGCAGGACTGGGCATTTACGATACCATGCAATACATCAATTGCGATGTAGCTACCATTTGTACGGGCCTGGCCGCTTCCATGAGTGCGGTATTGATGACTGCAGGCACAAAAGGAAAGCGTTCGGCTCTTAAGCATTCCCGCCTGATGATCCATCAACCCATGAGCGGTGTACAGGGACAAGCTTCCGATATCGAAATCACTTCCCGGGAAGTGCAGAAATTGAAAAAAGAACTCTATACGATTATTTCCGAACATACCGGCCAACCTTATAAAAAAGTGGAAAAAGATTCCGACCGGGATTACTGGATGACGGCGGAAGAAGCAAAAGAGTACGGAATGATCGATACGATTTTAACCAGAGAGAAAAAATAATGAAAATGCAGGATAAATGTTCGTTTTGCGGCAGAAGCAGGAATGAAGTCGATCTGTTGATAGCAGGAACGGACGGATTCATATGCGATCAGTGTGCTACCCAGGCTTTCGAAATCGTTAAAGAAGAACAAAAAAGCCAATCCAATTTCCACCTGGAACAGATCGAAATAAAAAAACCGCTGGAGATCAAAGCCTTTCTCGATCAGTATGTAGTCGGCCAGGACGAAGCGAAAAAACACATCGCCGTAGCCGTATATAATCATTACAAAAGGTTGATTCAAAAAGAGGAGGATGATGGGGTGGAAATTGAAAAGTCAAATATCGTCCTGGTGGGACGTACGGGTACGGGAAAAACATTACTGGCCCGTACCATCGCTAAAATGCTCCATGTACCCTTCACCATTGTCGATGCCACCGTCCTGACTGAAGCCGGATATGTAGGAGAAGATATCGAATCCATATTGTCCCGCTTGCTTCAAGCGGCCGACTATGACGTAGAAGCGGCGGAAAAAGGAATTGTATTTATAGACGAATTGGATAAAATCGCCCGCAAAGGCGATAATCCCTCCATAACCCGGGACGTAAGCGGGGAAGGCGTACAACAAGGGTTACTGAAATTACTGGAAGGCTCCGTGGTCAATGTACCCCCTCAGGGCGGACGCAAACACCCGGACCAAAAAATGATTCCCGTCAATACCAAAAATATCTTATTTATCTGCGGAGGAGCTTTTGACGGCATCGAACGCAAAATTGCCATGCGCCTCAATACCCAGGTAGTAGGCTTCCATGCCAGCAAAGCGGCCGAAAAGATTGACCGGGATAATTTTTTACAGTATATCGCTCCTCAGGACCTGAAAGCTTACGGACTGATTCCTGAAATTATAGGCCGTTTACCCGTCCTGACTTACCTCGAACCTTTAGACAGGACTACGTTGCGGAATATTCTGACAGAACCTAAAAATGCCATCATCCGCCAATATATCAAATTATTCGAACTGGACGGAATAAAACTGAAATTCCAGGAGGACGTCTACGATTATATCGTAGATAAAGCCATCGAATTTAAACTGGGAGCCCGCGGTTTGCGTTCGATCTGCGAAGCAATTATGACCGACCTGATGTTCGAAGGCCCTTCTCAGAACAAGAAGAATATTACGATTACCCGGGCGTATGCCGAGGAACGTCTGAATAAATTTAATGCTCAAAAACTCCGGGCATAAACGTAAAAACCCCCCGGATGAATGTATATTCGGGGGGTTTTACTCTGTTAATCCTACCTTAACATCATATAAGGAATTTTCGACAAACCTTCCGCCAGTTGATTGATTCCTTTTTCCAGTTTTCCTTTCAGCATCATTTTTATCATCATGTTCATATGCCCTTCAAACGTAATCCGCATCCGGGTATCATAAGGTCCGTTTTCCAGCAACTGTATCCAAAGATAGAATTCAAACGGGAGGTTGCCGTCTCCTCCGAATTTGATGAGTTTCGGTTCCTCTTTTTCCAGTATTTTCACAGCCATTTCCCCCAACCCTTTGACGACGAATGTGCAGGTATCTTCTGTAAAACGAATGTCCTCGATTTTTTCCGAAATTTGTTTTACCTGATCCATCTGCTGA
>CAJMSX010000021.1 GCA_905216195.1 uncultured bacterium
TGGTCGACTCCATCAAGAATGTTCCGCTTTATCAGAATATTTATACCATCGTGACGACGATATTGGGAGGATATTATGATACGAAATACATCGGTATCGGCCCTTATTATAAGTTGTTCAGTTTTAATAAACTGGAAGGAGCCCGGTTTCAGGTGGGGTTGAGAACGACCGATGATTTCAGCCGGAAAATTCGTTTGTCCGGGTACGGGGCTTACGGAACGAAAGACCACCGCTTCAAGGGCGGAGGCGGATTGGAGTATATGTTTAATGAATTGCCGACATCCAAATTGACGATGTCCTTTAAACATGATGTGGTGCAATTGGGGGCCGGGGTGAATGCTTTCACGGAGGGAAATTTTTTCAGTTCGCTTTTTTCCCGCGGAAATAACGATCGTCTGAGTATGGTCAATCAGGGCGATCTTTCTTTTGAGAAGGAATGGCGGCAAGGAATCACTCAGACGTATGCCGTACAAGTCCGGGATATTTTTTCGTCTCGTTATGTGCCTTTTGTACGTCCGGACGGACAGCTTATGAACTCTATTCAATCGATGTCTCTCCGATTGAATACGCGCTTATCCTGGGATGAGATAGTGGTACGTAAAACCTTCGATAAATTTTCCTTAGGCTCTGATTTCCCCATTGTGGGGATAGACCTTTCTATGGGAGTAAAGGGAATGTTTAAAAACGATTACGAATATTACCGCTTGGAAGGTTCGGTAAAATACGATGTAGGTATACCCCCCATCGGGACTTCCAGCATGGTCGTCAGCGGCGGAAAAATTTTCGGGAAGGTGCCTTATCCCCTGTTGAAATTGCATGAAGGGAACGCCACGTATTTTTACGATCCTTATGCTTTTTCTTGTATGAATTATTACGAATTCGCATCGGATTTGTGGGCTTCTTTTATGTATGAACACCATTTTAAAGGTTTTTTCCTGGGAAAGATACCTTTAATGAAAAGGCTGAAGTGGAGGGAAGTATTTATATTTAAAGGTCTGATCGGAACTTTGGAGAAGAAGAATAACGGTAGTTTGCCGGATACCCAGGCGGTTTTACTTTTTCCTGACGGCATGTCCTCCGTTTCCAAACCTTATTTTGAAACGGGTATCGGCATTGAAAATATTTTCCGCATTTTGAGAATCGACGCTATCTGGCGTTTGACGCACCGTCATAGCCGTCCCGGACAGAAAGTGCAGAATTTTGCAGTTAATTTCAGCATTGACATCAAGTTCTAAGCGGGGGAATATAACGGGATTGCCGAATGTTCCTCTAACGGAATTTATAGATAAAGAAGGTTAGATCTGGGGGTTCTGCATTCGGTTTACCCTATCTTTTGATAAAATAGGCTGCACCTCAGCAGAAACCAAATAAATTTGGTTCTGCATTCGGTTTGTACTATCTTTTGATAAGATAGGCTGCACCTCAGCAGAATCCAAATAAATTTGGTTCTGCATTCGGTTTGTACTATCTTTTGATAAGATAGGCTGCACCTCAGCAGAATCCAAATAAATTTGGTTCTGCATTCGGTTTGCACTATCTTTGTGAGGTGTAAAATGGAAATTTATGATATTACGAGCGGAAGATTTAGTAAAAAAATACAAAAGCCGGACGGTGGTAAAGGGCGTATCGGTTAATGTGGAACAAGGAGAAATTGTAGGATTGCTGGGGCCGAACGGAGCGGGAAAGACGACTTCCTTTTATATGATTGTGGGATTGATTACGCCGAACGGAGGGCGTATATTTCTGGACGATCGGGAAATAACTAAAGAACCGGTGTACAGGCGGGCACAATTGGGGGTGGGATACCTGGCCCAGGAAGCTTCGGTTTTCCGTCGTTTGAGCGTGGAAGATAATATCAAAGCGGTCTTGGAAATGACCAGTATGACGAAGGAAGAACAAAAAGAACGTCTGGAAGAGATGCTGGATGAATTCGGATTACAGCACATCCGCAAGAGTCTGGGTATCCAATTGTCGGGAGGAGAAAGACGGCGTACCGAGATTGCCAGGGCTTTGTCTATCCGGCCTAAGTTTATTTTACTGGACGAGCCGTTTGCAGGAGTGGATCCTATTGCTGTAGAAGACATTCAGGGAATTGTGCAGAAATTGAAAGACAAAAATATCGGTATTCTGATTACCGATCACAATGTACAGGAAACCCTTTCGATTACCGACCGGGCTTATTTGTTGTACGACGGTCGGATACTGGAATCCGGTACAGCCGAACACCTGGCAGCGGACCCCGAAGTAAGGCGGGTGTATTTGGGAAAGAATTTCGAACTCAGAAGAAAAAAGCAAAATACCGTTTAGCGGAGGGGAGGGACCGGATAAAAAGTAGAAAAACAGCTTCTCTTTTGCAGGTCGTTGGGAGAGGAAGCCCTCTAAGGTATCCGGTTGACACAAGGGAACTTTTAGACCTAAAAAGTTTGATAGATAGAAAAATTGAATTACTTTTGCAACGCCGGAAAAGAAAGCGGGCGTGGCGAAATTGGTAGACGCACTAGACTTAGGATCTAGTGTCGCAAGACGTGGGGGTTCGAGTCCCTTCGCCCGCACTGAACAGGGAAGCTGCCTTGACTGAGGTGGCTTTTTTCAGGTTTACGGACAGAGCGTATAAATAGTAATGTTTAATTTATAAAACTGTTGCGACGTTGTGAGTGTTGCGACTGCTGTAACAAAACCGATAGCATGAATATAACGAAAACCCAAAGCGATGATCTTAATGCTGTCATTAAGATTCAGTTAGGTAAAGAAGATTACGCAGAACGCGTAGAGAAAGTGTTAAAAGATTACCAGAAGAAAGTGGTCATCGACGGATTCCGGAAAGGTAAAACTCCGATGGGAATCGTGAAGAAAATGTATGGTAAAGCCGTATTGGTCGAGGAAATTAATAAGGTAATCGGCGAAGCTCTGACTAATTATATCCAGGATAATCATCTTCAGCTTTTGGGTGAACCGCTGCCGAATGAGACGGAACAAAAGGAACTGGACCTGGAGAAGGAGGAATTCGAATTCGATTATGATATCGCTTTGGCTCCGGAAGTAAATGTGAAAATGAGTAAGCGGGAAAAGATTCCTTATTATGTAATCGGAGTAGACGACGAAATGATCGACAAACAGATCGAAAGCATCTGTAAAAATAGCGGTGAATTAAAACCGGTAGAAGAAATAGAAGGTAGCGAATACCTGAATGGAGAACTGATTGAGTTAAATGAAGACGGATCGGTAAAAGAAGGCGGAATCCGGAATGAGGAGGCCTCCTTGTCCGTATTGCATATCAAGGACGAAGCTTCTCTGAATGCTTTTAAAGGGGCTAAAAAAGGCCAGGAGGTCAAATTCAATGCGGCCAAATCTTTTCCCAATAAAACCGATTTTGCCAATATGTTGGGAACATCGAAAGAAGAGGCGGAAAAAGCCGGAGAAAATTTCTGTTTTATTATTCATGAAATAAAACGGTACATCGACGCTGAGGTAAACCAGGAATTATTTGAAAAGGTATACGGTAAGGATACGACGGTGAAAACCGTAGAAGAATTCCGGGAAAAAGTAAAGGGAGATATTGCTAATCAGTTGAAAGGGCATTCCGAATACCGTTTTACGGTGGATGCCCGGGAGAAAATGCTGAAGAAAAACGAAGAAGTCGTTTTACCGGAAGCTTTCTTGAAAAGATGGATCGTGGCCGTTAATAAAGGCATGAAGCCGGAAGATGTAGAAAAAGATTTCGAAGGCTATCGCGATGAATTTAAATGGCAATTGATTAAAACCGCCATTTTGAAGGAATTCGATCTCAAAGTGGAAACCGAAGATATGAAGGCGATAGGACGGGAAGTGGCTGCCGCTCAATTACAGCAGTACGGACTTTACGGTTTGAATGAAGAACAGCTCAACGGATTTGCCGCTAAATTGCTGGAAGATCAGAAACAACGGGAACATTTGTATGAAAGAGCCGTGGATAATAAAGTTTTCGGAGCGATCAAGGAAAATGTAAAACTCGAAGAGCAGGAAATTTCCATGGCCGATTTTGAAAAGTTATTTCAGAAATAAATTACGCTGAAAAAGATAGAGAAAACTCCGGAATTTTCCGGAGTTTTTTTATGAAGTAATGAAATAAGGACCGCTCTTTTCTATTTTATTTTGACGGTTCTTTTTTTCAAGAGAGTAAGGGGAAGAAGAAGATGATACTCTGCACTCCAGTGGTGTTGTTCTTACGAAGTAGCAGACTTCCATGGCACCATATCCTTCCTGAACTATTATTTTCTAGAAGAGTTTGCGATAGACAGCTATCAAATATTCAGTGTAATTTAGGTTTTTAGGTGCCTTTATATAATATTTTTATTATAAATGTGTAAAATATATTGAAAATTTAATATATTTGAAACAAAAATTTCAGCTAGTAGCAATACACCAGCTGCTAAAGGTGTTTCTGGCATAGGGTGGGAAGTTCCCCGTAGGAAGGGAAAGAGCGATAAGACAGGGAATTATGTAGGATCATCGTGAATGTTATTAGTACATAGATAAGTGGGATCTTCCTGGTCCGAAAGGTAAGCCTGATCTGCATTTACCTGATGGAAGATTGTAAGAGTTTAAATAATCAGTCATTATGAGAAATTATCTATGTATGTTTTTCTTGCTATTCAGTTTAGGTGCTTCTGCACAAACTATTACCGGTCGGCTTGTCAACCGGAATAAAGAACCGGTGTTTGGGGTAGCGGTTATATTGCAACATATGGATTCTACTTATCTCGACGCTACTGCTACCGGTATCGATGGGCGGTTTATATTTTCTTCTGACGTCCGGCCTTATCGTCTTTTGTTTCAGCATATTTCCTATAAGCCACTCATCGTGGAAGCTTCTGAGTCAGAACTTGGAGATATTATCCTGAGCGAATCTTCGACTGAACTCGAAGAGGTAGTTGTGAAAGGTGAACGGCCCACAGTAAAAGTGGAAGAAGGCAAGCTCTCTTATAATCTCAAAACAATAGCCGATCGGCGGATGGCAGATAACGCTTTTGAGGCGATTGCGAAATTACCGGGTGTACGGGAAACGGATGGTGTTTTATCGTTAACCGGGGCTACCAGCCTGACGGTTATTATTAACGGTAAGCCTGCTACCATGACTCAGGAACAGGTCGGACAACTTTTAAAGTCTACCCCGGTAGAACGAATCGAGAAGGCGGAGGTCGTATATAACGCTCCTCCCCAATGGCATATTAAGGGAGCGGCGATAAATATCGTTCTAAAAAGAGAGACGGACAATACATTACAAGGATATGTTTTTGGAAATTGGTCCGATAATACCCGGAGTCGTTACAATGCCGGGGGAAATCTATATTATGGATCGTCTAAAATTTCCTTGAACATGATGTATAGTTATATAAATAGTGACGATCGATCTAAACTTGATCAGTGGTCTTATCATAAAACCAAAAATACAATTACCGATATTCATACGGTTACGGAGTCTGAGAATATTACCCGGAGTCATAACGCCTATCTGGATTTAAACTATCGCATTTCTCCAGAAAGTAATGCCTCTCTCAGTTATATCGGTGAATATGTACCACATTCCTCCTCTTCTAGCCCGAGTATAGATAACTATTTTGGGAAAAGCATATCTGGGGAGAAAGGAGATAACTATCTTCATCACTTGGTTTTTAGCTACGTTTCACCTTTCGGTTTGGCTACAGGTGTGGATTATACTTATTATAAGACCCAAGCTTTGCAGACGATGAGTTATGCTGGTGTAAATGAGGTATATAAGCGTGCATTTGATTATTATACTTTACAGACTATCGATCAAATAAGTGCTTATGCCGATATGTTACATTCTTTTAATAAAAACTGGAAGTTAAAATATGGTTTGAAGTATCAGTTTGTCAAAAATGCTAACTCTCAACGGTATAATGAAGAGAAGGAGATCGTCAGTCATACTCGTGAACATACGGGTGATCTGTATGTCAGTTTTAGTAAATCCTGGCAAGAAGGGCGTGTACTATTAGATATTACTTTAAAAGGGGAATATTACAAGATAAATGAATATACACAATGGTCCCCTATGCCGAATGCTTCCCTTTCTTATCAAATTACAGACGATCATTATTTGCAGCTAGCTTATCAGTCTTTGCGTGTCTACCCTTCTTATTGGGAACTACAGGATTATACCTCTTATTCCAATCCCTATGTAGTGATGTACGGGAATCCCCGTTTAAGGCCCGCCAAATACAATGTAGCCAACTTTCTATATATGCTGAAAAATAAATACATATTTCAGCTTTCCTATTATATAATTAAAGATTTTTTCTTTCAGCAGGCTTATCAATCTCCGGAGGAACTGAAAATGTTATATCAAACTATAAATTTGGATTATACTTCTTCTCTGAATTTTACAACTGTTATTCCTTTTTCGTTGGGAAAAGTTCTAAATTCCCAATTAACGGTTACTGCTTATAATGAACGCTATAAAAGTAAGGAATGGTATGACTTATCTTTCGATCGTAATAAATGGGCAGGAATAATAGGGTTAGATAATACGTTTCGTCTGTCCTCGAAGCCGAAAGTGGCATTTATCCTCTATGCAGGGTATAAAACGCCAACGATACAGGGAATATGGGATTTGTCTGCATGTTGGTTTTTAGATACAGGTGTGTCGGGTTCTTTTGCCAGGGATAGAATATCGGTGAGTTTGAGGTGTAAAAATATGCTCGGGAAGGTTTCTTCTTCGAAAATCACTACGGATTATAAAGGACAAGATTATACGATGGACATGCGTTTTTTTAATCGCCGTTTTTTCTTTACTATTTCTTATAAATTTGGCGGTTACACTTCCCGGGAACAAAAAGATATAGATACTTCCCGTTTCGGCAAATAAAACGATAAAATGATGCGATTTCCATACTATAAATAACCGGACGCCAGGGATTGTGGTTCTTGTTGCCTGAAGATGATTGCTTCCTGTTATGGCCGGGATTATACTAGGGATCCTTTGCGGAAGGAGAGTCAATGATTCCGATAGGATAAGTAAGTGGAGAAAGGAAGGGACCCTCCTACGGATGTAAAAGGTGGGGGGCCGGCCGGAAAGCCGGGAGGTCGTTAGTTGGAGAAGGGAGAAAGGAACACAAGAAGAGGCTTGGGCGGAGAGGGTATTAAAAAATTACCGGAGAGCATTCCCGATTGAACCATATTTTGCCTACTTTTGCAAACGAATTGAAGAAAGAGGAGAATTTGCAGGTAATGTACCAAACACATATATTGAAAAACGGACTGAAGCTCATTCATCAGCATGTGCCTAATAAAGCGGCTTATTGCGGGTTGATTATCAATGCGGGAAGCCGGGACGAACGGGAAAACGAAGTGGGGATAGCCCATTTTATCGAACACGTTATTTTTAAGGGGACGGAAAAACGAAAAGCTTATCATATTCTGAGCCGCCTGGAAGATGTCGGAGGAGAGTTGAACGCATATACCACCAAAGAAGATACCTGTATTTATGCTTCGTTTTTGCCGAAAGATTATGAGCGGGCTTTGGAGTTGTTTGCCGATATCGTCTTCGATTCGGTGTTTCCGGAAAAAGAGATCGAAAAAGAAAAAGAGGTCGTAATCGATGAGATTAATTCTTATAAAGATTCTCCGGGCGAACTGATATTCGACGATTTTGAAGAGTTGGTTTACCGGGGAGAACCCATCGGACGGAATATCCTGGGAGATGAACAAAGAGTCAGGAGTTTTACCCGGGAGCAGATTTGCGGGTTTGTACGCCGGAATTATAAACCCCAGCGTATGGTGATCAGTTCGGTGGGAGACATTTCTTTCGAGAAATTCGTCCGCTTGGCTGAGAAATATTTCGGAGGCATTGCGGGGGATCTGACCCAGGCGGAAAGAATAAAGCCCGCTTTATATGTGCCGCAGTTCAAAGAAATACAGAAAGGCACTTTTCAGAACCATTGCATCATCGGCAATGTAGCTTACGATTACCGGGAAGAAAAGCGTCTCCCGCTTTCTTTACTGGTGGATTTGCTGGGAGGCTCGGGCATGAATTCGCGGTTAAATCTGAATATCAGAGAAAAACACGGACTGGCTTATAATATTGAAGCTTCCTATACGCCTTATTCGGATACGGGAATTTTTACCGTATATTTCGGCTGCGATGCCGAAGACCTGGAAAAATGCGTGAAGTTGTGTAAGCGGGAAATGGAATTGCTTTACCTGGAACCTTTAAGAAACGGACAACTGAGAAAAGCAAAGAATCAGACTATCGGACAACTGACCCTGTCAGCAGAGAATTATGAGAATACCATGCTTTCCATCGGGAAAAGTTTTCTGGTGTATGACAGAGTCGACAGTATCGAAAGTATTTGTGAGAGAATAGAAGCTATCGATGCCGCTTTGTTGCAGGAGGTGGCCGGGGAAATATTCGATGTCAGCCGTCAGTCGGTATTGATTTATAAATAGGGGAAGACCGTTATGGCGCAAACAGATCCTGAGTTGGAAAAATACATGCTGGAGCATAGCGAACCCGAACCGGCTATACTGACCGAGTTGAGGCGGGCGACTCATTTGCGGGTAATGCGTCCGAGAATGTTATCGGGCAACCTGCAGGGACAGTTTCTGAAAATGTTGTGCCGGATATCGGGTGCCGTACGGGTGCTGGAAATCGGAACCTTTACCGGATATGCTGCGATTTCGATGGCGATGGGATTACCGGAAGAAGGGATACTGCATACCATCGATAACAACGATGAATTGGAAGATTTTATCCGGGACTATATAGGCCGGAGCGGGGTGGGGAAAAAGATCCGCTTCCACCTGGGGAAGGCCTGCGACATCATTCCCCGCCTTCCGGAAACTTTCGATCTGGTATTTATAGATGCGGACAAACGGGAATATGCCGAATATTACCGCTTGATATTCGATAAAGTACGGCCGGGAGGAATAATTGTTGCCGACGATGTGTTGTGGGAGGGGAAGGTGATTTCGGAAAAAGATAGCCCGGATGCCCAGACCCGGGGTATTCTGGAATTCAACGAGTTAGTCAGTTCGGACAAACGGGTGGAAAAACTGTTGTTGCCGGTCCGGCACGGTTTGTTCCTGATACGGAAAAAAGACCGGATGGATTATACGTAAAACTATGAAACAGTATTTGGAATTGTTGGAAAAGATTCTCCGGGAAGGAGAACGGAAGACGGACCGGACGGGAACCGGTACGATCAGTATATTCGGACATCAGATGCGTTTTGATCTGCAAGCCGGTTTTCCCTTACTGACTACCAAAAAATTACATTTGAAATCCATTATTTATGAACTCTTGTGGTTTTTAAAGGGAGATACCAATGTAAAGTATTTGCAGGAGCACGGGGTGAGTATCTGGAATAAATGGGCGGATGAAAATGGGGATCTGGGGCATATTTATGGCTATCAATGGCGTTCCTGGCCGCGGCCGGACGGGAGCTGTCTGGACCAGATCAGTCAGGTGGTACACGACATAAAGAGCGATCCGGATTCCCGCCGGCTGATTGTGAGCGCCTGGAATTCGGGAGATATCGGGAATATGAGATTGGCTCCTTGCCATGCCCTGTTTCAGTTTTACGTAGTTCAGGGAAAATTGTCCTGTCAGCTGTATCAGCGGAGTGCCGATTCGTTCCTGGGCGTCCCTTTCAACATTGCTTCCTACGCGCTGCTGACCTTGATGATCGCTCAGGTGTGCGGTTTACAGGCCGGCGAATTTATTCATACTTTCGGAGACGTTCACATTTATCTCAACCATGTGGAACAGGTAAAATTACAATTGACCCGTACCCCCCGGCAATTGCCGCAGATGCGGATTAATCCGGCGGTAACGGATATCTTCGGATTTGATTACGACGATTTTGAGCTGACCGCTTACGATCCCTATCCTCATATCAAAGCAGATGTCGCCGTATAAGGAGTTATAATTCCAGCCGGAACTTCACGGCCTTTTTTTTGCTTAAAGTGGACCAGTGTTTTTTCCGGAAATCCATAACCAGTCTGCAACATTCGGTTTCGTCGAATCCCCGGGCTTTGGCATATTCGCAGGCCAGGAGCAGAAAGAAATGTTTTTGTCCCCACAACCGGGCAAAATTGGCGCATCCTTTTTTGATGTCGACCTTACCGAATTCCATGCGATTGATATCTACAATGCAGAATTCCGGTTTCCCCTCCACCGTATCGAATAAAATATTACCCGGGGAATAATCTTTGTGGTAAATGCCCGCTTCGTGTAAACTGGCGGTGTATCGGGCGAAGGCCCGGATGATGTCTTCATTTCCCGTTAAGGGGGCATCCCCGAACTCGTAAAATCTTCGGGAGTAAGGCATTTGAATGCTGATAAAGTAACTGTACCCTAAAATGCCGTTTTTCTTTTCGATCATATAAGCTACGGGTTCCGGGGTACGAATTTGTTTCTCCAGCAACCTCAGGGCATACGTATACGCTCTTTCGGCTTTCGGCGCTCGGAAATAGGCATAGATCAACCGATTGATAAAGAGAGGGATCCGGTAGCGTTTGACATTCAGATGCAATCCTCCCGCTTCGAATACTTTTATTTCGTTTCTTCCTTTGTGTACGTATTGTCCGCCACGGGTAAATTCCCCCGGAAGAGAGGTAATGAAGTCTCGCAGGTTTTCGTAACGGGGATTGATAACTGTTTTAACCGACATTCTTTGTTCTTTATGCTGTTTCGGGCTATTACCGTCTGTTGAAGACACAAAACTAGGGAAAGTTTCGTTAAGTTACAATATATTTATACGGGATATCGGTTATTCCGTTATCGGAAAAGATTTAAAATTTACCGGAGGGAACCGAAAGGAAAAGCAGAAATTTAATCGGGAACAGCCGGATAAGCTTTCGGATGGATTTCTGGGTTTTCCGGAGGAATGTTTTATCTTTGTCGGCACAAAAGATTCGTATTTATGATATTATCCATTATTGTAGCTGCCTCCGAAAATGATGTGATCGGAAAAGATAACGGATTGATCTGGCATTTATCGGCCGATTTGAAACGTTTTAAGAAGCTGACGACCGGGCATACTGTTATTATGGGCCGCAAAACCTTCGAATCGATCGGGAAAGCTTTGCCCGGGCGGCGAAATGTAGTAGTGACCCGGAATCCTTCTTTTTCGGCTGCGGGAGTGGAAAGGGCATCCGGTATTCAGGAAGCTTTGGACTTACTCGGGGCGGAAGAAGAAGCTTTTATCATCGGAGGAGGAACCTTATATAACGCTTTCTGGAATAAAGCGGACCGGTTGTATCTGACCCGGGTGCGGGTAAGGGTGGAAGGAGATACCAGAATTCCTCCGGTACGGGAAGAGGACTGGCTGGAGGTTTTCCGGGAAAATGGTGAGGCGGATGAGAGGAACAAATATCCTTATTCTTTTATCGATTACCGCAGAAACGATCACCGGAAAGCCCAATGAGATGTTCCGCAGGCAGTCGGTAAAAGAGGAGTAAGCCGGGGCCGGGCTGGGAATATAGAGCGGACAGGGTGTGTAGCTTTTTCTCTGTACAGGTGTGTAACAAGAGGAAAAGGAAGATTGTTGAATTTGATAATTGATGACGATGGAGGAAAAGGTGTTTGCGGGTTTTTATTTGGAAAAACTTTATTTTATACCTCATTTTGAACCGGTAATCCAGGAACTTCGGAAAAGGGGATTGAGTTATACGGTGATCATCCCTTCTAATTTGGACCGGGATGAAGTGGATCAACGTCATGAAGCGGTTGCCTATTGCCGGGAAAGAAATTTGGTTTATTGTCTGAGAGAAGATTGCCCGGCCGTAGAGTATTTGGTGTTTGCCAACGGCGTGCGGGAGTTGGGGATTTCCTATCAAAAATCGGTTCTTATTTTTCACGGGACCTGGGGTGGAAAATCCGTATATCTGGATCCCGGGCTCAACGAGGTAGATATTCGTTTTATAGACGGTCGGTTTTATGAAGATATACTGAACGAGTATTTCCCGGAGAAAAAATGTGAATTGTGCGTGACCGGATATTCCAAGCTGGATGCTTATTTCGACTTTAAGGAGGAAGATAAAACCGGTTTGTTGAAAAGATGCGGATTGGATCCCTGTAAAAAAACGATATTGTATGCACCCACCTTTTATCCTTCCTCCATACTGAAGATCGGTTCCGATTTTCCGGTCGTACTGAAGGATTATAACATTATCGTAAAGCCTCACTCCAATATTTTTTTGAGAAGCAAATACCGGCATACTCTGAAACACATCCGGAAGTGGGGAAAACACGAAAATGTTTTTATTGCCGGTTTCGGAGAGACGAATATCTTACCTTTTATGTATGCGGCCGATTTGATGATATCCGATATATCGAGTGCGGTCTATGAATTTGCCGGTCTCGGCAAACCTGTGGTTGTGAATATGTTCTTGCATTATCGCTGGTATCATCTGTTGATGAAGAAGAAGATCGGGAAACGCCTGGATAAAGCTCATTTTTACCTGTGGAATGTGGGAGATGTGGTGGATAATTACCGGGAGATGCTGGACGCCTGCCGGACGAATCTGATGTATCCCGAAAAGCACCAAAAGTACCGGGAAGAGTTGGTGAAATACGTGTTGGGGGAGGTGGATGGAAAAGTCGCCGTGCGTATCGTCGACAAGCTACTCAGGGAACGGCGTTCCTGATTTCGCATTTTTCCCCTATGTCTTGCTTCCTGAATGTGAAAGTTTGGTGATTTTCTTATTTTACGAGCCCTGCATATAATCGACCGACCTGTTCGGTCAGACGTTGCGGGTCGAACTGTTTCCGGGCGAACAAATACCCTTTTTCTCTCATGTCGTTCCGCAGGACGTCATCGGTAAGGATTTTCCGTATGCCTTCCGCAATCTCTTCCGGTTCGGCGGGATTGACATACAGACAATGCGTTCCGCCGGCTTCTGGTAAGGAAGATACGTTGGAGGTGATCACGGGAGTTTTACTGAGTAGGGCTTCCGTGACGGGCAGTCCGAATCCTTCGTAGAAAGAGGGGTAAATAAAAATCCGGGCTTTTTGGTAGAAAGCTTGTAGTATACCGGGATCACTCAGGTTGTTTGCCCAGATGAGCAAGTGGGAAAGGTGATGATCTTCGGTATAACGTAATACTTCTTTCTTGTAAGTTCCTCCGTTTCCGACGATCACCAGGGGAATTTGCAGGTCGGGGGGAAGAAGGGCCAGCGAGCGGACGATGCCCAGCAGATTTTTCCGGGAATTGACAGCTCCGACATATAAAAGATAGTCGGGTGGGAGCCGGAAGATTTCGGTTTGCCGGCGCACCTCCGCTTCTTCCTGAAGCCGGTAAAATACCGGCTGTATAGCCTGGTAGATCACTTCTATCTTTTCTTCGGGGGTGCCGAAATAGCGCATGATATCCTTTTTCGTACTTTCGCTGATAGCGATGATGCGGTCGGCGTGCTTACAGGCGTATCGGAACTTTATGTCGTAAATCGCGCGGTCGATGGCAGAGAACATATGCGGGTAGGTCCGGTAGATGATATCGTGGATGGTGACAACGGAGGGAATGCCGCTGCGATGGAGGCGAACCGGGATTTCGTGACTGAGGCCGTGAAACAGCTCGATGCGGTCCCGTTTCAGGTCCTTTTTAATCGAACAACTTCGCCAGTAGCTTTTTAAAGTACCCGAAGGTTGAACGGTTCTGTAGGCCGGATGGTCCAGAAAAGAGCGGGTGATTTCGTTTTGCCGGATATCCGGCGTATACAGGTAATATTCGTTTTCCGGATAGTACCGGCTCAGGTTGCTGACCAATGTGCGGCTGTAGTTTCCCAGGCCCGTGAAGTTTTTGTATAATCTTTTGGCATCGTATCCTATTCTCATCCTATGCTGTCTTAATGTCGTTGTTATCCTTTACGTAATCCGCCCGTCCGGGGGTTGCCGGAGAAATCGTTTTATTCCCGGTAAGGCTTGTTCAGGTCCAGAAAATAAAAGTTGTGTTGTCGTTGTTTCTCAGCCGGAGGAATCTGCATATAATCCCCGTATTTGTTTTTCAGGTAGGTATCGTAATTTTCGATTCCCAGTACCGTATGTCCTTCGAAGAGGACGGGCGTAGGGGTTCCGATGACGGATTTGGGTAAAATTCCTTTTCGTCCGTCGTCGTAATCGCAAACCAGTTCGGCCTGGTCGTAATCGTATTTCCTCATCAGTTTTTCAAGTTTTGCCTGTAAGCCGGGTCGGGTATAAAAAAAACGGGCCAGTCTGCAGGGCCAGGAACTGATGCCTTTCCCGTGTTTATAAGGATCCCGGAAGAGGAAATACAAGGCCTTGTTATAAAAGGCGAATCGTCCGAAATGCCAGAGTTGACGTATTTTCCCCTGAGGAGCTCCATCGAGGGGGAATACATCGATATAAATACCTCCTTTGTATTTCAGGTGTATTCTCTCGATGAGGGTGGTGTGCGCATCCTGAATTTTAGCGAACGAGAGCGGATATTCGGGGTCGTTTTTCCAGTATATGGCTTCGAGGTGTTCCGGTAGCCATTCTTTCGCTCCGGACATAAAGATTTCGAAATCCGGTCGCGGCATACCGATGTCCAGATCGTCGTCCCAGGGAATGAAGCCTTTGTGACGGATCGCTCCGATGAGGGTTCCGGCCATGATATAATATCGTAATTGCCGTTCCCGGCACACGCGGTCTACGGACAGTAAAATATCCAGAATTTTTAATTGTAAAGCTCTTATGTCGTATTTGCTACCCATATTACAGCAGATTAGAAGGTAACTTCCCGCTGGCGGCCCGAAAATCTTCGGGCGTATCCAATTCCATCGAGAAGATATGCGAGGTGTCGATGACATGAAAATTTTTCCCCTGAGGAATCAGGCGTTGAAAAGCAGCTTCGTAAAATATATGGCTCAATTTTTCTTCCCGGATCATACGGTCCAGTTCCGAAAACAGAGCCTGGGAATAGTCCGCCGATATTTTCTCCACTCCGATCGATTCTCCGGCGGCGGTCGCCGGGTCGCAGGTTTTACTGATTTCTTGGACTTGGCCTTGCTCGTCGGTCACCACTTTCATTTCTTCTTCGCCAAGAGGGTGAGCGTTCAGAGCCAGGCAGTTTGCATAGGGAGCGTTCAGAACGGTTTTTATCAATTCGGGGTCGAAAAGAATGTCGCTGTCCAGTAAGATCATATCGGAATGCTGCACTTGCTTCCTGACCAGCCAGAGCGAATAGATATTATTCGTGGAAGCGTATTTCTCATTGTAGATGAAAGATACGTTTATTTCCGGAAATTTCTTTCCTACGAAGGAAACGATTTGTTCCTGTAAGTATCCGGTTACGATGATAATATCCCGGAGGCCGTTGTCGACCAGCCCCCGGATGGTTCTTTCCAGCAGCGATTTACCTCCTATTTCGAGTAAACATTTGGGTAAACGGTCGGTCAGCGGACGCAAGCGGGATGCTATGCCTGCGGCGAGAATAACGGCTTTCATGCTCCTGCGACTTCTAGAATGGTATCTATCACCTGACGATTTTGAACGTGGGTACCCAAAGTTATCCGCATATGGGTGTTGATATCGGGTTCATTCATAAACTTAATCAGATACCCTTTAGCTTTCAGGGCGGCTTGCAAGCGCGCTTTCAATTCGATGGGGTATTTGACGAGTATAAAATTGGCGTGTGAATCGTATACTTTAAACCCTTTCAGGGGACGAAGTTCCCGCATATACATTTCCCGGTCGTCAGCCATCTGATCGGCTACTTTCTGATAATATTCCGTAGCTTTCAGTACGGCGATACCCAATTCTTCCGACAGACGGTTATAACCCAGGTATTTGGTACTGTAATTCAGAAAACGGGACAAGGCCGTGCCCATAAAAGCGAATCCCAGACGCAGGCCCGGTAAACCGTAAAATTTGGAAAGGGTTCTGACAATCAGTAAATTGGGGAATTTTTCCAGTAGAGGTTTGATATAACTGGTATCCTTGTTTGCAAAAGAAGCATAAGCTTCATCTATGACCACTACGGTCTCTTTACCGATGAAAGAAAGAGTTTCGTCCAATTCTTCCGCGGTCAGAGAATTGCCTGTCGGATTATTCGGGGAGGCAATCAGCACCATCTCCGGCTTTTCCTTTTCCACGGTTTCTTTCATGGCTTTCAAATCGTACTTGAAAGTGTTTCCGTCTTCATATAAAGGATACAGCACACTTCTGCCGTCTACTTCATCGGCTATGGATTTGTAATACCACCAGGAAAATTTGGGGATCAACAAGGTTTTCTGTTTTTCTTTTCCGGACAAAAAGCAATGTACGACCTGTTTCAGTATATCTTCTCCGCCGTAGCCCAGGACGATCTGTTTTTCGGGGATACCGTACAGTTCGGAAAGGAAATCGGATAAAATACTTTTTTTACCTTCATCGTAAATGCGGGTGTAAAAACAGAGTTTGTCGGGATCGAAATTTTTCAGGACTTCGGCTACCTCCGGGGCAGGTCCGTAATTATATTCATTTCTGTCGAGGTAAGTAATTTTCTGTGTCATATCTCTTGATTTGTACAAATTGGATTGTGATAAGTTTTTATTATTCGTCCGAATTGCTTTATTTTGTATTCAGTTAGGTGGTTACGGCTAACTTAAAAGGTTCGTTAGTTGTGGTTAAGAAAAATATTTTTCTCCGCTGAAATCCGATTTTAAAAACGAATTGCCTTTTTCTCCTTCCACTATTACATCCAGTTGTCAATCAACTATTTAATTTTATTTTCTTGCAGGTATCCGTTTCTATGCCGAATGCTGTCTTTTTCCTTTTTTCTCTAAAAACCCTGACCAAATAAAACGAACCTTTTTTTTGGTTGTCTGTATTTTGCACCTTGAGTGCAAAGGTAATAAAATTATCAGTTATCAAAGGTGTTTGAAGAAAATATCGGGATAGAATCAAAAGTGATCGTTGTATGAAAAAGTATCTGTTTTTTGTGTCTCTGGCTTATGCTTATCCGATTTTGCGTCCCCTCCAGGAAGAAATCCGGAAAAGGGGAGACGAGGTGGCGTGGTATTTCGACTCTCCTTGCTCTCAGTACCTCCGGCCGGATGAAAAACGTTTAAAATCAGTGAAAGAAGTGATGCGGTATAACCCGGTTGCCGTATTCGTGCCCGGTAATTACGTATACGATTTCTTCCCCGGCATCAAAGTGCAGGTATTCCACGGTTATTCCATCGATAAGCGTCCGGGAAAAGGAGATCACTTTAAAATTCGCGGCTTATTCGATTTGTATTGTACCCAAGGAAAAACGTCCACCCCTTATTTTAAAGAGTTGGAAAAGAAATATGGCTATTTCCGGGTGGTGGAGACCGGATGGAGCAAAACGGATACTTTTTTCACTTCCTCTCTGCCAGTGAAAAACAAACGGTCGGTTATCCTGTATGCTTCCACTTTCAGTCCCCGTATTACCTCTACTCCTTTTTTATATGAAGCGATAGAGACTTTGGTACGGCAGAGGGATTGGGAATGGCTGATCACTTTTCATCCTCATATGGACCGGCAAACGGTGGAACGATACCGCCGGTTGGAAGAGTATGAAAATGTTACCTATTGTGAAACGGACGATAATGTGGAGTTACTGAAAAGGGCCGATGTGTTATTGTGCGACAGTTCGTCCATTATTACCGAATTCCTATTGCTCGGCAAACCTGCCGTGACTTATAAAAATACGCATCCGGGGAATTATCTGATTGATATTCAGGATACGGCCTTGCTGGAAGATGCCCTTCTCCGGGCTTTGGAGCGTCCGCCGGAATTGATGGAAAACATCCGGAGATATGTAGACGGGCAGCAGATGTACCGGGACGGAAAATCTTCGGCCCGTATTCTGAATGCAGTCGACCGTTTTATAGCGGAAGGAAAAGGAGGACTGAAACGAAAACCGCTCAATTTATTCAGGCGCTTAAAGATGCGTTGGAAAGCCCGTTATTTTCCTTTCGGTCCCTGGGCTTAGGGCCATCCAATATTTTCTTTACTTGTTCCATAATGAGGTCGGGCGTGATATTTTGGATAAAGTCTTCTTCACAAATTAAATTGTTTTCAATTTTAAGAATTTTGCCGAAATTCACTTTCGGTAGAATACAGGAAGTGGGGCTGGTCGAGAGACCGAGCAGAGCGATAAAGGGAGTATGGGTTGCCGCGGCGATATGCATGGCGGCCGAATCGATGGTGATCAGTAAGTCCAGGTTGGCGATGGTGTTAACGAGTTCCTCTACGGTGGTTCGTCCGGAAATATTCATCAGGTGGGGATGACCGGTTTTTTTTTCGTATTCCCGGTGTGAGATATTATCCCTGGCGTCTCCGATCAAGAGGACGTTATAGGAAGAAAGGCGTTGTAATAATTCGAGGGCGTAGTTTTCGGGATAGTGCCGGAAACCTTTGTGGATACCTCCGGGATAGAAGCCGACGATTTTCCCTTCGTTTGTGAAACGGAATGGAGGTTGCCGGCTGTAGATCAGAGTCAAGGGCGGTAAATACGTATACTTTTTGTTTAGAAAACGGTTGATCAGGCTGGCGTATCGGTTGATATAATGTACATTGCGGTTTAACGGAAGTGTAAAGTCCAGTAAAAATCCACGGCATTCGTTGGCATAACCTATAACCGTCCGGATGGGGGCAAGGCGGAACAGCAAGGCGGAGATAAAGGTATTGACGAAGAGAACGCCCAGGTCGTAACGTTGTTTCCTTATTTTTTTCAAAAGTTCCCAATAGTTCCGGTGGCCCCGTTGAAAAGTGACGAATCGGGTAATCCGGGGATCGTGTTTAAAAAGATCGTGGATAAAGCCCGGTCCCAGCAAAGTAAACTCTGCATCCGGGTATTCCTGTTTCAGGAGCTCGAGTGCCGGAGTGGTATTCACCGTATCTCCGATAAAATTAGGCGTTCTGATAATGATGTTTTTCATAGGTCTCTATTACCTCGTTAAGATAAGCGGAAAAATTCTCAGCAAACTGTTTATTTGAAAACCCGGTACAAACCGTTTCATAGCCGCTTTCTGCTATTTGCCGGAGTTGTTCGGGATGGTTAAAAAGATGGTCTATGGCTTTGAACATACTTTCAGGGTCCCGGGGAGGAACGAGTATTCCGTTACGTCCGTTTTCGATTACCTCTTCTACTCCGTTTACAACCGTAGCAACTACGGGACAGCGGTTGGCCATCGCTTCCAGCACTACATTGGGCGTCCCTTCCTCCAGGGAGCTCAGTACGAAAAGGTCTGCCGATCGGTAATAATCGTTCACCCGGGAGTGGAAGCCGATCAGACGGATGTTTGTCAGCCCGTAACGGGCGATCTGTTTTTCCAGTTCCGCTTGCAGCTCTCCTTTGCCCAGAATCAGGAATTTCCATTTTTTCTGTCGCTCACCGGCCAGCTTAGCGGTTTCTATCAGATAGGTAAATCCTTTTTGAGGGCATAAGCGGCCGCTGGCCAGGATGATTTTTTCTTCCGGCCTTCCGTGCTGGCGCTGGAGGAGGGTAGGTACCTCGATCCGGCGGCCGGTGCCCGTTTCCACTCCGTTATATATTACTTTGATGTGATGGGGGGGAAACCAGGGGTAATTCTCATACAGTCTCTGGATAGAAAGGGTGTTGGTCAAAATAGAAGAAGTAAAATTCCGGATCAGGAATCTGTATTTATACTTATCGGAAAAAAGGGCCAGTCCCTGCCGGGATATGACCGGTATGCCGGCTATTTTAGCGGCTAATCCGGCTAATTTGACATCTAAAAGGGTGGAGCAAACCACTACGTCTATTTTTTCCTTCCGGAGTATACGATATATTTTGTATACGGTGGGCAGATGCAGGCTGTTGCGATAAGTGGCCGCAAAGGTAGTAACGCCCGTTTCCCGGGCGTTTTTCCCCAAAATGCTTCCCGGGCGGCAGACCAGGTAAGATTTGAATTCTTCCGGAGTCAGGGAATTTATAGCGTTCAGCATCCATTTTTCACCTCCGCCCCATTGATTACTTCGGGTCGAATTGGAAAATAAAATAGTTTTGACCATATCCCTTGTACGTCGGCTTTCCCAAAAAGGTTAAAATAAACCTGTTTTAAATATTCTCAACATCCGGCCGAAATTATTTTTCAGTAGGATTTTCGGCCGGCTGCAGAGGGAAATGGACAAAGAGATAGGAAAAAATGAGACAGGAAAACGTCTCCCTGGAGGTAATTTACGATTTTGGACGGGAGGAGGATGACGTAGCCCTTTTGTTTCAGAGGGGGGAGTGAAAACGGGATTAAGATGGGATGAGAAGAAAGAATTTTGTATCGGAAAGTATTTTTGTATAACTTTGGACGTCTGACGGGTCGGTTTAGATAATAATTAGCGTCGATTCCAGGGTTGGCCTGAAATTTGCTGGTTCAACCGATGTTTAGGTGTGATGGATTTTTGATTCAATTGAATGCTATGAAAAGAATACTGGCAATACTCCTTTGGGGGATTGTATCTACGGGTGTGTGGGCTCAAAACAGGACGGTCGATTATTCTGCTTCCGTATCAGGCTTTGTTTCTACAAAAGATAATTTGCCTTTGTGGGCTGTTTCCAACCGTTACGGGTTGATGCCGGACGGACAGGGAGGGTTGCTCGAGGCAGGGGTGTTTTCCGACTTTACAGACAAGCATAAAATCAGTTTCGCCTATGGCGTATCGGGGGCGGGGTATTTGTCCGATTTCGATAATCATATTCTGTTGGATCAGTTGTATATCAGCGGACGCTGGCGAAATTTACGGCTTGACTTGGGAATGATTCACCGGGACACCGAATACGAAGGTATTTCCTCTACCAATGGAGACATCGTATGGTCGAACAATGCGCGGACAATGCCGGGTTATAATCTGCGTTCCGATTATATCGCTATTCCCTGGACGAATAAGGTGCTCTCTTTTCAATTCAACTGGGCCGACTATAAGATGATCGACGACCGTTATGTAGAGGATACACGTTTGCATAATAAATCGCTTTTTTTAAAGATTAAACCTGCCCGTCGCTGGGAGATTATTGTCGGGTTGGAGCATTGGGCGCAATGGGGCCGTACCTCTCCGACGTTCGCAAAACCCCCCTCTTCCTATAAGGATTATCTCCGGACCGTCGGGGGCACCGCAGGGCGACAAGGGGCCTCGACCAGTGATGTGATTAATGCACTGGGAAATCATCTGGGACGCGAGCATTTACGCATCAATTACCTGGCCGATAATTATACGCTTACTTTTTATCATGATATACCGTTCGAAGACGGCTCCGGTACGGATTTCCGTTCATTCCCCGACGGGACGTACAGTTTTTATTACGGAGCCCATAACAAAAAACAATGGGTGAGTGATGTGATTTATGAATTCTACTATACCAAATATCAATCCGGGCGTTACCATGACCGTCCGGTAAATCCCGGGCATCCGGAGGATGGCAAAAAGGTATTGGGCGGAAACGACAATTATTTCAATAACGGAGAGTACAGGAGTGGCTGGACGTATTACGGGCGAACCATAGGGACTCCGTTTCTGACTCCCTTAGCTCCCAACGCGCAGGGCATAACGATGGGAATTTATAACAACCGGATTATCGGGCATCACCTCGGATTAAAAGGATATGCTTTTCAGTGTATTCCTTATAAAGCGATGCTGACTTATACTTTAAATTACGGAAGGTATGGAGTGCCGTTGCCTGATCTTCCCGTCAAGCAATTTTCTTTTGGGTTGGAGGCCGGCCTCCCGGATTCCCGGCATATTCCCTTTCATATCGATTTAGGCGTTTACGGAGATTTCGGTCGTCTACTGACTAATAATTTCGGTGTGACGGTAAAATTTACCCGGAAAGCGGTGTTGTGGTCGAGGAAATAACTTTTTATGGGATGCGGAAGATTTTAAATTCGTGAGGGGTAATTAATAGAAGGCCGGAGAGACCCATAGAAGAATGATTTACGATTCTATTTGGAGACTACCGCGGATCGTTTATGTCCGTCGTAAACCACTCTTCTATGCGAAAGCTGCCAAGCAGCAACCTGGAACATTCTCTTTACGGTTTTTCCGTCACTTTATCCGTCAGTACGAATTCCAGTTCTCCTCCCTGCATAATTTCCCGGTGAGATATCCAGGAGCGTTGCAGTTCTTCCCCGTTCAGTAGTACTTTTTGGACATAGATGTGCCGGTCGTCGGGTTTATTCGCTTTGATAACAAATCTTTTTTCGGGGCCGACTTTAATTGTTGCTTTTTCGAAGAGAGGAGTTCCGATCTGATATTTCCCTTCTACCGGATTTACCGGATAAAAGCCCAAAGCCGAAAAGACATACCAGGCCGACATTTGTCCGCAGTCTTCGTTACCGCATAGACCGTCCGGAGCCGACGTATACATTTTTCTCCGGATCAGATCGACGTAATATTGGGTTTTCCAGGGTTGATCCGCATAATTGAAAAAATAGGCCACATGATGAGAAGGTTCGTTGCCGTGGGCGTATTGGCCGATCAGTCCGCTGATGTCGGGAGATGCTTCCTCCCCTTCAATCCGGGAAGGAAGAGTGAAAAGGCTGTCGAGTTTCCGGGCAAACCGTTCTTTGCCTCCGTATAAAGCTATCAGCCCTTCCGGATCCTGGGGGACGAACCAGGAATATTGCCAGGCATTCCCTTCGGTGTATTCGTCATTCCGGTGCCGGGAAAAGAAGGGGGAAAAGGGAGTTTTCCATTTCCCCTCCGAAGTTTTTCCGCGCATAAATCCGGTAACCGAGTCGAAAACATGGGTGTAATTCCGGGATTCCTTTAAAAAATAGAGGTAATCGTCTTCCTTATCCAGCGCTTTTGCCAGTTGAGCAATACACCAGTCGTCATAAGCGTATTCCAAGGTGCGGGATACGGATTCATTGACTTTATCGCAGGGAACATAACCGAATTCCCGTAATTCTTTCAGTCCGAATTTGCCGGAGAGGGCCGTTTTCTTCATCGCCTCGTACGCTTTTTCCACATCGAAATTCCGGATGCCTTTCAGCCAGGCCTCGACGATAACGGGAATGGAGTGGAATCCGATCATACAATTGGTTTCATTGCCTTCCAGTTCCCACACCGGAAGCAGTCCGTAAGCGTCGTAGTGTTGGAGCATGGAGTTTATCATATGAGAAACTCTTTTGCGTTGGGTGATCGTAAAAAGAGGATGGGTGGCCCGGAAAGTGTCCCAAAGGGAGAATACCGTGTATTGAACATGCTGGGAAACGCTGTGTATTTCATGGTCGGGTCCCTTGTAATTTCCGTTTACATCTGAAAATACGTTAGGTGCCAGATAAGCGTGATAAAGAGCGGTATAAAATATCTTCAGATTTTCTTCGTTTGCGCTTTCCACCCGGATTTTAGAGAGTTCCTTTTTCCAGGCCTGCTTGGCGTCCCGTTTTACTTTATCGAAGCTCCAGTGGGGAAGTTCTTTTTTCAGGTTGGCTACCGCTCCTTCTATGTTGGCGGAGGAGAGGCTGACTTTTACCAGAATCTGATTGGTTTGATGACCGAAGTCGACCCAGGCATAACAACGGTCACCGGTAATTTTCTGACCGTTTTCCAGGGGTTGTAAGGTGTCTTGTCCGGCCAATACGGCGACGTCCTGAGAGAATTCGATAACAAAATATACCCGTTGATCTTCGGCCCAACCCCGGGATTTCCGGAATCCCTGCAAGGTGCGGTTGTTTACCTTTTTGAGACTGACGCTCACCGTTTTATCCCAGTTACGGGCCGTTGTAAGATCGATGCAAAGTCCATTGGGACTGTGTCCCGGAAATTGATAATAATGGAAACCGCAACGAGGGGTAGCGGATAATTCCGTGATAATTCCGTTATCCAATCCTACTCTGTAATAACCGGGTTCAGCTTGCTCATTGTCGTGAGAAAAACGAGCGTATCCCGAACGGATGAATTCCGCTGCATGTTGGCCTGGGACGGGTTGGTTGACGGTAGGCATGAGCCGGACATCCTGAAGATCTCCGATCCCCGTACCGCTGAGATGGGTGTGGGAGAAAGAAGAAATGATACTGTCGCTGTAATGGTAGCCGGAACACCAGTCCCAACCGCTGCGGGGATTATCCGGACTCAGTTGAATGCCTCCGAAAGGCACCGTAGCCCCCGGATAACAATGTCCGTGGCCTGCCGTTCCGACGAACGGATTGACGTACTCAGTAATCTTGGGTTCTTTTTCTTTATGGCGGCAACCCGTATTCCACAAACAAATCGCAAAACACAGAAAAATAAGATATTTGTTCATCGGACGAGGTATTAGTAACCAGTAATGCGTCAACAGCAGAAACTTGTTTTTCTCTCCCTTTGTTTGTTTCTGCTGTTGCCCGGAACCTGAAGATTCGGTATATTATTTTTTCAATTCATTCCAAACCAGAGCGGATGCACCGTAAATTGCAGCATTCTTGTCCAGTTGAGACGGTAATAGCTTGACTTTATTGGCAAAAATTTTCAGTACGTTCATTTCCATATGATCCTTGGTAGGTTCAAATAGCAAGTCTCCCGCTTTTGCCAGTCCTCCGAAAAGGAAAATGGCTTCCGGACTGGTGATGGCGACCATGTTGGCCAGTGCTTCGCCCAGCATCTTTCCGGTATATTTGAAGGTATTGATGGCGATCATATCTCCCTTACGGGCTGCTTCGGATACCATTTGAGCCGTCATTTCATTGTAGGGCACCAGACGCAGATCACTGGGATAATTGTATTTTGCCATCATCTTGTAAGCCGTTCTTTTTACTCCGGTAGCCGACACATAAGTTTCCAGACAGCCGTTGCGCCCGCAGCCGCACTGACGTCCGTTCGGGGAAACGATAATGTGTCCCAGTTCCCCGGCAAACCCGTCACTGCCGTATATGAGCTGACCGTTGGCTACAAATCCGCTTCCTAATCCCGTTCCCAGGGTTACCATGATAAAATCTTTCATGCCTTTGGCGCCTCCGTATACCATTTCTCCGATGGCGGCGGCGTTTGCGTCGTTGGTCAGGTAAATCGGAAGCTGAGGATAATATTCTTTCATCATATCGCATAAAGGAATGACATCGTGCCATCTCAGGTTGGGAGCGAATTCGATAGAACCCTTGTAATAATTTCCGTTGGGCGCTCCTATGCCGATTCCCACCATTTCCAGTTCATCCCGTAAAGGATCCAATACTTTCTCGATTTCCAGATAGAGTTCCTTCAGGTAATCGTTAATGTCTTCGTGCTTCTGGGTCAGTATGTTACCGTCCGCCAGGTAGTTGCCTTCCCGGTCGATAAAACCGAATGTGGTATTCGTTCCGCCTATGTCTATTCCTAATGCTACTTGTCTTTTCATGGTCTTTTATATTTAAATTAGATATATCTTTTCTAACCGGCATTGAAATTCAGTGAATTACACCAAAAGAAACCTCCCCCTGTTCTCATCGGTTTGTATGAATACAAGTAGAACCGACCGAAGACTTGTTTTCGGAAAGAAACATTTCGGGTTTGCTTGTTTTACTTCCTGGTTTTAATGTATATATCGCAAAAATTTCAAACGATTTTATCCTCTTTTTCATTTTACGCTGTAAATATAGAAAAAAAATAAGAGACCGGAAACCGATCTCTTATTAAATACTAACTACTAACCTAAACATACAAACTTATGAAAAAAACGTCTTTTTTACTGTCGTTTTGATGTTACAAATCATAAGAAGGGAAACCGAATGGGGAGGTTAATAGAAAGTTAAAAATTTTAATAAGTATAGGCGTAAATATGTAAATTTCTTAATTAACGTCAAGGAAGTTTACGGGATATTCTGTTTTCAGAAATTCAGGTAGAAATCCCGGGTAAGCGAGCGGTAGGTTTCACTGTACAGGTGCCGGCTCAATTCGACGACCAGTTCATCCGTAACGGTGGTGGCCGGGTTGAGGGAAAATTCCATCAAATACCGTTTTGGAGGTTTGCCGGGGTTCGGCAGGACCCGGGTAAGCCGGGAAAGGTACAGTCCGTTCTCCCGACAGGGGTTTATCAAGTGTTCCGCTTCCCGAACCGGCAGGACGAGTGAAAATCTTCCCTGCTGGGATAGCCAGTTTTTAACGGTAAGGGCTAAAGCCGTATGGTCAAAGTTCTCACAATGACGAGCTAAAGTTCTACCGGAATCGGGGGGTGGGGTAGACCGGATGAAAAAAGGCGGGTTACACAGAATGGAATCGTATTTTTTCGATGGATGAAAGTGAAAAACGGAAACGGAGAACAATTGTATGCGTTCTTTCCAGGGGGAGGCGGAAATATTCAGGGCGGCTTGTAAGCAAGCATTTTCATCAACTTCTATAGCGTCGATCCAAGCCTTTGGGTTCCTTTGGGTCGCCATCAGAGCCAATAAGCCGGTGCCGGTACCGATGTCGAGAATGTGTCCGGCTTTTTCCACTGTGGCCCAGGCGCCGAGCAGTACTCCGTCGGTTCCCACTTTCATGGGGGTCTGCTCCTGACGGATTACGAATTGTTTAAACCGGAATGCGTTGCTCATGGGCTTTTGTGGATATAAGGATGCGGATAAGCCGGGAAAATTGCCGGCCTATCCGCATCGGGGGAAGTTCTGAATTCTTATTCGGCTTGAGGTGTTTCTTCTTCAAAATGAAGAAGTTTCTTTTCTGCAAGCAAATTATACCACTGTATGATTTTCCTCATATCCGACACATATACCCGCTCTTTGTCGTATTCCGGCACTACTTCTTCGAAATAGGAAAGGATCTTTTCGGTAGCCTCTTTGTGAGAGAAAACGGGGGAACCGTTCTCTTTTTCATACATACGTTTCAATACTTCTCTCAAAGGCATATCCTCGTTTTCGGTGTATATCGAAATATCTTCAAGGGCGATGATTTTGGAGTTGGAATAGGCGGGAAAACGCTTGCCGTCTATAATAGATTCCACAATTATTGCATTGGACGAATTACTGATCATTTTGTAAAGTCCGGGTTTGCCTGAGATAGATAAGATTTCTTTCAACATATTGGTGTGACTTTATTTGTTAAAAAAACGAAGCGCAAAATTAAAATTAAAAACCGCAAATCGGAAATTATAGTTGTTTTATTTTAGGAGATGCCTCTCTGTTTTTTAATTTTTTCGTAGGCTATATTGATCAGGGTAAATTTTTCTTCTGCAGCTTTGCGGATATCATTTCCGAGATGGCTTACCTTGTCCGGATGATTTTCCATAGCCATTTTCCGGTATGCTTTTTTTATTTCCGCATCATCGGCTTTCGGATCCACGCCCAGGGTTCGGTAGGCCGAATCGAGATCGTCGTAATACATAGACTTGATAGATATGAAAGTCGTTTGATCGATTCCGAGCTGTGAGGCAATATGTTCCAGGAGTTTGACTTCCTCGTTACAAACGGACCCGTCCGCTTTGGCTAGGCCGAAGAGGAAATACAGCAGTTGGGTCCGGGAAGGCAGGTCCATATTCAGGCGTATTTGCTGGCAAACGTCGGATACCGGGATCTCCCGGGTACTGAGTTCCTTGATCATGGATAAGGCTTCGAGAGTAGCGGCTTCCCCGAAATTTTTCCTGAGGAAATCTTTTACATAATTCAATTCATTCCGGGTCATGCGTCCGTCGGCTTTCATAATGGCGGTAGCCAAAACCGTCAGGCTGAACATGAAATCTCCGCGGCCTGTTCCCGTTCCGCTTCCCCGGTTAATCTGTACTTCCGTATTATCCAGTACGGATCCCATAAATAAGCCGAAAAGTGCTCCTAAAGGGCCGCCCAGTACAAAACCCAAGCCGGCTCCTATCCATTTTCCGTATTTTGCCATAGGTATTTCTTTTTTAGTTGTTTTTCCAATTCGAATAATTGTCTCACAAGGGGAACCCCCTGGTCGGTGCAGATGACGTAATCGGACATCCGGCATTTTTTTTGTTCGTCTATTTGATTCCGGATACGTTCTCTCACTTTTTCGGGCGTGGTGCCGTCCCGTTGGACTACCCGGGCGATACGGGTGTCGAGCGAAGCCGTTATACACACGATGTAGTCGAAATGAGCATCTAATCCGGCTTCGAAAAGTATGGCCGATTCAAAAAAAATAAGTTTTCCTTGTTGTCTTTCGCTCCATCGGTGGAAATCTTTCAATACTTCCGGATGAACGATACGGTTTACCGCCTGTAAAGCAGAGGGATCGGTGAAGATCCGGTAGGCCAGCCATTTATTATATAAAGACCGATCAGGCAAATAAACATGTTCTCCGAAATGCCGGATCAATGCGTTTCGGATGGAGATGCGGTCGCGAATTAAACGGGATGCGGTTTCATCGGCAATGTAAACCGGATAACGGAGCTTCTGACTTACGATCCGGGCTACGGTTGTTTTGCCGGAACCGATTCCTCCGGTCAGTCCTATTTTGAGTGTTTTCATCACGTTTGATCTCCGGTATTATTTTTCTTCCAATATGAATTCCACTTTTTGCGGAGTGAATTTCAGATTTTTTATAAATGCGGGAACCCGGGTGGCTTCCACTTGGGCGAAAGATGATTTGGCGTATTTCTGATAATCGACCGTAAAATTAAAATCCGTTTCCGTAATTTTATCGTATCGGCTTAATCCCACGTCGTAGCTGATATCGACCTGATTGGGAAAGAGCCTCATATTCAGAGAGGGGGGCAGATTGAGAATTTGAATGGGCACAGTTTTTTTAGCTTCTGTAAACCGTTCTAATTCCAGATTGACTTTTATTTCTTTTTCTTCAAAAAACAGGTTTTCCTGTTCCACCAGTGCGACTTTCCGGGAGATGTCCTTACTGACGTTATGAATATACCAGGGTTCCGTATAAACGTATCGCAAGGTATCTACAAGGAGGGCCGGGCCGCTGACTTCTATACTGTCCGGTACGGCTGTAATGCGGTCTTTCAGGATATATTGTTTTTCCACCGTATAGTGGACTACCGGTTGAACGGCTACTTTTTTTACCGAAGCCCGGGAAAACCGGAAATTGATTTTTTCCGGTTTGATGCTCTGTAATTTGATATCGGAACTCAGTTGATTGCTGATTTTGTCTTTAATCGTATTGAGCTGGACCGTTGATTCCATGGTATTGTTCTTTTCCAGGGAATGGTTGGTATAGGCATTCACATCGAATACGATCGGCTGAAAAGAGGTGCGGATCTGATAACCCAACAAGGAAAATCCTTTCGCCTTCACTTCCAGGCTGATCCGTTCGGGGAGTTCCGAAACCAGGTATTTTCCCCGGGGAAGATTGGTGTATTTTACGGGGTAGGAGATTTCACTCGTATAATCTTTATTCAGTGCATTTAAAAACCAGAGTATAACGGCAATGACCACACAGATGCCATAACTCAGAATGTTGCGGTCGATACGGCGGACCGGATGATCTTTCAGGTAACGGAATACATTTTTTTTCATACGCACTTTCACGAGCATTAGGTAGAAAAAGAAATAAAGTTGTAAGACCCCGGCCTTACAACTTTCAGAAACGGCCGATTATTTGGTGGCTGCGGCATCGGTCATGTCCTTAATGATGGCCGATTTATCTACCTTAAGTTTCACTCCGTTATCCACATCCAGAATGATTGCAAAATCCTGGATTTCGGCCACTTTGCCGTAAATACCGCCTGTCGTTATCACCTTATCGCCTTTTTTCAGGGCATCCCGGAATTGTTTCAATTCTTTTTGTCTCTTCATTTGCGGTCTTATCATAAAGAACCAGAAAACGACAATGATCAGGATAAGGGGTAAAAAACTCATTAATCCACTGCCTTGCGGCTGAGCTTGGAGGGGGATCATAAACATGGTGTGCATAATTTTTCTTATTAATTAGTATTCAGAAGTTTTAAAATTACTCGTTTCAAACCGGTATGTTTTTCGTTGTTTACGAAAAGGCCGGTGGGTTCACTCTCCGATTCGATTTTTATTTGACGTTCGCTATATATTTCAACTTTATTTCTTTTTTCGGAACGTTTGCAAAGATACTGATTTCTTTGTATTGTTTGCCATATCTGCCCGAAGAGTTAAATGTGATTTCTAATTTTCCTTCTTTTCCGGGAGGAAGCGGAGCCTTATCGTAGTTTACCGTCGTACATCCGCAACCGCTGACGATGTTCCGGATAATAAAGCTTTCTTTTCCGGTGTTTTTGAAGTGGAAAGTATGGCTCACGACTTCCCCTTCAGCGATATCGCCGAAATTGTGGAGGGTTTTCGTAAAGCTTACCTCGGTATCCGAAAGCTTTTCAGGAGTATTGCCCTGTTTTTTATTACCGCAGCCTACTCCTATAAGAAACGATAATAAAAGGATCAGAATTCGTATCTTTCTCATATATATTTATCTTTTTATTAAAAAATCAGGTGCTTCACGGAATAATTTTTGTTTTTTATATTCCATAAAGTTTCCACACCGATTTCCAAATGTTGTTTTACGAAATTTTGCGTAACCTGTTTGTCTGATTCGGCAGTTTTTATTCCTTCCGAGATCATGGGGCGGTCGGAAACCAGTAAAAGGGCTCCGGTAGGAATGCGGTTTGCAAAACCTACGGTAAAAATGGTGGCTGTTTCCATATCTACCGCCATAGCCCGCGTTTTCACCAGGTATTCTTTAAAGCGGTCGTCGTATTCCCATACTCTCCGGTTGGTGGTATAAACTACTCCTGTATAATATTGGCGCCCGTGTTCGGCGATGACCCGGGAGCAGGTTTTTTGCAGGCTGAAAGCAGGTAAAGAAGGAACTTCATGGGGCATGTAATCGTCGGAAGTTCCTTCCCCTTTGATGGCAGCGATGGGGAGTATATAATCCCCTACCGAAGTTTTGTTTTTCAGTCCGCCGCATTTCCCCAGAAAGAGAACGGCCTCCGGTTCGATCGCCGTAAGCAGGTCCAGTATGGTCGCAGCATTCGGGCTTCCCATTCCGAAATTGATGAGGATGATTCCGTCCTGGGCGACATTAGGCATCGTTTTATCGATGCCGATGATGGGTTGTTGATAAATTTCCGAGAATAAATCCAAATAATATTCGAAGTTGGTCAGCAATATGTATCTGGGAAAGTCTTTCAGGGGCCGGCCCGTATAACGGGGTAACCAGTTTTCTACGATTTCTTGTTTTGTTTTCATATTTTGAATGCTGTTTGCCGGAATGCCATAAGTTCCCGTTTTTCTTTTTAGCGTTTGATTTTTACTTTTTGTTTTTAAGCCCTACCTTTGTCCCGCTCCAATCAAAGTGATTTACGGAAAAATGGATATACAGCTTGATACCCTCAAAAATATAAAAATCGAAGATTATACTTACGATTTACCGGATGAAAAAATTGCCAAATTTCCTTTGGCCGACCGGGAAGCTTCCCGTTTGCTCTGGTATGAAGCCGGAACTATCGGGGAGACGAGCTTTTCGGATGTGCAGAATAAGTTACTGGCGGGGCAAACTTTAATTTTCAATAATACTAAGGTGATTCATGCTCGGATTTTTTTCCGCAAACCGACGGGAGCCCAGATCGAGGTCTTTTGTCTGGAACCCGTTTCCCCGGCTGATTATGCCTGCAATTTTGCGGCCCGGGGCGGGTGCGAATGGAGTTGTATGGTAGGGAATTTGAAAAAATGGCATGCCGAAACCTTGCGTTGTTTCTTTGAATATCAAGGAAAAACGGTGGAATTGCAAGCTGAAAAAAAGGCCCGGAAAGGAGGGGAAGTAATTGTGCGTTTTTCCTGGAGTGGCACTCTCACTTTCAGTGAAATTTTAGAAGAATGCGGACGTATACCGATTCCTCCTTACTTAAACCGCGAATCCGAAGATACGGATAAGATCCGCTATCAAACCGTTTATTCCCGGGAGGAAGGGTCCGTGGCAGCTCCCACGGCGGGTTTGCATTTTACGCAAGATATTCTCCGGTTTCTGGAGAAAAAAGGGGTGAGACTGGAAGAACTGACTTTGCATGTCGGAGCCGGGACGTTTCGGCCGGTGAAGGCGGAAACGATCGGAAATCACGAGATGCATACCGAGCATATCCTGATCTCCCGCCGGCTGATTCGCCACTTGAAGGAAAAATCGGGAGACCTCATTGCAGTGGGCACTACTTCCGTGCGCAGCCTGGAAAGTTTGTACTGGATGGGAGTAAAACGCTTGGAAGGTATTCCGGACTTTTTCAATTTGGAACAATGGGAAGCCTATACTTTACCGGACCGTTATTCTTTGCGGGAAGCCCTGGACGCTTTGGACCAGTGGTTCGAGGAGAAGGAAGAGGAGGAACTGAAGGCCCGGACGACCGTTATTATCGTACCGGGTTACCGTTTCCGGGTGATAGACGCCCTGTTTACCAACTTCCATCAGCCTCAAAGCACCTTGCTATTGCTTGTGGCGGCGGCCGTAGGAGAGGATTGGAAAACTATCTATACGTATGCGTCGGAACATCATTTCCGTTTTTTGAGTTACGGAGACAGCAGTTTTTTACGCATACGGGCTGAAAATAAAAAGTAAAACGCAGCTTATGGAACTTACTTTGCCTCCTTTTGATTACCGGATCAAAAAACGGGAAGGGGTAGCGATGATTTTCGATGTGGTTCGGCGGAAATACGTGGTACTCACCCCTGAAGAATGGGTTCGCCAACATGTGGTTCACTATTTGTATGAGGGGAAAGGGTGTCCTTTGTCGCTGCTGGCCGTGGAGCGGGAGATCGTCTTATACGGACTGAAACGGCGTTTCGATCTGGTCGCGTTCGCCAGAGACGGACGGCCCTGGTTGTTGGTGGAATGCAAGGCCCCGACGGTGACTCTTTCGCAAAAAGTTTTTGATCAGGCTTTCGGTTATAATCTTATTATATCGGCGGTTCACGTGGCGGTTACGAACGGCGTCAGCCATTTTTGCGGGTACCGCAACCGGGAAGGCCGGTTGGTTTTAGAGAAAGATTTTCCCTCTTTCGATACCGCTGGAACGGAAACATAACCAGCCTTGCGGGTCCTCGAAAAGGGCTTTCTTCGAAACGGAGAAGGGTGCCGGCCGTACTATCCTTTCCCGGTACGGCCCGGCGGATGAAGAGACAATTCACCGCAGCGGGCAGATACGGGTGCCGGAGAGGTCTCCCTCCTCAGAGCTTCTGTTTCGGCACCACGTATTTTATTTTCCTCTGCTTTTGAAATAATTCTCCAGGAGTTCGAAAGCGGCGGCAAAAGAACTGAGTTGATTATTCAGTACTTTCTCTTCTGCTATTTTCAAATTTTCTTTTTGGCTCTGATAAAAGCGGTTCCGCAATTGTTCATTGATCGTTTCGTACATCCAGTATTTGGATTGTTCGCATCTGCGGGTTTCGAAATAGCCGTTTTGCTGGGTTTCACTGCAATAGTGCAAAATGTTTTCCCATATTTCGGCGATTCCCGTCCGTTCATATGCGGAACAAGTCATGACCTTCGGTTCTACTCCCGATTCATGGGGAGGGAAGAAATGGAGGGCGGTCTGGAGTTGCACCCGGGCCAGTTCGGCTCGCTGGATATTATTTCCGTCGGCTTTATTGATGATGATACTGTCGGCCATTTCCATAATTCCCCGTTTAATACCTTGCAGTTCATCCCCCGCTCCGGCAATTTGGATCAACAGGAAAAAGTCTACCATAGAATGGACGGCGGTTTCGCTTTGTCCCACTCCTACCGTTTCGATCAGTATCGTATCGAATCCGGCCGTTTCGCATAGAATCATCGCTTCGCGGGTTTTGCGGGCTACGCCTCCCAGGGAGCCGGCGGAGGGAGAAGGGCGGATATAAGCTTTGGGATCACAGGATAACTCTTCCATACGGGTTTTGTCTCCCAGTATACTTCCTTTCGAGCGTTCGCTGCTGGGATCTATGGCCAATACCGCGATTTTGTGGCCTTCCGCCGTGAGGTATTTGCCGAAACTTTCGATGAACGTACTTTTCCCGGCTCCGGGAACGCCCGTAATTCCGATGCGTACCGAGTTACCGGAGGAGGGGAGGCAACGGTTGATCACCTCCTGAGCAATGGCCTGGTGTTCGGGTTTGGAACTTTCTACCAGTGTAATCGCCTGGCTCAGTATATTGATATTTCCTTTTAAAATGCCTTCGACATAATCGTCTGTCGTCAATACCTTTTTCCGGATGCTTTTCAGTCGGGCCGCGATATTCGGATTCATCGGGTCCGGTTGTTCTATGCCTTTGTTTACTTTCAATCCTTCATATTCCGGAGAATTTTCCGGATGTTCCATACATTCCTCCATACCTGTAATTTTAAATTTCCGGCAAATATAGCAAAACAAAGTGAATGGTATCTATCAGATCGCTTTCATTCTTTCGATAAGTTCGTCTCCCAAATCCCTTTTTGCCGAGATGTGTTTTTTCACCGTTTCTACAAAGGGGTTGCTTTCGAAATCGCCTCTTACCTGTTCAAAATCGATTTGTTTTTGCCGGGACGTCCCGTCGGCTCCGAAACCGGTTTGGGCCGTCAGGGAGAACTCCTTACGGGCATCGGCATACAGCATGTCGTCCAGCGAGATAACCGCCTCTTTCCAGATGTTCACCAGCCGGATGATATCGTCGGCTGTGATGGTTTCAATAGATACTTCGTACCATTTCTGCAGTATATCGCAGGCCCAGGTCCACTCCAGCGTATAGTAATTCTCGTGTAAATCCCGGAAGTACCGGTTAATTTGTTCGACGGAACCGATTTCTCCGTTTTCGATTTGCCGGATCAGCTCTTCTATTTCTTTTTTGGGAGCAATCAAACCGGATAAGTCGATCCATTCACCGCAACCTCTGGGCGTATCGGGACGTAATCTTTGACGTATTTCTTCGTTAGTTCGGAACTGAATGTTTTCCAGACGTTTGATCAGGGAATTTCCCAGAAATTTATGGACGGCTTTGATGTAGAGTTTGATGCCGTTTTCGAGTGAACTGTTTTTTATATGAGCGCTTTGATAGGAATATTCTTCCGAAGTTTCGCCGGAAATCTGTCGCAGAGAACGGAGCACCTCGATTCCGGCGATCATTTTCCGGATGGTATAAGGACTGAGCAGGTTGAAGTTGATGTAATCCAGTTGACGGGTGTCCGAACGTTTATCCCTCTTGGGCCATTTCTGGGCGTCCCGGATAGTTCCCACGCTTCTCAGGTTCACACCCGGTACCAGGTAAGTCTGGTTGTTTTTTTCAATCAGGTAAGAAAAAGGAAGGTCCGAAGTGTCCGGATGGGCGACGTGTCGGCCCATAATCAAAGAAAAAGCGCCGATTTTTGCCGGCCATAAAATGTAGGAATCGCTGGTGGTTTTGGAACCTCTTTCCACAATTCCCTGATGAATAGGCCCCAGTTTGTATAAATGGTTGCTTTGGTTAGAACCGCTTCCCGCATTCAAAAAGGAAAACATGCCCGCTATCAATAAACTGGATTTATGCATGGTGACGGTGTAGGGACCGGCAAAGACCGCACAGGCTTCTCCGTTTTCTCCCTGGCAATTGCTGAAAAACAGGGAGTCGTGCGCGGAAAAGAGGTGCCCCAAATGACAAGCCTGTCCGATGAAACAACGCACCAGGGTCGCACCGTCCGTAATGCTTGCGCCCGAAGAAATGATAAAATCTTCTGCTACCACATTGTGGCCGATGCAGACCGGAGCGTTTTCGTTACTGTTGATCGAACCGTTCTGAAGGCGGGAGGCTCCTTCTATCGTACAATGATCGCCTATATAGACATTCCGGATGCTGCCCGTACTGACGATAGTGACGTGATTACCGATAGTGCCCATTTCAGAAGAAACATGCTCGGTATACCGGTTGATCAGCTCCTTGAGTTTATCGGTCAGTAACGGGAAATGCCGGTATAGAGCTATAATGTAAGCCAGATGGGCCGACAATTCGTTGAAAATGGGAACTTCCCGCCCGCCGGTTTCGTTCAGGACCGATACCAGCGTACCGTTCCCGAAGCTGCTTTTCTCTTCCGTAACAATCAAATTGACATTTTGTATCAGACAGTAGTCTCCGATATGGTAATTAGCAATGTAATTGGGAATATTTTCGATCAATACGTTGTTTCCGATCGTACAATTGTGAAGAATGACATTCGTCAGACCGGAATGCTTTTGTAACCCCCCGGCCAACGTAAAGGAACCCGAGAACTCCCCCAAACGGATGGAACCGGAAAACCGGACCTGATGGATATAATCGGGTTGAAAATGGGGAGCAACTTTTACCTGTTCCCAGCAATCGGCGGTACAGTTTTGTTTTTCGAGCCGACTGATTTCTTCCGGCGTAAGACTTCTGAACGTGTCGTTGGTTATCTTCATAATGTAAAAAATTTTGGATGGGTAGCAAAGATAATATTTTGCATTCTTTTTCTCCCATCTTACCGGATTTTTTTACAGGAATACCCATTGATAGTGAATTGATTATGTATTATTTACGATAAGAACAAGCACGAATCTTTATAATTTAATAAGGTGTAATCTGTTCCTAAAAATATAAAATAACCGGAAATTTATTTCTTGGATTTTTTAGGTATAACTCTTTTCAGCAACCTGAGGGGAGAGAGGCTTTTTTCCCCGGTGATTTTCAGGGGAGGGAGAGTTCCTTTAGGAATACCGAATTTCATAAAGAGGGGAAGATAGATGATCAGGGCCACGATGGAAAAGACCATACCCCCCATAGCTCCTACGGCGAAAGAAAACCAGAAAACTTCTTTTTGTCCTTCATAAATAAAAGGAATAAGTCCCAGTATGGTGGAGACGATCGTCAGAAATATGGGGATGATCTTGTGGTTGTAAGATTTGAGGTAATATTTCAAACCCTGTTTGCCGGCGGCCCGGCAGGTGAGGTTATATTCGTTGATGATATAAATTCCGGCATTGACTACAATTCCGCATAAGAGGACGAAAGAGGCGAATCCTCCCTGATCGAAGTTGAATTTGAAAAGGTAAAAGGTCAGAAAAACTCCGATAAATGAAATCGGAATCATGATAATGATAACGAGCGGTTGCCAGAGCGATTCGAAGAGAATGGCGCAGGTGAGGTAAATGATCGCGATAATCAGCAACAGCAGGGCATATTGTTTCTGGTCTTGTTGCATCCACCAGGAATCTCGTCCTCCGTCCGCTTTAAATCCCAGGGGAAGTGTACTGTTCATGCGGTCGATGTTTCTTTCGGTAACCCGCCGGGCCAGTTCGTAAGGACCGAGGAAGTCGAAAGCCACTACCAGCGAGTATTCCTGATTGGTCTTATAAATGTTGTTTCCGGACAATTTCTTTTCTATGGTTCCCAGTTCGGCCAGTTTTACCGATTTGTCTTTCATTTTGATAATATCGTTCTGGAGATGCCACACATCGAAATTCCGGTTTTCCGAAGATACCAGGCTGACCGCTACCTGTTCATCGTTGATGATTACGGAATTGAGGGTGCTGGCATAAAGTTGCTGGGTCAGGAAATTATAGTAGTCCGACGGTTTTAAATCCTGTTGGGCAAAACGTTCGAAATTAAAACCGATAAAGTATTCCGTAGCGTTTTTGTTACTCCAGTAATCGTCGTTCCCCAGAATGACGGGTGCTGAAACTCTTTTGTTTTTGAGCAGGGTATCACACAACTGGGTGGCGAATTTGTACAGAATATCGTAATTGTATCCCGTCAGACGGATGCGGTTGCTTTTATAGCCCGAACTCAGGGCGTTGGAAAATCCTTGTCCGATGCCGTATATCTGCCAGTCCGCTCCTCCCAGGTCATTGGCTTTACTCACCAGTATGTCTTTCAGCATAATGGGAAAACTTCCGTTTTCCACTTCCGGTTTAAACGTGATATCGATGCCTCCGTTATCGTAATTGTATACGAAAGTCTGGTACATATCGATTTCCGGATATTGGCTCAGGAAATTTTCCATTTTAAGAATCACCTCGTTCAACTGGTGTACGGTACAGCCTTCCGGCATGGATGCTCTCACGCTCAAACGGGTACGCTGCGGATCGCTGTAGTAATTTCCATTGAAGACGTGTTCGGTGAACAAGCGTAAACTCCCTCCTAAAGCGGGATCGATGATGGGTTTCAGGGTATTTTGGTAAAAGGGACTTCCAATGGTTTTGTTGTAAAGTTCCGGAAAAAAGCCTTCCCGGTCTTTATCCTTGTTTTTTTTATCTTTGATCTTCGGGGGTAACATGTAAACCGGGATGCCGAACGCCAGAATAATCAGCAGGACGAATACTCCTTTGATCCTCCGGGAAAAAAGGATGGATTTTCCGTAAAGGTGAGTAAAGAGGACGGTACGTCTTCGGTTTTTTATCATTTTCTTACCCGTCCGGGGTACGATGGGAAATTTGTCCAGTAAAGCCGGTATAAACAGCAGGGCGATCAATAAGGAAACCGTCAGATTAATGATGATGACGGAAGAAAAATCGATCAGATTATTCCGTTGGTATTCCGGCAGGAAGAAGACGACGGTGAGAGCTCCGATGGTCGTCAGCAAAGCTGCCAGTATCGCCAGAAAAGCTTTGCGGTTGTGGTAGTAGCTGTAGTGGTCGATCATAATGATACTGGTATCTATAATCAGCCCGAGTGAAACGGTTATACCGGCCATGGAGTAGAGGTGGATTTCCAGCTGGAACAGGTTGTAGAAAATAAAAGCCAGTAATATATTGGCCAGTAAAGTGACGACGATCAGAAAAAGATACCGTAATTTCCGGCTGGTGAGGTATACGAACAGCAAAAGCAGAAGAGTGGATAAAGCCGTACGGATGTAAATTTTATTCAATTCCTTCTGAATTTCTTTCGAAGCATCATAGGCAATCAATACGGAATAACCTTCCGGAAAAGATTCAGATAATTCCTGCATTTTTTCCTTGACTTTTGCTGTCAGCTCCAGGGTATTGACATACTTTTCCGCACTGATGGTAAGGTTAATGTTGTTCAGTCCGTTGATGCGGTAATAGCTCCGGGGAAGCTGTTCCTTGTATTGTACCGTGGCTATATCTCTTAAATAAATGATTCTTCCCTCGCTGTTCAGTATCGGAATATTTTCCCAGAGAGCGTAACCCGTCACGGTGTTCTCATCGGCTTGCACACCGGAACCGCTTGTGGGGTCTTTCGGGTGATTGACCAAAAGTACTCGGAATTGCAGGGTGTCTCCCGAAAGGGATTTTTCATTGGTGAGTCCCAGAATATCTTCCCGGTTGTAATTGTTGATGGCTTCGGCTATGTCTCTGGCGGTAATTCCCAGGGAAGCGCATTTGTTCGGATCGAAGCAAATCTCCCATTCGTAGGGCGTCGCTCCGTATATGGCGACATTATTGATGCCGTTCATCCGCGATAATACCGGCAGAATATGTTCTTCCGCATATTTCTGGATGTGGGCGGTTGAAATATCCGCATTTAAGGTATAGGTCAACATGGCACGCGGACGTTCACCGGAGGTCGTCGTGGAAAATACGGGATAAGTAAGTTCCTCCGGTAAACGGGGGTACAGTTGTTTGATCAGAGTCGCCGCCTCAAAACGGATGGCGTCTACATTTTCATTCTTTTTTATGACCAGGGTAATTTGTCCGTATCCTTTTCCGGTTACCGAATTTATTTCTTTGATACCTTTGACGGAAGCCAGTGCTCCTTCCAGTTTGGAGGTTACCTCTTGTTCGATGACCCGGGCGGAAGCCCCGTACCAGTTATAGGACAAACCGAGTTGATGTTGTTTGACGGAAGGCGTATATTGTACATTCAGCATAGGAATCATGCCTATGCCGATGACCATCAATGCTGCCATGGTAAGCAGTATGGAAAAGGAGGAAACGGCTTTTTTCTTTCCTATTTGATCTATACCTTCCAATTTGTTTTTATTTGCAGTTAATAAATAAATCGCTCCTTATTTTTTCTTATAGATGTAATAATAAGCCAGCGGTATAAAGTACACACTCACCAGGGTACCCAGAACCATTCCTCCGATGATCGCCAGGGAAAGCGGGAATTGTAAATCTGCTCCCAGACTTCCGGTAATCAGGAAAGGAGCTATTGCCAGGATAGTCGTGAGAGAGGTCATGATGATGGGTTTTAACCTGCGGTTGCCGGCCATCATAATAGCCCGTTTCAGGTGATATCCGCTTCTTCGCAATTTGTTGATCGTATCCACTTTCAGAATAGAATCGTTGATGACGATACCGCACATGACGATAATTCCGATCATCGACATGATATTGATGCTCGAACCGCAGATCCACAGTAGAAATACAGCACCGAACAGGTCTACGGCGATTTCGGACAGGATGATCAGCGGCTGTACTAAAGATTCGAATTGGGCAGCCAATATAAAATACAACAGTAAAAGCGAAATGATGAGGATAATGGATAATTCCGTGATCATTTTCCGGTTGCTGAAGTAACTTCCGCTGAAACTGACTTCGAAATTTTTGTTTGCCGCTGTGATCTGGCTGATCCGGTTTGAAATTTCCCGGATGTTTTTGTCTTTTATGTCCAGGTTCAACGGATAAAAATCGCCTTCGGGACCGGAAATGATATTTTTCAAATCGTTTTTACGGCTTTCGCGTACCAGGGTGTTCAGGGGTATTTCCACTCCGTCCTTGTTTTTTACCGCATTGTGTTGTAAAATGTATTGGAGGTTTTTTTCTTCATCCCCTAAAATGATGGGAACCGAATACTCTCCTTCGTTGAGTGTGAAAATCTGGTTTTCATTGAAAGCACTTTTCAGCTTGTAAAACAGCGTATTGTAATCGATACCGTATAAGCTCATCAGTTCCGGAATCGTACGCAACTGGATTACTTCCTGCCAGGCAACGGGTTCGATATACAGATCGGGAAGCTGTTTTTTCAGGTTGCGTAATAATTCGTTCAATTGGTCCGGTTCGGGCGATTTTCCCGTAACGCTCCGGATCCGGGCGACCAGCGAAGGTTCTTTTTCTGCAAAAATCATATCGAAAATATTTCCGGAACTTTCCGTGGAAAAAACAGCGTCGGGATAACGGTTTTGCATAAATGTCCGGATTCTTTCCTTAATTACCGGCACATTTTCCGGAGAATCGGCTTTCAGATAAACGACAGCTTCGGAAATGGAATTTTCTTTGGTGTGGGAAAGTAAAAATTTTTGGGTTCCTGCCATAACGGTGTTCTGGGTCAGAATATCCCCGATGGCCCGGATCATTTCCTGGGTCCTTCGTTCATTTTCACCGGCATTGATTTTTTTATTCCATTCTATATTCAGCAGAAGGTCGCTTTCGGTAATGGGAGGTAATTTTCGTTTTTCAATCGTAAAATAGATCATCACGGTACTTACCATCATGCCGATCACCAAAGCCCAGGTAGTAAGCTGGTGACGGAATACCCATTTCAACCCTTTTTCATACGTTTTTTCATAATCGATGAAATGAAAACGGGCGAGTGAGTGATGCGTCGTTCGCTTGTTTTTCTTCCCGTAAAACAAGTAATAATACACGGGGATGATCATTACGGATACCAAAAGGGACGAAAGCAGCCCGATGGTAACGGCCATGGCCTGGTCATAAAATAAAGCTCCCGAGATACCGCTCATAAAAATAAGGGGAATAAAAACGGAACAGGTAGTCAGTACGGAACTCAGCATAGGAGTGAATACTTCGTTGGTTCCTTTGACGACGGCTTCTTTTAAAGGCGCTCCCCGGTCCCACAGTTGGGTAATGTTATCGATAACGATAATCGAGTTGTCCACCATCATTCCCACTCCGAGTACAAGACCCGATAAGGAAATGATATTGATGGAAATGCCTGCCATAAACATAAACAGCATCGAGATAATCAGGGCAATCGGTATGGTGAGGGTAATCAGTAGGGGCGACCGAAAATCCTGCATAAAGAAAAAGATGATGATACAGGCCAGGAAAATACCCACCAGCAAATTCTGGGTCAGGTTATTGATGGAGTAATCCAGCAAGGCCGTTTGGTCACGGGTAATGATAAAGTCGATATGCGGATAATCTTTCCGGAAAATTTCGGTCAGTTTGGTAATTTCTTTCTTTAAGTCCGACATCCGGGCATCCGCTTGTTTGATAATAGCCATGGTCAGGGCGGGTTTCCCGTCGGAACGCACCATTCCCGTTTGCTTTTGAGGTTGTTCTTCCACTTGGGCCAGTTCCCCGATTTGATATAAGCGGTCGTTGATCTTGCAATAGACTTCTTCGATATCCTTTTTGTCGGTCAGGGTGGAGGAGAAACGGATGTTGTATTGGTATTCCCCGTCCCGGATGGTCAGGTTGCCCAGATTGACATTGTTGCTTATGATGGCGTTTTCCAGTTCGGAAGGGGAAATGCCCAAAGCTTCCAGTTTGGAATTGTCGGGAATAATGACGATTTCCGAAAGGGTTTGTCCGCTGATATCCACCATGGCTACCTGAGGAATCTGTTCCACCCGCTTGGAGATGACGGACAACGTAAATTTACTCAGTTCGATGAATTTCTGCATATCCCTCTGTGGATTTCCTGTGGTTTCCTTGAGGGTCAGATTCATATAAAAGGCAGGAATATCGGTGGCGTTTGCTTTAATGGTCCGGGGACGTTCGATCTCCCGGGGAAGGTTGGCCCGGTCGATTTTTTCATTGACTTCGATAAAAATAAAATCAATATCGGATCCGTGCTCGAATTCCATGTAGATGTTACCGCTTCCGTCGCGGGTTTCGGTTCGGATGTCGAGGAGATGACTCACCTGAGTCAACTGGTTGCGCAGTGGTTTGATGACCGTAGCGTCCAATTCCCGGGCAGAGAGGTTGGGGGCATTGACCTGCACGGTTACTTTGGGAATTTTCACTTCGGGCATCAGGGATACGGGCAACATCGTGGTCGCTAGTATCCCCAGTACGAGGATCGCAATGAGTCCCATAGTCACCGCAATCGGTCTGCTAATCAAAAATCGAACCATATATTTAGATTACAAGTAATTTCACGTTTCCCTTCTCCCTTTACTGTTTGATTTCCACGCCCGAACCGTGCGCCAGATTCAGATTGCCGGAAGTGATGATGATATCCCCTTCCCGGAGTTCCGCTCCTTTGTCTTCGTTCGGCACCACCACATAGCTGTCGCTGTTGGCCATCAATACGTGTATATAGGTCCAGGCCGCTTTCCCTTCCTGGTCTATCCGGAATAGTACTTCCTGATTGTCCCGGATGAGTACAGCGCTTTTGGGAACGACAAATTGATGAGGAACGATATTTTCGATATGTACTTTTACGTTCATCCCGTCGATCAGATGTCCGGGATTCGGAAACTGGGCTTTTACGATAATTTGTCCTTTCTCGTTCACGGTCGGATTGATTTCTTTCACCTGTCCGGCATACCGCTTTTCCGGATTGATAAAAGTGGAGACCAATACTTTTTGTCCCGCTTTGATCCGGTTTAATTCGGTCTCTAAAATAGCGAATTCTACTTCGAATATTTTATCGTTTATGACGCTGCAGAATTCTTCCCCGGCCGGATATTCGTATAGGCGGGTGGTGAGGTTGGCGATTTTTCCGTCGACCGGAGCTTTAAGCGTACAATTTTCGTACTCCAACCGGGCCGATTGGAGGGAAGCGAGAGCGCTGTTGTAACCGCTGTTGATACGGGCAATACGCATCGTTTCGGGCGGAATGTTTAAAGAATCCTGAATTTTATAGCCGAACCCCAGTAGTTTATCTTCCAGGTCGATCACCGCCTTTTCCATTTGGCTTTTTGCCTGAAATAATTTGAGGGAGGCTTCCGTCGTATCGATCCGGGCGATAACATCCCCCGCCGCCACCTGGCTTCCGGTTTTTACGTTTAATTGTTTTACAATGCCGGGAGAAGCAAATTTGAGCGAACTTTTGTTCAGGGCACGCAACTTGCCGTTACTGAGCAATTGACTGTTAAAGTCCCGATACCTGAGGACGATCGTATCTACGGGATTTTTTTCAATCTCGTATTTTTTACGTCCCATTTCTTCTTCCTTCTCTTTGTTTTCCCCGGTTCCGCAGGCTGTTAGCGTGATAGCCAGAACGGTGAAGGCCAGTAATCGCAGTGGTGTCATATTTTTGTATTTTAAGAATTGCTTATAGGTACTATTTTTCAGGCGGGATTTTTCTTCCCTTTATTTTTCGATCAGCAGATCGAAATCCGCCGTGATGTTTCTTTTGTTTGTGAAATCGTATAAAGTGGCTTGCTGGAGCATGTAATAATATTTCCAGTAATTGTGTAGTTCATCTATAAAACGACTGGTCGCTTCGTCTTTTTCCGATTGAGCTGTATTGAATTCAAGCACGCTGAGGGTTCCTTTTTTAAACAGTTCCATAGATAGTTCATACCGTTTTCGTGCCGCCAGATCCGCTTTTTGAGAGATTTCACATTGCCGGCCCTGGTTATTGAATTCGATCACCTGAATCATAATGTCTTGCTGGTGTTCGATTTGTTCTTGTTCCAGTTGGGTTTTGATCACGTTCATTTGGGATTGTGCCGTTTTTACCCGTCCGCGTCCCATTCCCCAATCCATAATGGGGATCTGTACCCCCAACCGGATGTTTTCCTGGTTTTGGGGCTTCCGGTAGCTCTCTCCCAAATCCGAGGCGCTTTGGTTTAAACCGAACTGAGCGAAAAAATCCGCTTTCGCTCCCCGGTTGGTCTTTGCTTGTGCCACCCCCATTTCGGCTTGCAACAGCCGGGTTTTCTGATCGATTTTATAAGAGGTGTTGTTCAGGGACAGTTCGTACACTTCCTGGTAATCCAACAGGATATTGGGAATTTTTTCCGGAATAATCAGGTCGAATTCCACATCGGTTTGGCTGTATCCCAGGAAAGAAGCCAATTGATATTTTGCCGTTTTCAGATTCAGTTCGTTCTGGCTGATGGCCATGCCGTCGTTCAGCATGCGGACTTCGAGCTGGAGAAGGTCGTTTTGCGTGATGGTTCCGATTTTGAATCTTTCCTGGGCCATATGATACGTTTTTTCGGTATTCTGAAAGTTGGTTTTGGCCATTTCCAGTTTTTGCTGGGCCGAAACCAGATTGAAAAACAAATTTACCGCTTTGACCGTCACCCCTTCCATTGCCTCCAGATACTGGTATTTGGCCAGTTGGTAGCGTTCCGGTTCGATTTTTTTATCCCATTTCAGGGAATTGAAACTTCCGAAAATCGGTTGGGTGTAAGTGATGCTGACTGGATTCGTATTATAAAGGTGATATCGTTGGTCTCCGAACTGATCCAGGCGTTCCAGACTGGAGTACAGAGAAACTTTACCTCCGGTAGGAGCTATATTTTGATCGATGGACAGGTTGATGCTGTTCCGCATCGAGTAATCCTGTACGTATTTGTATTCTCCGGTTTCGGAATTCTGTATGGGGTTTAACGAATGGCTGAAATTGGGAGCCGTTAGTCCCAGATTTAAGGAAGGAAGCAATTCCGCGCGGAACGAACGATACTGCCAGTAAGCGGCCAGGAACTGGTGGCGGTAGAGAATAGCGTCGATAGATCGTTGACGGGCTAAGGTAATTACTTCGTGCAGGGTAAGCCGTTCAGTAAAAGAAACCGTTTTCGGAACGTCTGTCGTTTGGGAATGGGATAATCCGGTAAACGCCAGCAGGAAGAGCAACAACACGGTCAGTTTAGTCATAAAATGCTTTTTAATTATAGGTATTGAAAAACAGGATCAGGGGGAACTCTTATCCCGGACCGATCTCCAAATCTATATTTACTTTCTTAGAAACAAACATAATCTTTTTTCGAAAAATACACAAATCATTGTACTAGTTTTTTAGTTTTAACATATAATCTTCTTTTCCTGCCTTTCCTCAGAGGATGGGAAATGTCTGCCGGGGAAACGAGGTGGGAGAAAAAAGACTTCTTGTACAGGTATAGGGAGAGTTAAGGTAATGGCAAAAAGAAAGGCACTTTCGTTTTTGGAAAGGAAGCCGGACCAATAAAAAACTCCGTTATCAACGGAGTTTTTTAAGATCGGGAGTTTATTTTTTCTGTTTGACGTCTTCTTTATAAAGTCCTTCTCGTGACAACAGATGGTCGAGATTGGCCAGGCGATACACTACTACAGCGGTAACGATGGCGGAATGTTCCTGATATTCGGGAATGCTCTTGTTATAAAGATCGCGTTCGGTGTGCCAGATTTCACCGTAACTGAAATTATATCCTTTCGGATCGTCCGTACTGAATCCTAAGGTCGGAACGCCGTTGATGGCAAAATAAGCATGGTCGGCGCCTCCCGCTTGGGTCGGACGGGGATAAGGTTCTCCGGTTCTCTTTTTAACGGTGAACGGGAAATCGGGATTGATTTTATTCAGCGGAGCACAAACAGACACCATATCGTCGTACATGGCCGGCGGAACGGTTATGCCTACAGTTACGGTCGGTCCTCCGTCGCGATTGAAGTAGTTGGATATTTTACCCAGCTTATAGGTGTTCGTTTCCACCCAATGTTTAGAACCCAGCAATCCGAATTCTTCACCCGACCAGGCACATACCAGAATGGAGCGTTTGGGTTTCCCTCCGGCGGCTTTGATCAGGCGTCCGGCTTCCATGGTTACGGTAACTCCCGAACCGCAGTCCACACCGCCGGTAGCTACGTCGAAAGCATCCAGGTGGCCGCCCAGCATCACATATTCGTTCGGGTATTTAGTTCCTTTGATCAGTCCAAGCACGCTGTAATATTTAACCGGTCCCATCCGGAAGTGGTTGCGGATGTCGAATTCCAGTTGGAAATACCGGCGTTCCTTCACCTTTTGAGCAATAATATTATATTGGCTGGCTTCCAGCTTGATATCGGGCAGAGTGGGAAGATTTTCCCAGGACATTTTCATCAGGTTTTTCCGGTCGTACAAAACGCGGATAGGCACAGGCGAAGATTGGATGATGCCCAGGATTCCGGCTTCCCGCATTTCTTTGTAGAAAAGGGCGGGCGCATCTTTCAGAGGAATCAGTTTTTGGGGCGCTTTGTTTCTGTTTTTCCAGTTTTCCCGGCGGATGCTGTCGTTTTTACGCATAATTTTTTCGTTGTCGGCGATAATTTTGGCCCGGACAGCATCTCCTTCTTCCGAATAATCGATCGGCCAACCGTTGTTTTCACCGGTGATCAATACCCAGGCCCCTTTTAAGGCTCCTTTCATTCTTTCGAATTCACCCCGGGTTTTCGGTTCCATCAATACATGCCCGCGTTGTACTCCTTTGGTTCCGGCCGTATAAGAAGGAGTTGCGAAATGGAGGAACATGCCGTCTTCACTTAACATTTTGCCGAACCAGGGCCCCCGGTTAAACCCTACCGGTAATTCTCCGGTTTCGTCTAAAATGACCTCCATTCCCCATTTTTTAAATTCGGAAGCCACCCATTCTACGGCATTGTCATAAGCGTTGGAGCCGATACAACGTCCACCGATACGGTTAGTGAGGATATCCAGATGCTTCATCACCTGATTATCCGTGCGGCCGATTTCGATGATCTTATCGCTTACACGATCCTGTTGTGCATATACTCCGGATGTTAGGCCCGATAACGCTAACATCCATACGGCAATAAAATTTTTTCTCATAATTGTATGTTTTAATAGATAACTGTTAAAAATGGTGTGTAATGATAATAAATTATTTCTCCTCTGGAGATTTATTAAGCTTGTTTATATAAAATTTAAGAAAAAACTTAATTTTGTCCAAATAACTAACTTCATCAAACTTAAACTGCGCTATGAAAAAAATTGGGATTATTTTCTTGTGGATATTTTGTATATCAGTCGTTTGCGGGCAAGCGAGAAAAATGCCTGTTATCGGAATTTCAGGTACTTACGGGAACGGAAGCAGGGCGTCGGTGTCTGTGACTTACGTAAAGTCCGTCATCCGGGCGGGAGGAGCGCCGGTAGTTTTACCGGTTACCGATGACCTGGCTGTGATGGAAAAGATGATCGCCTCGGTGGATGCCCTGGTGATGACAGGCGGAGAAGATATAGAGCCTTTGAAAAATTACGGGGAAGAACCTTTGCGCGCCCTGGGGGAGGTGGTGCCTATCCGGGATACTTTTGACCGTACCCTGATTAAATTGGCCGTGGAAAGGGGAATTCCGGTTTTGGGTATTTGCCGGGGGATGCAAATGATGAATGTGGTATTCGGGGGAACTTTATATCAGGATATTCCGTCACAGGTAAAAACTTCTTATGTAAAACATAATCAGGATGCAGAAGGGAGGTATGTTACTCATACAGTATTGATAGAGGAAGGGTCGGTATTATATAAGGTATTGAATACCGGAAAGACCGCTGTCAATAGTTTTCACCATCAGTCGGTAAAGGATATTGCTCCCGGTTTCCGGGTGACCGCTAAGGCCGCGGATGGAATTATCGAAGCGATGGAAATGAAAGGAAATCCGCGGGTGATCGGGGTGCAATTTCATCCGGAAGGACCTACGGCTGCCGGAGAAGATACCTTTTTGCCTGTTTTTCGTTATATCGTACAGCAGGCGTTAACCTCGCCGGGGAAATAAAGGGAATGTATCATAAATTTTTTCGTTATGAATAAGATCGTTATTGTATTGTCGGGAATTTTGCTTTTCTGTGCTTGTAATGGAAAAAAGTCCTCCACTGAAGCGGTTGCACCATCTTCTGCTGCGGTTGCAGAAGAAGAAGAGGCCTTCCGCCTGATTCAGCCTGAAAAAATAGCTGCCGGGGTGCAGTATACAGGCGAAAGAAAAGCGGATCCGGAGACTCCGCTTTTGGTGCTGGATTATAAAAAAGAACCGGTTCACAAGGCACTGGACCTCAAATCGTACTTTGATTCGGTGAAACTGGTGTTGCTGGAGCATCCGCTGCCGGCCGGGGAAGGAGGCTTTTTATACAATTGTCGGGTTGTGCTCATTGGCGACCGGGGAATGAGTTCATTTCATTCGGATGCGCAGGTGTGGGTGGATGACACTTATATTTTAGCCGGAGATCGTTTTTTCGGGCTTTACGGCTACGATAGAAACGGTAAACTGATCGATACGCTGGCCGCCGGGAAGGGTTTTAAATTCAAGTTTAAAGACTCGCCTCTGTCCATCGAATGTAAGATGGCTGATTTCCATGGGTATAACGGAGGACTGGATCTTTGGAACGGACGTTGTTCATTTATATGGAGCGATACGGCACGACGGTTGTCTACCCGGTGGTATGATGTGAAAAAAAGGAAGATGGTGCAGGAACAGCCCTGGGATTCCCGGAGGAGAGGGCCTCAGCCGGTGGCTTTAGACCGGAATACTTATTTTTGTGTGTATAATACGCTCTTTTCGCCGGAAAAGGTATTTCTGAGAACTTTTAGTATACAGGGAGATACCCTGTGTGAATTTACCGATTACATTCGGCCGGAAAAAGAAATACGGGGAAGTTATGCTTTCCCGGACCGTTTCGATGTCTATCGGTTGAACGGTAAGCAATATGTACGCCAACCTTTCAGCGATACGGTGTTTCAAGTATCGGAAAATCGTTTGTTGCCCGTATATGTGTTGGATTTCGGAGAAAAACGCATGAATATCAGTATTGCTACTTCCAATCAAAGTAAGGCGGGTAAGTATGTTTCCGCGTCCTGGAAGGATACCCCGGAAGCTATTTTGTTTGCCTATACGGAAAATTACGATTGTCCGAGAAACCGGGATAATAAAGAAGTAAAATATTATTATTCGTATTACGATAAAAAAGCAGGGCAGATTTTCCATATGCCGGTGTCCGGAGACGTCTATCCGGAGGAATTGCTTATTTCCAATTCGCTCGAAGGAGGTTTACCTTTTACCTGGGATATGGCGGCAACCAGTGACGGTAAACTGGTGATCGGTTATCCACGCCAGCGCCTGGAAGCCCTCACCCGTTTAAAAGGATATAAAGCCCTGCCGGCTGCACAAAAGGAAAATGTGAAGAAAATGCTGGCCCGCATGAACGACCGGCAAATGTTGGTAATGATCATAGAGTAATTTTTCAAAAATTACTTCGTTTCCCTACTCTGTACCGGGGGCATTGCCGTATTTATACGGGCATTGCCCCCGGCTTGTCGTCGGCCCGACCCGCAAAGCGGGTATTCTTTTAATAGATAAATATTTCAATTGATAAATAGATTAAAAAGCAAGTACCGGGCGCACCCGATTGAGATTGTTGTCCTTACTGTTGTTGCTCACCCAACCGACGTTGAAGCTCAGCCTGCACGCGTAGTTCGGGTACTCTGTACGCTCCGAACCGGACCAATAGTAAGCAGCGCTAATCTGCTCGGCAACAGAAGCTCCCAAAGCGGACAACCTGCCGTTTATTAGATCCCGGTTTACAAAAAGATTGGTTACTGCATTTCTTATGTACCAGATGTTGCCGTCATACCAACCGGAGCAAAGCGTGGAAAGTTCCTTGGGAGAAGGGAGATACCACCCGCTGCTGCCCGCCGGAGCTGGATTGTTCCTGGCGTAAGCCTCGATATACTGTAGGGGAAGGACTTTATTGTCGTCCATGCCTCCCTGACTGTCGCAATATTCATTATACAGACTGATCACCCGGGT
>CAJMSX010000022.1 GCA_905216195.1 uncultured bacterium
AGCTGGGACTTAGTTTAAGTCTCTTTGCATAATAAATTTGTTGGCATAAGAAATGGGCAAAGGATTTGCATTCATCGGACGGCAATACCATTTGACTGTGGACGGCGATGATTACTACATCGACATTCTGATGTACCACCTGCAACTGCATTGCTATGTGGTGGTGGAACTGAAAGCTGTGGAGTTTGTGCCGGAATTTGTCAGCAAACTGAATTTCTACATTTCGGCTGTGGACGAATATGTTAAGACTCCCGAGGACAAACCTACTATCGGTTTGTTGTTGTGCCGTTCAAAAAGCGACACTAAGGCAGGTTTCGCTCTGCGTGGTATCACGCAGCCCTTGGGCATTGCACAATACGAAACCGCAAAACTCTTTGAAGATGTGGCTTCCGCACTGCCGCAAATCGAGGATATTGAAAATCAGTTTGAAGAGGATAAAGAATGAAGTTAGCCGATATTATAGGGATTCCGGAACGGCCCTTTCGTACGGTTTGAGTCTTTAAAGTTTCCATTCCAACATCAATGATTAAGGTAAGTTGGATTAGTAAACCTCACCTTTCGGCCTTATAAACCTGATTCTCGGACGCTCTTTTCTTACCAGCTCTTTATTTTTCACCTGTAATTCAGCAACTGCCTGATTAATCAGTTCGATTTGCATCCGGGTATTTTCGTTGATATTCCATCCAAATTTAATTATTTCACAATTTTCAAAATTTAATCTTCTTGAATCTCCTTTTCAGATTGTTTATCGAGCTCCAGATAATCTTTTGCATTTAACGGCGTAATAACGTCCTTCCCGGTACGGGATTCTATTTCCTTTCTTGCATTTCCGGCAACCTGCCCACCCTGTTTGGCAATAACTTTACTTTCAATAAAATTGACAGGCTTCTTTTCCTTTGAAATCTCAGAAGTGGTGGCTTCTGCCAGCATATTCAGGATTAGTTCTATATTTGACATATTGTCCCTGAGATTTTCTTTTTTTAATCCTTTAAAATCTTTGTATTCCTTTGTGGTCATACCTGCCCATGCCTGGGTGATAATATCTGTGAGGGTGGCAAATTGTACACCTTCTTTCAATCCTCTCCTTTTCCATTCATCCGTCAAGTCTTTTCGTACTTCAATACTTTTCAGACGTTGGTTGATCCAGTTGTCTGAATACCCCAGCCTTTTATATTCCATCATTGCCCGGTCAATCGTCAGTTCCGGGTCCTGCATCTCATCCAGCCGTTCCCGGGCAACCTGCGCCATCCATAATTTGAACGGCTCGGCTTTGGGAGATGGAATGGATTGAATCAATCGGAATAACTGCTCGGTATCAGTAACATCAGTCATTCTCATCTTCCCATCAGCAGCACGCATTTTCAACTGGTGACAATTTGTCACCGTTTCATTTCCTTCTTCTTTTAGCCTCTGTTTCAGCTTGTTCCAGTATTTACGTCCATCAACACTGTCCGTCAGCACAGAGATGACGTCAACTATAGAAAAGTACCATTTTTCCTGCTCACTATCCCAGATAGTACGAACTTTCTTTTCTTGAAAGATTTTTATAGCTTCTTTTTGTGTCATCGTTATTCTGTATCTTACTTTGTAAAACTTGCAAATCTACCCCATGACCACGATTTCCTAGTTTATACACCTAAATATAGAAAAAAATCTAAACATATCAAAATCAACCTTTCTCATTTTTCAAATTATTTTTATCCGGCTGCCTGCATCCATGCCCCGGTTAGTTGCACTAAGGGCACATCATTCCCATCCCTGTTATAGCGGAAATCCCGTAACACTTTCAGGTGACGGTGGTTGGTTTCCTTTACGTGTAGATAGTTGGTTTCTACAAAAATAACATAAACTATTTCACAAATATAAAAATCGCCATTTCAGAATACTTTTTTCATATAAAAATCGCCAACTTACAAACAAATCACTATCTTTACGCAAAAGAATAGGACAAATCATGGAAATGGTAAAAAGAATACTTCAAGACAGGATTACCGCTGGGATAGCACCTGGTAAAGCCGTGTTAATTTTCGGGGCAAGACGGGTAGGTAAAACGGTATTAATGCGCAAGATCGTAGATTCCCATCCCGGCCGCACAATGATGCTTAACGGAGAGGATTACGACACACTAGCCTTATTAGAAAACCGTACCATAGCCAATTACCGGCACTTGTTGGAGGGGATTGACTTATTAGCCATCGATGAGGCGCAAAACATTCCGCAGATAGGTAATATCCTGAAACTGATCGTAGATGAAATACCAGGAGTGAGTGTATTGGCAAGCGGATCATCCTCGTTCGACCTGTTCAACAAAACAGGCGAACCGTTAGTCGGCCGTAGTACCCAATTTCTGCTTACCCCCTTTTCGCAGCAGGAAATCGCAAAGACCGAAACACCCCTCGAAACCCGCCAAAACCTCGAGGCCCGTCTGATTTACGGTTCCTATCCGGAATTGGTAATGCTAGATAACTTCGAGCGTAAAACCGAATACCTGCGTGATATTGTCGGGGCATATCTGCTGAAAGATATTTTAGCTATTGACGGTGTGAAAAACTCGGGCAAAATGCGCGATTTATTACGACTTATCGCTTTTCAGTTGGGTTGTGAAGTTTCTTACGATGAATTAGGCAAACAACTCGGAATGAGCAAAACAACTGTCGAAAAGTACCTCGATCTATTGGAAAAAGTCTTTGTCGTTTATCGGCTGGGAGCCTATTCCCGTAATCTGCGTAAGGAAGTAACGAAAGCCGGTAAATGGTATTTCTCCGATAACGGTATCCGTAATGCCATTATCGGAGCATTTTCACCATTGGCCATCCGGCAGGATGTCGGGGCACTGTGGGAAAACTATATTATCGGCGAAAGACGAAAAGCGAATTTCAACGATGGATTGCACAAAGAGTTTTACTTCTGGCGTACTTACGACAAGCAGGAAATCGACCTGATTGAAGAACGTGCGGATGGCCTGACGGCGTTGGAGTTCAAATGGGGAAACAAGATACCCGCTGTGCCGAAAGCCTTTCATGAAGCATATCCTCATGCGGAGTTTCATGTTGTAAACCGGGGAAATTATTTAGGCTTTATATAGTAAATACCAGTCTCCACCCCAACTTGAGGATGCAATTTTTCGTCCTCAAACCAGAGGGAGGGACACGTTATATGCCTTTTACCTTTACAGGACTATGTAAAGGTTTACCTAAATTCTCTAAATGCATAAGGATTACGCCTCATTCCCATTTTTATCGAATTGGAAGTAACAAATTGTGACTTCCATTTTTGCGTCTCTTCATCCGTCAATTGAAACATAAAATCCTGTGGAAACCGATCAGAATTACGCTTCACAGCCTGATTAAGTGCTTTTGTCAATACTCCGTATATTTCTGCCAAATCCCGGTCGAGCATCACCCGCTGCCCACGGATTTCATAAATCTTACTTTGTATAACCTGGAAATCTACCTCATGATTTTCTAATTTATACACCTAGAATATATAAAATTTCACATCATTTTCAAAACGTAAATCTATAAATAACACCAGGAAACAAAGTCGTGGGCTATTCTTCCGGCTTGATAAACCCGATTCTCGGACGCTCTTTTCTTACCTCCCCTTTATTTTTCACCTGTAATTCGGCAAGTGCCTGATTAATCAGTTCGATTTGCATCCGGGTATCTTCGTTGATGTCGTTCTGATCGGCAAAAACATCTTCGATGTATTCACGCAAGTCTTTTATATCTTTCTGAAGTATTTCGACTTTACTATCCGGAGGACGAGCCACTAATTGCCGCATCGCCACAAAGGCACGTGTTATTAAAATACTGGTCTGTACAGCAATATCACTACGTAAAACACTCGCAAGCATCACTACACCATACTCAGTAAAAGCCAGTGGCAAAGCAGATTTCGGACGTTTACCCCAAGATGTCATCACAAATTGTGATGTCATATTTTTCCACTCTGCCTCTGTCATTTGAAACATAAAATCTTCCGGGAAACGCCCGATATGACGTTTCACAGCCTGATTCAACACACGTGTTTCTACGTCGTAAAGCATAGCCAAATCCCGGTCGAGCATCACCCGCTGTCCCCGGATTTCATAAATCTTACTTTGTATAACCTGTAAATCTACCCCATGACCACGATTTTCTAGTTTATACACCTAGAATATATAAAATTTCACATCATTTTCAAAACGTAAATCCATAATAACACCAGGAAACAAAGTCGTGTGCTATTCTTCCGGCTTGATAAACCCGATCCTCGGACGCTCTTTTTTTTACCTGCTTTTTATTCTTCACCTGTAATTCAGCAAGTGCCTGATTAATCAGTTCTATTTGTATCCGGGTATCTTCGTTGATGTCGTTCTGATCGGTAAAAACCTCTTCGATGTATTTTTGGAGTTCTTTTACCTCTTGCCGAAGTTGGACATTCATATCGCCAGAGGAAATGATTGAGCCACGGATAGCCACAAAGGCACGCATAATAGAAATATTCACCTCAACCGCGATTTCTGAATTTAATACACTGCTTAACATTGCAACTCCTAACTCAGTAAACGCATAAGGTAAGTACTTCGGATGTTGCCCACGTCCCGCCTTTAAGGTGAAGTTTTTGCACCTTAAACAATCCCATTCTTCTTTGTTCAATTCAAACATAAAATCGACAGGAAACCGGCGGATATTATTTTTTACAGAACGTTTTAAATATTTCGTTTCCGTTCCATATAATTCCGCCAGATCAAAGTCCAGCATCACCCGTTGTCCCCGGATTTCGTAAATCTTACTCTGTATAACCTGTAAATCTACCCCATGACCACGATTTTCTAGTTTATATACCTAAATATAGAAAAAAATCTAAATATATCAAAATCAACCTTTCTCATTTTTCAAATTATTTTTATCCGGTCATCCACTTCCTTCCTGTAATATAGTAATCTCTCCCAGGAACTACCTATCCTTGATAAATAGAGAATTTTTCCTAAATTTATAGTATTCAATCCGGAAACTATGTGCTTATGGTAGACTTGCAAATCATACAGAGTAAGATTTACGAAATCCACGGCCATACAGTGATGATAGACCGCGATTTGGCCGAGTTATATCAAGTAGAAACCCGTGTACTGAATCAGGCTGTGAAACGTAATATTGACCGTTTCCCCGAATATTTTATGTTCCGGCTTACAAAGGAGGAATGTTTAAAATCACAAATTGTGATTTTAAACACAGAACAAGGAAAACATCTGAAATATATGCCAAATGCTTTCCCTGAAATGGGGGTGGCAATGCTTAGTAGTGTACTTCGCTCACATATGGCAATACAGGTGAATATCAATATTATGCGAGCATTTACTGCTGTCCGGCAATTGATAGCTAACCCACCGACTGATAAAAATTCTGTGCTTCAAAAAGAAGTAAAGGAGTTAAAGCAATATATCGAAGAAATGTTTGCCGACCAAAACGACATCAACGAAGACACCCGCATACAACTCGAACTCATAAACCAAACCTTAGCCGACTTACAAGTTCAAAACAAACAGACCGCCAAACAGCGCAGACCGATAGGTTTTATCCGGCCGGAAGAATAAACAGATAAAATGCCGGGAAATTGGTTGTACTTCTCACTGGTGTTCAAAAGAAAACCCGGAAGACGCCCCCCAATGAGATTGAAAGAGCTGCAAGACTTATGGAAGAATATTATCAGGAAAAAGAAAAGGAGGAACATTCATGAACACAAAAACATTATCGGAATTAGAAGACAAGTATATCGGAAAACAAGGCACACCCGCACGTATTGCTTATGAAAAGGAAGTATCCGATTTAATGATAGGTTTTTCAGGTGAGGAATGCCAGGCTCAAACTCGACCTTACCCAGGAAGAACTGGCTGAACGTATCAATAAAAAACGGACTTTTATTTCCCGCATTGAGAACGACGGAAGCAATCTTACAATCAAAACCCTCCGTGATATTGTTGAACGTGGATTAGGAGGAAAACTAAATATCGAGGTCAAATTGTAGAGCTATTAGGAATCTGTGTATTAATCCTTACAGGCAAGAGGCCGGCTGAAAGTAAAATTTTCGGTCGGCCTCGAACGAAGCTAATTCAGAATCACGTTTGCGCACTTTCTTCAAATAATCAGTAGGATTTGCACTCTCCGTCAGAGCAGCAATGACATCCACAACGGAAGAATACCATTCTTCTGATTTCATTTTTCCCTCATCCACATTAAAGGCTCGTATTCCCACTATTCCAGATATCTCTGTCCCCTAACACTGTTAAGCGGCAAGTGAAGAAATTATTCGCTTATTTACAGACTCTTACCTCTTTATACACTTGTTAAATTAGTTATTCAATATATTTAACACATCCTTTAAAGGAATTATGCTCTGGTCTTCAATATTTTCAACATGATTGTTAGAAGAAATATATTTTATTATTTTTTCTATTATATTACAATAAATTTGACTACGTTTAATTTTATCAGTTTCTTCATAATAATTTATATTTATTAAATTTATATTATCACTAATGTTATAATACCGCAATATTCTGTCAATCCTATTATAGCCTTTATAATACTGTAAAGAAGTTTGCATACCTGTAGTTTCGATATTATTAACAAATACCGCTTGTCTATTATAAAAATTTTCTAATGTAAATACAGAGGCAAAATTGAACTTGGTATTAATAAAATAATTTTTACCCTTCGGGCTATACCTAAAATTTATATCTTTCAATTCACTCCCATCTAAAATAGTATCCTTAAATGATACATTTTCCATTGAAGTGTGAGACAAAATTGAACAAGTCATATCTGCATTATCAAACTGGGTATTTATAAACTCACAACCATAAAAATTAGCAAAATACATGTGAGCATTCGGAAAATGACAGTTAATGAATATAGAACCACACATATTTGCTCCAGCCAAATAAGTGTAATAAAAAGTACAATCTTTGAATATGGTCACAACATCTTTACATCCATTTTCATGAGAGTACATAGCTGCATTATTTAAAACAGAACCGGAAAAGTCCGCATTTTCAATTTGTAGGCCAACTAATTTTATCCCTCTCAAATCTAGATTCTTAAATTCACCATACAACCCTCTATAAATTGCATTCCCTTTATCATATATAATATTGAATATTCTTTGGGCAAACTCAGGAATCCTTTTATTACACTTTTCCGATATTGATAAATTTTCCCACTCTTTTAGAATTTCTTGCATATTTTTTTCATATGGACGAGTCAATTTTTTTATATGATTACATAATAATTCAAAAACATGGGGTCTGTACATTTTTGATTCTTGGGCAATCGTATGCAATTCATATACTCCACCTAAAGAAATAACTTCTTCTGAACTACATAAATGTTCAATCGCACGACTAAATCTGGACCCTATAAAATTTTCATTTGAAATTCTTACTTCTGGGGCTATGCTATTATCTTTTAGTATATTATTTGAAATAGCATCTGGCCTAATCCATCCCCTGCGCGGGTTATCTTTCATTAATCCTACAAGACTTGTTGACACATGCGTTGTTAATTCACTCGGCGAAGACCATAATTTACACATCCTTTTATTTATTACCAACTCACGAAACTGATTTAATTTTTTCAATTTTTTAGGATCCTGTTCAATTTTTTCTTGAGGAAGATTTTTAATATTAGAGTAAATGAAAGCTACTACGGGGATTTTTTGTTGTATAGCATATTCATATTCTTTTTGTACATAACCAGTATTGGTTTCTGGATCCTCAGAGCCATACATTCCTGCTAATATAAGAACATAGTAATCACATTCATCTATTCTTTTCTTTATATCTATCCATTTATCATTATCAGAAGCATTAAAAGATTCCATTCCATAAGGGAAATGCCCCAAAAGAAGAATAGTGTCCCTAACTTTTAATCTTTCTTCTTTTAAATCTTCATAAGTCGAACTTATAAAAAACTGATATTTTTTTTCCATAAATATTAGAATTAGATGTTAGTTAAAATATAAATCACCTTAGTTGATTGAAATGAAACACCTGAAAATTTATGTTTCAAATATAATCAAAGCACTTTTTAATTACAATTTACCTTACCTATTTATTCTGCTCAAAATAAAAATAGGTATAATATGAGGAATATATTCCCTATCTTTACTTCAATTTATAAATGGATGGAAACGATGAAGAACTGTTGTTTGCTTTTGTTTTTGGGGATATGGTCCTGCGGGGTTTGGGGACAGACGGTTCCCGACTCCCTCTCGTATGCCGGGCGGCTTCAGGCGGCGATTGAAGCGGCGGGAGATGCGGAGAAAGATACGGTGATCTGCCGTATGGTGTTTGCTTTATTCGAAGGGCTGTATGCGGACTATCCCGATAGTATGGACGTGCGCGGATTTTATGAGGCAGGTTTGCTGGCCTGTAAGCTACGGGAGACGGACCGGGCTTTTCGCTATCTGGCGCCCCTTGTGGATACGGAAAGTAGTTACGGGCCCGGGTTTATCTTTATTACCGGAAAATATAAAGATGAAGCTTTTGAGGTGCTGGCAGCGGACCCGCGCTGGAAGGCATTGGTAGAGAGGGCCGGAAAAAATAAAGCGGAGTTTTATCGTTCGCTGGAGGAACAGAGGGCTGAATTTTTTGCCCGGAGTCCAAAGGGAAAGGCAGCGGATGTTTTTGACGAAACAGAGGGGTTAAAGGGGGAAGCGTTGTATAAGGCTTTGCAGACTCCCCGGGGCTATTTGCCCAAACACAGGCGGAATTATTCAGTGCGGTTTATGGTGCGGGACACGGTGCCGTCCTCTTATTTCGTCCGTTTGCCCAGAGGGTATGACCCGGCAAAAGCTTATCCTTTGCTGATTTGCCTGCATGGGGCGGTACGCTATACGGCATTAGAGGATTATGTTGCAGGTTGGATATTGGAAGAACATAACCGGTTTTATGTCAGTGAAGCGGAAAAGGCCGGAGTAATTCTGGTATTTCCGCTGGCGGATAAACATTTCAACTGGATGGACCCGGACGATGGATTTTATATGGTGCCGGCCATTCTGAAGGAGGTGAAACAGGCGGTGCATGTGGACGACGACCGGGTATTTGTTTGCGGACATAGTAACGGGGCTACCGGGGCTTTTTCTTACTGGATGAAACAACCTTCGCCTTTTGCCGGATGTTTCGGACTGAACACTTATCCGAAAGTATGGAAGGCCGCCACTTATTTGCTGAATGGAAAGAACCGTCCCTTTGTCAATTTCTCTACCGACCAGGATTATTATTATCCGCCGCAGGCAAACGACAGTCTGGACGCACTGACAGAACGACTCGGGCTGGATTACACCGACCATCGTTACAACGGTTATCCGCATTGGTTTCCGGAGTTCGATGCTTCGGAAGCGGCTTTCCGGACAGTCTTCGGGGAAATCGGCAAGCGGAGGCGGAATCCTTTCCCCCGGGAAATCTACCGGGAGACGGACCGGGTGAAGTACGGACGGGTGGATTGGCTGGAAATTACCGCATTGGATACGCTGGCTTGCCGGGCCGGATGGCATAAGACGTATAATTTCCCTATTACCACCTGGTTGGTGTACGACGATAAGGATGAACTGGTGAGTAAGGAAGTGGATAAGAAAGCTTTCGATTTCCCGCATGCCTCAGGGGCGGTGAAAGCGGAGTACGGGGAGAATGAGTTTCACGTCCAAACCTCTTGTGTGGGGGCTTTCCGTTTATACATATCTCCCGAAATGGTGAATATGAACAAAAAGGTGAAAGTGTATGTAAACGGGGAATTGAGGTATCACGACAAGGTGAACTGGGACGATGCTTTTCTCCGGCAGACTTTTTTGCGGGAGCAGGACCGGAGACAGTTGTGGGTGAATTGTATAGAAATAGAAATATAGATTGTGGCTGATCGGTTTTCATTGTTCAAAGAAGGACAGTTATGGTTGAAGAATTGCGGCATTTTTTAGAAAAGGAGAAATGCGATTTTCAGTTGATCCGGCATGAGAAGCGGGTGTTGTCTTTGCAGGATGCTGCTGTTTATTTTGATGTTTCAAAGGCAGCTCCGGTATTGATTGTGGAAACGGAGGCGGGAATGATGGCTCTGATTGTAAGTGCTACGCGGGGGCGGGCAGACTTTAAAGCTTTGAAACAAGAAGCGGGGTATGCCCGTCTGAAGATGGTAGAGAGAGAGAAAGTGGAAGAGGCAACCGGATACGCGACAGGGAGGGTGCCGCTCATCGGACACGGTTTGCCTTGTATTTTCGACAATCGCTTGTTGCAGAATGATTATATTTACGGTGGTAGCGGGGACGAATGCTGTACTTTACAGATTGCGCCGGGGGACGTGAAGCGCCTGAATAAAGTAGTCCGGACTATCGGTTGAAAGGCAGAGGGCCGACAGAAGGGGAGGGTTCCAGTCAGGATCGGAAAAGTATTATGCCTGGTACCGAAACCGGATATAAGGCTAAAGAAGGCGGGTTAGTCTGCTACACAAGACGAAGCTCTATGGCTATACGGAAACATTCCAAGTAAATCCGCCAGTAAAAGAGGGAAAGGTATTCTTAATTGGGGAGGTCTCCCCCACCAGATAAACATATCCGGCTTCAGAGGGAAGTAAAAGAACTGAAATAATAATATATCGCAGGAAAATTTGCATATTTCTGCCCTGTTTCCTCCGTATTATGTACTTATGGTTTTCAACACCCAGTGAAAAATGTGGGATTACCGAATCGAAAGGCTGGAGGCTTCGCAATACCTGTAGAACTTTCAACACCAAATAATCCCACAAAATGTGTGATGCGTATTATTCCTGTTCTACTGAAAGGCAAGGTGCGAATTTACCAACCAGGAAAATAACGAAAAATTAAAGCATGCCGACTATACAGCTATAAAGGATCAATAACTGTCGTCGTGCAAAGTAAAGTCGACAACGTTACTTTGCCCTCTCAGCGGTTGACTGACGGTACTGCCGGATGCAGAAAAACCTGCCGGCACAACCACTTCCACTGTCGATTCCGGTGCCAGACCGGACAAAAAGTAATGCCCATTCGCATCGGTCTGATTCCATAATTCCGGATTTACGGTACTCCGTACATAAACGTCTTCAATCGGAGAACCATACTGGTCACTTACCGTTCCCTCGCAGCTGATGCCCGGAGAAAGAGCAAGGAGGGTACCCCCCACGAAAAGTACAATAGCTACCACCGCACCTTTCAGCAATGTTTTTGTTTTCATTCCACTTAAATTTTAATATTACACCTCCTCCCAACCGGGAGTTTTTCCAATTTACAAAAAAATTCAGATATTTCAAAATCCCGAGACCCGGACATCCTACCCAATGAAATTTAAAAATAACTCGCAAACCTTCTCCTTGGTTACTTACAGAAGAATTTGCCGGATAATTTGATAAACGAATTTCTTCAAATCCCAATCCGGAAATACAACCGTATTAGCAGACAAAGCATCACTCCTTCTTCCCTCCGCTATTAACGGAAGATTCAAAAAATAAACGATATTTTTTACATTTCTGTAGAAGAGCCCTAAAATTTATATTCTAAAATTCTTTCCCCACATCAAAACATTTTCCTATTTTTGGTTAAAATTATTAGCGAAAAATATGGACAAATATAAGGAAACTATTGAGGCATTGATCCGGTTCAGGGACGAGCGGGACTGGGCGCAGTTTCACGATTCGAAGAACCTGGCGCTGGCATTGCTGCTGGAGGCATCGGAACTGAACGAGCTATTTTTGTGGAAGAAAGAGAGCGAGGCCGAAACGGTGAACCCTGATCGGCTGAAAGAAGAATTGGCGGATGTGCTGGCGTATGCTTTTTTATTGGCAGAAAAACACCAACTTGATATATTTAACATCGTACTCGAGAAAATCCGGAAGAACGGGGAGAAATACCCGGCCGACAAAGCAAGGGGAACCGCTAAAAAATATAATGAGTTATGATTGTATACCAGTCGACCAAACAGGGGTTCCGGGAGGATGTTTTCAGTAATGAAATAGACAAAAAAATATTGCAGGCTTATAAAACCCATTTAGGCCGCAGCACCTCTGCTAATGAGACCTTCTCCTGGAAAAATTCTATGTCCTATATGGATAGAATTATGGAAGATCCGGAAATACCCATGGATGCGGGAATTTCCATCGAATTCAAAATACCCTTGACTTCCTTCCGTATCGATTTTATCATCACAGGACTCAACGAGAAACTGGAAAAACAAGCCATCATTATTGAACTGAAACAATGGGAATGGGCTGAAAGGACTGAAAAAGACGCCATTGTAAAAACACGTTTCCAAAAAGGAATATCGGAGACCGATCATCCCTGTTATCAGGCCTGGTCCTATGCTGCCACCCTGGAGGACGTGAATCAAACGATCAAAGAAGAGAAAATAGCACTGATCCCCTGTGCTTATCTGCACAATTACCCAAAAGACAATGTAATCACCCACCCTTTTTATGAACCTTATATTACTAAAGCTCCCCCTTTCTTCCAATCCGATGCACAGAGATTACGCAATTTTATCAAGAAATTTGTAAAATACGGCGACCCCGAGGATATCCTCTACCAAATGGAAAATGGAAGGTTTCGGCCCTCCAAACAATTGGCAGATTGCATGGGCTCGATGATTAAAGGAAATCAGGAATTTATCCTGCTCGATAGCCAAAAATTGGTCTATGAAACCGCCCTCAGTATGATCCGGAAAGCCGACCAAGATAAAAAGCAAGTATTGATTGTCGAAGGAGGACCGGGAACCGGAAAAAGCATCGTAGCCGTCAATTTGTTAGTAAAAGCTACAGAGGAAGGTTTACTTGCCAGATATATTTCAAAAAATGCTGCACCACGTTCGGTATATGCAATAAAATTGAAAGGAACGCTGAAAAGAAACCAGATCGATAATATGTTCGGCGGTTCCGGTTGTTTCTACGATATACCTGCCAATGCTTTCGATACTCTTATTGTCGACGAAGCCCACCGCCTGAATAAGAAAAGCGGACGCTACCAAAATAAAGGAGAAAATCAGATCCGTGAGATCATTGAAGCAGCGAAATGCTCCATCTTTTTCATAGATAACCGCCAACGCGTCCACATCAAAGATATCGGCAATACCAAGTATATCAAGCAAATAGCCCGTGAATATCATTGTACTGTAAAGACACTCAAATTAACCTCACAATTCCGTTGCAATGGGTCGGACGGTTATCTGGCGTGGCTGGACAATACATTACAAATCACCGACACGGCTAATCCTCATTTATCACAGGATGATTTTGATTTTCAAATTTTTTCTGATCCCAACGAACTGTTGAAAGTTATCCGGGAAAAGAACAAAGTAAATAATAAATCCAGGATGGTCGCCGGTTATTGCTGGGATTGGATCAGCCAAAAAAATCCAACCGCCACTGATGTTAAAATTCCGGATTTTGAATTTGCCATGAAATGGAATCTGAAAAAAGAAGGAAGTACCTGGATCATCGGCAAACATTCCATTAACGAGATCGGTTGTATTCACACCTGTCAGGGTCTAGATTTAGAGTATGTCGGGGTCATTGTCGGCCATGATCTCCGCTATGAAAACGGAAAAATCATCACAGACGCTTTAAAACGTTCCAGTATGGACCGGTCTGTATGGGGAATCCGGACACTGATCAGAAAAAAACCGGAAGAAGGATTGCCTCTTGCTGAAGAAATTATAAAAAATACGTACCGGACATTACTGACCCGTGGAATGAAGGGATGCTATGTCTATTTTTGCGATAAACCACTGGAAAATTATTTCAGGCAACAGCTTGGAGTTCCCCAACCGGTAATAAAAGAAATTTCCCAACCCAAACCCCAAGGCCCCCGTATTGAAGCAAAAGTCAACGAGGATGTCAAATATGTCGACTATCTTCCCCTTTACACTTTGCAAGCAGCTTGTGGAAAATTCAGCGAATGGCAGCAGGTAGAGGAAGAAGGTTGGATAAAAGTAGAAGGAATAGGCAAGCTAAATCCAGGTATGTTCATTGTCCGGGCAAACGGCCACTCTATGGAACCCCGCATCAAAGATGGAGACTTATGCGTATTCCGCACTGGTATTGTCGGCTCCCGCAATGGTAAAATTGTCCTCGTTCAACACCGGGAGCATTACGATTTTGAATACGGTGGAAGTTACTCTATCAAAAAATACAGTAGCGAGAAAAAATATGATCCGGAAACGGAAGAATGGACGCATGAATGCATCATTTTGCATCCCCTAAACCAAAACTACTCATCCCTTCAAATAAAAGATGAAGAAGGTTTTATAGTCATAGGAGAATTTGTCGGAATTGTGGATAAATGATTTGCCCAAAGATGAACGGTTCTCTCTTCAAAACCGTCCCGATACCTTCAGCATAGACAGAGGCCGGCGGTCCGCAAGCGTCCTCCGGATCTGCATGCCCCTCCTGTACGCGGTCAAAACTGCCACGGAGGCCCCTCCCGCATGCTTGCAGGAGTAGAGGGAGTATCCCAGGAGATATTTCAATTCGTTGCAGATATCATAGAAATCCCATTCACACACACAGCCAATCAGGGGTTCCGCCGATCGATTTAATAGCCTATCACCAGATCGAGCACCTTTAATAAGATTTTATAATCCTTTTTAGGTATTTCTATCCCATCTAATAACGCTATTTTATATAACCCGGCTGTCTCCCGGCTCAATGCCATTTTTTCCTGCGCGATCATTTCGGCAGAATCGGCAGCATCGCTGAGAATTAACAAAATCTTTACAAAGCTTTCAATATGAGAAGATTTAGTCCAAACAACATCGGGGGCAATCTTGATCAATAAATGTTTTGCTAAGATATAACGATAATAAAAAACTCTGATTTGGCGAGGAGTTTTATGCGGAAAAGCCTGCAATGTTTTTCTCAAGACGTTTATCTCCTCTCGGGTAAGTTTTCTATCCGGAATCTGAGGTGATTCCTGTCCGTTTAAGGTTGCTTCCTCTTCTACTTCTTGCCATGCTTCCCGTTCCGGATCCATCTCCTCTTCTGTATCAGGTTCAGGACCGGACGCTTTTTTCTCTCCTTTGCCGGATGGATGATTTTCTTTTTCCGGATCTTCTTCTTCCTTTTCCGAAACAGACGACAAAAGTTGCTCCAATAAGGGTAATTCCCCTTCTTCCCGATCTTGTTCGGTAAAAGCCCTGAAAAATTCATCTACTTCTTCGGAAGTCAGATTACCCAATTTCAATCCTATCAAAAACAATTTATCCATATATTCGGAAACTAATTCTCTGCTTTTTTCCTTTTCTTGCCCGCCATCCACTAATGCCGCATACTTATACTGTATTGCCATTTTAAGAATTCTTTCGTCTATAGCAGCTACAATAACAATTCTTTCAGACAATTGCGGATCATCTAACATCACCCGGAGGGAATCGATTATCCGGACAATTTTCTCTTCCGAACACCGGTCTATATCGTCAACAAAAAGGATGATCTTAAAATCAGCGTTTTTCCCGGTCCACACTTCGATCAATGTTTTCAACTCTTTTTGTATTTCGGCCTGAATTCCCAATAAATGGTGGAATGATACTTGGGTATAATATTTTCGGAATAATTCCCGGGCCGAATTCCTGTATCTGAAAAGAATCAGGAGAATACTGAACACGGTAGATATCCCTAAGCTGGTCACAATCTGGTAGATCCAATTTATTTTAGTTCCAAAAGGAATTAAAAAACCCAGCAGGAAAGAACTTACAAAAGTCACTGTAAACCAAAGAATACTCCGATAACCCAAGCGTTTATAGTTGAGTTTTAACTGGTAAAGTAGCCTGCCCCAGCCACTTTTAGCCGAGCAATAATAAGCGGAAGCAAATTTTTCATATAAATAAGCCCATATCGCCGGGGTATCCTGATACTTCCACGCCTGAAAATCTATTCGAATAACATTTTAGTTTTTACCTTGAATAAGCTCCCAGGTTTAATTCTTTAAAAATGTTTTGCCTCTTCCCCATTTCCCGAATATCCCGATCATACGTCCCTGCTCACCAGGCATTTCCAATAGAATATCCGCTAACTCCCCGGCAATCTCTTTCACCCCCAAGACTGCCGTCAAGCGGTTCCGGTCGGCATAATCGATATGAGTTCTGGATAACCTCTGTGCCTTTGCGTATTCTTCAGCATTTCCCGGCTCTTGCGATACGGATATATCCTTATCGGCTAAACCCGAACTAAAATCCATACCCACAAAATCTTTAATCTGAATCGGATTTGTTTTTTCCCCTTTTTTCAAAAAAACGGAGATTGCATTTAAAAAAGCATTGACATTTTTGAATCTCCTTAAAAGGACAATACAATCGATATCTATCAAATCCGTTTCCCATAATAATAAATTCACACCTATCAGCATCTTAATTTCAGACCCCTCCCGGAATCGGTGTATTACTTTTTGACGCGATGCCGCGTCGACAGTAGCAATTAAAGGAAAACTGAACGCTTTGCTTTCCGTTTGAGCATTAACCGCTTCCGATAAATCAAGCGCATTTTGTTGTGAAGTAACTAATACAACGGTCTTTTTATCTGCCAAATGTCCGGTCAGATATTCCGAAATCCGTTGTACCGCTCCCTGATACTCCAGAATATTTTTCCCGCTTCTCAGCTGGTAATAATCCGATTTTTCCACCGGGATTTCGATTGGTTCTACTTCCCAGGAACGCAAATCTCCCGCGGATATAGCATCCTGAAGGGTATACCGAAATGTAATTTCTCCAAAAAACGACCGGACAGGACGGGTATCATAACCCATCCCCATACTCGTAAGCGGTTTAAAATAATCCCATAGCATACGAATATTTCTTTCACCCCGCTGGATAGCCAAGTGATCGTAATCGACATAAACAATCACAGCAAAAGCATCGGGAGCAACTTGTTCCTTATGTTTCAGGAGCCAGTTCATCGTTTGGATGAATATTAATTTTCCTTTCGTCAAAGAGACCAAAGAGTCGGAAACAATATCCTTAGAGCCAAAAACTTGTTCCACTACTGATTTTAAGTGTTGTTTCAGAACTTGGCTATCTACTATAAGCAAAGTCCGTCCCGAATCCGATTTGTAATATTCATGTAGAGCCGTCACCAAGGTAATCATCCTGCCGGAACCTTGCGGCATAGAAATCAAAATCTTTTCTTTTTTACCTAGCTGAGAAGAAATAACCGATACAGCTTCCTGCTGAAAAGGTTTCAGTTTGAATACTTCCGTCATTTGCTGAATAGTATGGTTTTATTAGAAAGTACAAATTTAAGTATAATTTTAATAAATCAGGGGGACGGGGCAACTGTTCACACAATTGCCCCGTCCCCCTGATTGCGGGATTGTCGTTTTTTATCCTTATTTTTGCGGCGAATAAAATGAATAAGATGAAAAAAGCGATAGTCTTACTTTCCGGCGGACTGGATTCTTCGACCGCCTTATATGTGGCCCGGTCCCAGGGATTCGACGAATTGTACGCCCTGACGTTCGAATACGGCCAAAAGCACAACCGGGAGACCGACTGCGCCCGGAGCCTTGCCAAAAAAGCGGAGGTGAAAGAACATAAAATCGTCCGCCTCCTACTGAATCAGTGGGGAGGCTCTTCCCTCACCGACGAACAAATGGAAATCGGGGACGGGAATACGGAACGCACGGATATCCCGGATACGTATGTCCCCGCCCGGAATATGGTATTCCTCTCGGTAGCCGCTTCTTATGCCGATGCCCTGGGAGTGACGGATATTTTTATAGGCGTCAGCGAAACCGATTATTCCGGATATGTGGATTGCCGGGAAGAATTTATCCGGGCTATGGAAGAAGCCGTCAATCTGGGAACAATTCTGGGAGCCGAGAAGAAACAAAGAATCACGATCCACGCTCCTTTCCTGCATATGACGAAAGCGGAAGAAATCCGGCTGGGAACTTCTCGGGGCGTGGATTTCGCACAAACCTGGAGTTGCTACCGGGGAGGCGAAAAACCCTGCGGAAGCTGCGACAGTTGCCTGTTACGGGCACGCGCCTTCCGGCAAGCCGGAATAGACGACCCCGCCCTGGCGGAAACACCTGCTGAAAAATCCAATTAAATTTTCACCCCATGCTGATTCGGAAACTGTTTAAATTCGAAGGCGCCCATATCGTCCGGAATTGCTCTTCCCGCCATTGCCGGGAAAATATACACGGTCACTCCTACACCGTAGAAGTATTTATTACTTCCGACAAACTGGACCGGGGCTGTATGATCCTGGATTTCGGATTGCTCGATAAGGTAAAGGAGTTTATCGGAAGTTTCGACCATTCTTATTCTCTGTGGGAAGGGGAATCCGAGGAATATAAAACTTTTATCTACACTTTTAACCGCCGGGTAGCGGAGATACCGATTTCCCCCTCGGCCGAAGGTTTCGCCTTATTGTTCTTCTACGCGCTGGACCAAATTCTGAAAACTACGGAACTCAAGAACGGAGAAGGACACGTAACCCTTTCTTCGGTTAGAGTGCATGAAACGGTCACCGGTTATGCGGAAGCTTTCCGGGAAGATTTGAGATGGGTGAATTTTACGGCCGCAGATATTAAGTTTTCAAGCGGAATTACCGAAGAATGGAAGGACGACAACTGGTGGAAACAACTTATTTGACCCTGGCAGAAGACGGTATTTTTCCGGTCACGAAAGACGGAAAAGGTAAAATTTTACCCCAAAAACCGGCTTCCGGCTTTCCCTTTGCCGGAACCATTCAGGGAGAAGGGAAGTTGAACGGTATACCTTCAATATTTATCCGGTTAGCCGGATGCAACCTCCATTGTAACTGGAAAACCGAGGAGGGCGGAATTTCTCCCTGTGATACGGCCTATGCCTCTTACGCCGTAAAAAATACGCAAAGACTCCCGGTAGAAGAAATTTGCGCGGTCGTCACCCGGAATACCGGAAATATCCGCCACGTCGTTCTCACCGGAGGCGAACCCTTTCTCCAGGCGCAACCGCTGGCCCGGTTATGCCGCGAATTGAAACAGGCAGAACCCGGTTACCACATCACCATCGAAACCAACGCCACTCTATACGATGAAAGTTTAGCCGGGGCCATCGATTTTTTCAGTCTCTCTCCCAAACTGTCCGGTTCGGTTCCCCCGCCTCCCTTCGACAAAGCACATAACCGTTTACGGCTGAATCCCGAAGCCCTCAATTCGTTGATTCTGCACGCCCGGAAATACGGGAAAGATTTTCAATTGAAATTCGTTTATTCCCGGGAAGCGGATACCGACGAAATAAAATCCCTGCTTTCACAGATAAAAGGCTGGAAAAACGAGGATATCCTGCTGATGCCGCTGGGAGCTACGAAAGCGGAATTGCAGAAGAACAGCAGGAATACCCTGGCGCACTGCATTAAAAACGGCTGGCGGTATTGCGACCGTCTTCACGTTTCCCTTTTCGGTTCCCAAACCGGCGTTTAGAACCGGAAACCGCGGTACATTCCGGTGGGCAGAGCACTCCGGAAATACCCGGAGGTGTAAAATCTCAACGCAGGATATTCTCCCATTCGTAAGTTTCGGGGGAATGCAGATATTCCAGGGCCAGCGGCCGGTCTTCCGTTTTCAGAGAATAAACGATTTCCTGAAAGGTCAGACGGACTTCTTCCCGGTCCATATTGACCAAACGGGTCCGAATCCGTCCGCTTTCGTCTTCCACATCTTTCAGAAAAACGGGAACCACATTGCGGTGGATGTCCGTAGCGACCATACAACCGGTGTACCCTGCTTCGTAGAGTTGTTTTACTCCTATTCCCAGAGTGGTGCAATAGCTCAGGTCGAAGGCACAGGGATCGACACAGCGTAAGGAATACCCCATTTCTACCGGACGGCTCACCATATCCAATCCGAGCCTTTCCAAACGGTTGCGAACGATACGGTTCAGAATATGGGCTTTACTGACATCGCTTAATTCCGGATGTCCGTGAGCATCCTGCTGAAAAACAAATCCGGCGGCAGCCATATCTTCTTTTTTCAGAAAATGAAAAATACCTTCACTCACCACCGTTACTCCCGATTTTTGACCCAGAATCCGGCGTTTTACCATAGCGGAAACGATCAGGCGGACGATTTTGTCGAGGGTGATTTCCGTGTGTCGGAACATTTCGGGAATAATGATCATGGCCGATTGTATGCCTCTTCCGATTTCGTAAGCCAGATGGCCGGCTTCCCTTCCCATCGTCATCAATAAATACCAGTTTTGGGTGGTCGCCGCTTCCGACTTCACGACTTTGGCGATCTGAATCCCCATTTCTTTAGCCGACATGAATCCGAAAGTGGGCACTCCTTCCGGTAAAGGCAAATCATTGTCTATCGTTTTGGGGACATGAATATTTTTTACAGGCAAGCAGCGTTCCGATAAAAATTTGGTCACCCGGTTGGCAGTCGAAGCCGTATCGTCCCCTCCCACGGTAACTAAAAGTTCGATTCCGTATTTCTCAAATACTGATGTAGTGAAATCTTCATCTTTCGGTTTAAACCGGCTCATCCGGATCAGGGAACCTCCCCGGGTGAAAATGACGTCCGCTTTTTCGAATGTCAGTTCCTCCACTTCAGGCCGATCGGAAAAAAGCCCTTTGTATCCTTCGTGAATAGCTAAAACCCGGTAACCGGCATTCAAAAAAACTTTGGTTACGGTTCCCACAACCGTATTGATGCCCGGAGCGGGACCCCCTCCGCACAAAATTGCGATAGTTCTCATAAATATATTGCTTTATCAGTGTGTGGGTGCAAAAATACGAAAAAAGGGGAAAAGATCGCTCCTTTCCCCCTAATCTCAACAGGTCTCTATTAAAGTTTTTCCTTGATTTTCTTAGAAGCTTCCTCATAACCGGGTTTCTCCAAAAGGGCGAACATATTGTTTTTATAAGCTTCTACGCCCGGTTGGTCGAAAGGATTCACCCCTAAAAGAATGCCGGAGATTCCGCAGGCCAGTTCGAAGAAATAAAACAATTGCCCGATAAACTTTTCGTTTAATTCCGGCATAACGATCTGCATATTCGGCACCCCTCCGTCTACATGAGCGATGCGGGTACCCAATTCGGCCATTTTATTCACCGCATCTACCCGCTTGCCGGCCAGAAAATTCAATTTGTCCAGATTGGCTCCATCGAAAGGAATTTCCACGTGATAATGAGGATTTTCTACGGATATAACCGTTTCCATCAGTATACGGGAACCTTGCTGGATATACTGTCCCATAGAATGCAAATCTGTTGTGAAGTCGACGCCGGCCGGAAATATTCCCTTGCCTTCTTTGCCCTCGCTCTCTCCGTAAAGCTGTTTCCACCATTCGATGATGAAATGCAGCTTGGGATTAAAATCGGCCAATAATTCGACGGCATAGCCTTTCCGGTGCAGGGCCGTGCGGGTTACAGCATACTGCAAAGCCTGGCTATGGGGACCGGACAGGGAAGCCGCCCTCATCTCTACGGCTCCTCTTACCAAAGCCCCGATATCGAAACCGGCTATGGCCACGGGAAGCAGCCCGACGGGGGTCAATACGGAAAATCTTCCCCCCACATTATCGGGAATGACAAAAGTTTTATATCCTTCCTGTTCGGCCAGGGTACGAAGCGCGCCTTTCGCCGCATCGGTAATCGCCACAATCCGCCTGCCCGCTTCTTCTTTGCCCACCTTTTTCTCGAGCATCTCCTTCAACAAACGGAAAGCGATAGCCGGTTCCGTCGTCGTACCCGATTTGGAGATCACGCAAATCCCGAATTCCTTATCTTCCAGATATTTCATCAGTTCGGAATAATAATCTTCCCCGATATTGTGTCCGGCAAAGATCACTTTCATGCCTGTATCCGTATAATTGTGAAAGCTATCGGAAAGCGCCTCGATCACAGCCCGGGCACCCAGGTAAGAACCTCCGATGCCGATAACTACCACCACCTGAGTGCGGGCGCGCAATTCGGCCGCCGTGCTTTTTATATCCTCCAACTGTTCTTCCGTTATCTCTGCCGGCAAATCGATCCAGCCTAAAAAATCATTTCCTTTACATGTTCCGTTTTTCAGACTTTTCAAGGCTTCTTCAGCCTGAGGAAACAACGCACTGATTTCCTCTTCCTTCACAAAATTACAGACCTGGCTGTAATCGAATTTAATACTGTTCATAAGTCTTTTATTTACTTGATAACAAATTACACCTTTATTTGCCCGTCCGGGCTTTCAACATATCTCTGAATTTGGAAGCCTTTTCGTAATCCTCATTGCGGATCGCTTCATCCATCAGTTTGGTCAATTCCTGCACGGTGTATTCTTTAAACTGATTTTCTTCTACATTCACCACATTGTCGTGTATTTCCCCCTGCTGCTGTTCCCTCACTTCCTGGCTCACCAGGATACCGGCCTTTTCTACAATTTCGGGAACCGTGTATACCGGACAGCCATAACGTAAAGCCAGGGCTATGGCATCTGAAGTCCGGGAATCTATCCTAATACTATCCGACTCCGTTTCGAAATATAATTCCGAATAAAAAATGCCTGCATCCAGCCGATAAATAAACACTTCCTTCAAGTTTACATTCAAATGGTCGGTCAGATTTTTAATCAAATCGTGAGTCAGCGGGCGTTGCGTCTGCAATTTTTCCAACTGAATGGCTATCGACTGGGCCTCCGGCATTCCAATAATAATCGGAATCCGGTGGATATCCTGTTCATCGGCCAGAATCAGGGCATACGCCCCGGTTTGGGACATGCTGTACGATAAACCTAAAACTCTCAGTTTTACCCTATCCATAATGAATGCCTTTAAATCCTACATAACTAACGTCCTTCGTCTATTTTAGTTTCACAAATCCCTTACATATTGTCGTTAAAGCCGCATTTCAACCGCTTCAGGCATACCCGGGCCAATCCGCCCAGGCCGGTTTCCCGGTATTTCGCCTGCATGTCGCGGCCGGTTTCCATCATCGTTTTCACCACATCGTCGAAAGTCACCATATGCCGTCCGTCCGAAAAAAGGGCGTATATAGCGCATTCCCGGGCTTTTTGAGCGACGAAGGCGTTACGTTCGATACAAGGAATCTGTACATATCCGCATACCGGATCGCAAGTAAGTCCCAGGTTATGTTCGAAACCGATTTCCGCAGCATATTCCACTTGCCGGGGTGTGCCCCCCAATATCTGGGTAGCCGCTCCGGCAGCCATGGCGCAAGCCGTTCCCAATTCCCCCTGGCACCCTACTTCCGCCCCGGAAATGGACCCGTTGCTCTTTACAATATTACCGATTAATCCAGCTGTAGCCAGTCCGCGGACAATCCGACGATCCGTCATACCCTGGTCATGCTTCAGAAAATACATAACGGCAGGCACTACCCCCGAAGCTCCGCAAGTGGGAGCCGTCGTCACCCGTCCGCCTCCCGCATTTTCCTCGGAAGTCGCCAGAGCCGCAGCAAACAACATGCCCATAGGACGGGAAGAACCGGAAGCCTGCATCGCTTTAATGTTATAGGAACTGGCTTTGCGGGCCAGTTTCAGGGTTCCCGGCAATACGCCTTCGTTTTCCAGACCGTTTTTAACGGTTTGCTGCATCTGCTCCCATACTTCGGACAGATAATCCAAAATATCCGGTTTTTCATGGGCCAATACGTAGTCCACCAACGTACACCCCTCGTTTTTACACCAATTCAACACTTCTCTCATGGTCGTAACCGGATATACCTCTTCGGAATCGAAAGTCCCGCGTTCGTCCCACAAAGCGCCGCCGCCTACACTGTAGACTTCCCACTTATCGGTAACCTCCTTTTTCTATGGATTCGAAAACCATGCCGTTCGGGTGCCGCGGCAAAGTGATCCCCGATTCCCAAACGATCTCGGTATCTTCCGGACGCCCGATCACTTTATGTATAACGGTATCCGTACCGTGTCCTTTCCCTGTCAAAGCCAGGCTTCCATAGAGAGTAACCCGGAATTTATCCGCCTGCGGATGCTTGTTTTTAAAAAACTCCGCCGCCTGACTGGGTCCCATCGTATGACTGGAAGAAGGGCCGTACCCCATTCTAAATACTTCTCTGATTGATTTCATAAACAATTAACACTCTAAATTTAAGGCTATTTTATCGGTAGAAAAAATAGCAGGCCTGTAAGCCGGGTTCTGTACCTTGCGGTTTCTGTCATTTATCTGGTCTGCGGATCACTCCGCAGCTCTAGCAACCTACCCCCCGACTCGGCCGGGAAAGCTTAAAACGTCGGTATACATGGTCTTGCAACTCGTGAGACGTACGGCCGCTCCGGTCGCCCGGAACGCCGGTGAGCTCTTACCTCACCTTTTCACCCTTATTTCTTCGTTCCCTCCGGAAAGTTCACGAATGAAACGGTTATTTTCTGTTACGTTACTACACCCTCGCGGACATCTTCCCGTTAGGAAGCACGATTCCCTGCGTTGCCCGGACTTTCCTCTCTTCCTTTCGGAATAGCGACAGAACAGCCTGCTATTTTCTATTTATTTATTTGTATCGTATGCTCTTTCTATTCAATTCATTATCGGATCCTCCGGAAAATTAGCCCAGATTTTATACCGTCCTCCCAGTTCACTCATCGATTCTTCCCACAAGCCCGGATAAGGCAGTTTAAAAAAATTTTCCCGGCTTATTTTCCCCACCATCCAAGAATTTTCCTTCAGTTCGTTTTCCAACTGACCGCCTTCCCAACCGCTATACCCGGCAAAAAAACGAATCTCCCCGGGAAATACGTCTCCCGCCCTTAATTTCTCCGTCAAATCGGTAAAATCGCCCCCCCAATAAATCCCGTCAACTATCGGTAAAGCATTTTTCAATTCAGGATGCGTATGTAAATAATACAACTGGTTTTGTTCTACGGGTCCCCCGATATAGACCGGAAAATCGTAATCCTTCAACTCTTCTACCAATTCCGACGTAGAATAGGACATCGGTTTGTTCAGGACGAAGCCGATCGAACCTTTTTCGTCATGCTCTACCACAAAAACCACCGAACGGGAAAAATACCTTCCCTCCAGAAAAGGTTCGGCGATCAGAATATCGCCGACGGAGACATTTTTTCGGTTATGTCTTATTTTAAACAGTTCTTGAAATTGTTCCTCCACAAATATTCTTATTTTTACCTGTCAAAAATAGCAAAATATTTTGGTATGCCGAGAATAATAGGGATCATACTTTTATCTTTATTTTACGCAAACGCTTTAAAAGCTCAGGATTCCATTCCTCCTGTCCGAACAGTTGAGGAGGATACTATTCCTGTTGTACTGTTGCAAGAAGTGAATGTGTATGGAAAAACCCGAAGCAAAAGGTATTATAAACGTTATGACAGAAGAAAGGCCCGGCTGGAATACAACGTAAAAAAAGTATATCCCTATGCCAAAATCGCTGCAGCAAAAATAAGGGAAATCGAAGCTGAAATCGCCCGAACCCGGAATAAAGCCGAACAGAAAAAAGTAATAAAAAAGCAATACCGGGAGTTGATGAAAGCCTTCAAGAAACCTCTGATGAAGCTCAGTATCACACAAGGACGCATTCTCATCCGATTGATATACCGGGAAACCAATCACACTTCTTTCGCTCATATCCGGGAATACCGGGGAGCTTTCAACGCTTATTTCTGGCAATCTATCGCCCTGCTTTTCGGAAATAACCTGAAAGCTGCCTACGATCCCGCCGGAGAGGACCGGGAAATAGAAGAAATTGTACAGAAAATCGAAGGGGGAGAAATTTAGATTTACTACCTTTGCATAAACATCGGGCAGATATGACATTCGAAGAAATCAGCAGAGACATAAAAGCAAAAAGGTATAAACCGATTTACTTTTTGAACGGGGAAGAACCTTATTTTATCGACCGGATTACCGAGTTGCTTGAAAATACGGTCCTGGGAGAAGAAGAAAAATCTTTCAATCTGACCGTATTATACGGAAATGAGGTTTCTATGACGACGGTGACCGATACTGCCCGCCGTTTTCCCATGATGTCTCCCTATCAGGTAGTCATCGTACGGGAAGCTCAGAATATCCGGGATTTCGATAATCTGACGCCTTATATCGATCATTTTCAGGCTTCCACCCTGCTCCTTTTCGCCTATAAAAATAAGAAAGCCGACAAAAGAAAAAATGTATTCAAAAAGCTGAACGCTTCTCCCCATTGTGTATGGTTCGATTCCAACAAATTATATGACAATAAAATTCCCGAATGGATTATTACCTATTGTCAGTCGGGAACCTATGGAATTACTCCGAAAGCCGCCGGCATTCTGGCCGAAAGTCTGGGAACCGATCTGAGCCGCATCGCTCATGAACTCGACAAACTTTCTTTGCTGCTTCCCGCAGGGGGAACGATCAAAGAAGAATTGGTGGAACAACATACCGGTATCAGCAAAGAATTCAATTCTTTCGAGCTGCAAACGGCCGTTATCCGGAAAGATTATCTGAAAGCGAACCGGATCGTCTCCTATTTCGGAGCAAATCCCCGAAACAATCCGCTGGTGCTGATCATCGCCACTCTTTTCAAATATTTCCTGAACCTGCTGACCTACCACTATCAGAAAAAAACTACTCCTAACCTTCAGGAGATGTCCCGGATCCTCGGTATACATTCCTTCTTTCTGAGAGACTATACCGAAGGCGCAAAAGTATACAACGCCGTCAAATGCGCTAAGATCATTTCCTTGTTAAGGGAATACGATATGAAATCGAAAGGCGTAGGAAATGCCGGAATTCCCGATGGAGAATTACTGAAAGAATTGATTTTTAAAATAATGCACTAATATCGAAATATATGAAGCCTTTAGCATACGGAAGAAAAAAAAGAAAGAAAAAACCGGTAACCGTCTCGCCTGTGCAACCGGTTCCGCTCCAAAAAGCTGTATTTCTGGACAGGGACGGGACTCTGAATTGTGACGAAGGGCATTATTATATCTACAGGAAAGAGGACGTGGTATTCAATCCGGGCGTCATCGAAGGTCTGCAACGCCTGAAACAGGCCGGTTATCTTCTTTTTATCGTTACCAACCAGGGAGGTATCGCTAAAGGACTTTATACGCACGAAGACGTAAAAGAGGTGCACGACTACATGTGTGCCGAATTTGCCAAACACGGAATTACCATAGATAAAATATATTATTGTCCTCACCACGAAAGCGTAAAGACCTGTGTCTGCCGCAAGCCTTCTCCGTATATGATTAATTTAGCCGTGGAAGAATTCCACATCGACCGGAACAAATCCTACCTTATCGGTGACGGAGTGCGGGATATCAAAGCAGCGGAAGCTGCAGGAATCAAAGCGATCAAAATTCATAAAAACCAAGATATTACGCCGGTTATCGACCAGATTTTAGGAGTAAAATCCCAAAGCGTAAATATGAATCTGGACGAATCGGAATTTTAATATCCGGGCCGGACCTTCATACCTGCCAAAAATGCCGTATCCGGATTTACAGGAGTCAGATGCACATAACCCTTGACCAATTTTCCCTCCCGGAAAACCGGAGGATGGGTTTGTTGTAAATCCCGGTGACACCGAAAGGTTTCCGACGGCCCTTTCCGGTGAGTGATAAAGAATTCGCCTTCACTCCCGGCCGCCAGATAACGTTCGCTCAAAAAAAGCGCCAGTATCCCCATATTTTATCTTAAATTGATTTCTACGCAATGCTGCACTTTGTATATCCCTGTTTTTTCCCGGTATATCATCATGTCCACCCCCAGATATCCCTCGTAATACGGAGCGATTAAAATGCCCAACAGCTTTTGAAGCTCCCGTTGAACGAAGGTCAGAATTTCACTTCCGACGTACCGCTCCGGTTCCCTCCGGATTACCTCCTGGGAACCGAGACGGTTTCCTTTGTATTCACCCTCTTTTCCGGTACTGAATTCCGACAAGCCCAGGAAGTTCACTTTTGCTCCGGCGTCTATCCGGAATTCCATAGCAAAATCGCACACCCGATCCAATCGTTTTTCGACCATCACATAGTTCTGACGTTGCAATACCCCCTTTACCCATTCCTGAGATTTTCCGCTTAGTCCGCCGGAAGATAAGGGCAGAATTCCCCGTCCCGAAGAAGACCAGGGTGCTTTAAGCAGATAATCCCCTTCCCGCAGGCATTTTTTCACCTCCTCCAGGGAATAACAAATTACCGGCAGTACCGTTTCCCGGTCGACAAAATCCAGTTCCTTCCCCAATTCGTTCAGCATCCGGAGAGCTGTTTTCCGGCTATACAGTTCCTTTCGGTTATCGTCCCAGACTTCCTGCCGTTTAAAGTAATGAGATTCCCGGGGTGTCCATCCCCAGGGTTCGATTTGCCGTACCTGCTCCTCCTGCCACTTCTCCCTCAAGACGATCCGGGGATGTAAACCGAACCATTCTCTCCTGCTTTTTACAAAGCCGGCATCCGGTATGAAGGGCAATAAAATACCGTCGCCCTCTTTCGAGAAATAAGCCGGCAGATAAGCCAGTTCCCGGCTCATTCTCACAATCCTCGCCGGAGGCGTATAATACAATCCCCCGTTAGCGATAGCCATTTCCAAATCCGGATTGAATAAAAAAAGCCGTTCGATCATATCACTCTTCCGCCAGGATTTTCATACAACAGGAACTGCAATCGAATTCCAGACGAAAACCGAAAGCGCCATTGGTTAAAAATAAAGGAAATTCTATGTCCGTATTTTTATTCCGCTTTCGGCATCTGCCCAATTCATACAACAGGCAATAACGCGTACGCATCAGATCCTTATTTTTCAGAACGGAATTTTTTTCAAAACCCGTTTCTATGCTTTCCACTCCATGGTTCCGGTAGAATTCCTCCGCTTTCGCATTTACGACATTCCAATGCCAGTCTACCGCTTTCCGGTAAAATAAACAGGAATCGATCCGGCCGGCCGGTAGCTTCGGATAAAATTTCGCCCGTTCCTTCTCCAATTGCTGCAACAACTCCCTTCTCATGCCGTTCAATGCAGCAGCAGGAATGAACAATATTTTATTCCCGGTATATCCGACCCGTTCACACACAAAATCCGTATCTCCGCAACGGGACAATTGACGGCAAATAGTTGCCTTCTGTTCGGGATTCCGGGCTTCTTCAAATACTTCCCCCGATTCGTACCGGGCTTGTATACCGTCTTCGTCCTTCACGTTCAACTGTAAACGACCGTCGCACAAAGCTTCGGCTTCCAGATGTATCCCTATTTTCCGGAAAGACTTGTTTTTTTCCAGTAAAGTGACGAAATGATGATCGTAATTCCGGTAAATTTCGGTGCCCGGTTTTATCGCTAGTGTTTCGTTACATATCAGGCAGGAACCTTTCGCCCGGTTGACTTTGATTCCTTTTAATCCGTCCCGGTCCGAATAGCATAAACCATCCCCATTATGCACCGGTTCGAAAAGTTCGGCCGTGAGCCGGTTCCCTTTTGCCTGACGGACGGTCCCCCCTTTCTTTCCGATTGATTTCGGAGTATCCGGATTCACCATTCCCTTTTGCCTTCCGGCAAAAAAGTAATCCGTATACCCCCGGTTAAAACTCCGTTCCGGATCGGGAGTAAACCCGGCAACGATATTTCCCGAACCGACCCGTTTTATTCCCGCAACTGTCCCGAGCTGCCGGTTTAATAGCGAATGGTAGTGGTTTACCACATTAGCTACATAATTCTCATCTTTTAACCGCCCCTCTATTTTAAAAGAATCGACTCCCGCTTCGATTAATTCCGGGATATGAGCCGAAAGATTTAAATCCTTCAGGGACAAGATATGTTTATCCCGGACTAAAAATTTGCCGGTAGCGTCTTTTACCGACCATTTCATCCGGCAAGGCTGAGCACATTCCCCCCTATTGGCCGATCTTCCGCACATATAGTGCGATAAGTAGCATTGCCCGCTGAAACTGACACATAAAGCTCCATGTATAAACACTTCCAATTCTGCTTTTACGTCTTTCCGGATTTCCCGAATTTGTGCCAAACTCATTTCGCGGGCGAGAACAATACGCTGAAAGCCCAACCGATCTAAAAACTTAATTCTTTCGGGATCGTAATTATGCATTTGAGTACTGGCATGTAAAGCTACCGGAGGCAAATCCAACTGGAGTAAGCCGGGGTCCTGAATGATCAAAGCATCCGCTCCCGCCTTATATAGTTGCTTGCATAACCGTTCGGCTGCTGCCAGTTCTTCGTCATACAACAAGGTATTCATCGTAATAAAAACCCGGCAATAAAACCGATGGACATAGTGAATAAGGGCGGCAATATCTTCCACACTGTTCCCTGCTGCCTGGCGGGCGCCGAAAGAAGGGGCCCCTATGTAAACGGCATCCGCTCCGTTACAGATAGCGGCCTGAGCGGTTTTCCGGTCCCTGGCTGGCGCCAGCAATTCGATTTTCCGAAAGAACGATTGCTCCTTCATGAATTACAACATCAAGTCAGGATAGTCATTTCCCTGGATTACCGGCAGTTCCAGCAATTTACAGTCAGGAAAATGTTCCCCGAGGTATTTTCTGATGATGGTGATCGAATCGTTTTTTATAATCTCACTGTCATTCGGAAAATGGTTATAAACGAGGTGGCTTACCTCTATACCCGTATACCGGCATACTTCCAGACTCATCAAGGTATGATTGATACTTCCCAGTTTAGAAGAAGAAACCAAAATCAAAGGGTACCGGCAAAGACGGATATAATCGATAGTTAAAAGATCCCGGCTTACCGGCACATATAATCCTCCCGCCCCTTCGAGCAGCACGGTTTCATAGTGTTGTTCCAGCTTTTCGGTAGCCTGGCGAATCCCCTCGGTTTCGATACGGATTCCGTCGATTTCCGCTGCCAAATGCGGAGAAGCCGGATAAGTCATAACATAGGGACACGTTGTTCCTTCTTCGTCTACCGGTTGAGGAGCGATCCCCATAATTTCCCGGTGTTTGAGAATATCTTCGGATATGCCGGTACAGCCAGTTTGTATAAATTTCTGGGTAATCACCCGTACACCCTGTTTGCTCAAAGTTCTTGCGAGTACTCCGGTAACGATGGATTTGCCGGCATCCGTATCTATGCCGCTGATAAAATAGACTGACATCTTTTAAATCTGAAAATTAGTTCATTTGCTTTAAATACTCCGCAAAAATATAAAATTCAATCTGAATTTAGCCCAACTTTGATAGATTGTTCATAATTTTGCCGAAGTAAAACAATAAACGAAGACACTAAAACATGAAAACAGGAAAAATGATCACGATGCTGATACTCGGAGGGAGTATCGTATTTTCCGGTTCGGTTTTGCCGGGCTGTGCCAGTATGAGTAATACGGGAAAAGGGGCTGCGATCGGAGCAGGCAGCGGTGCCGCTTTGGGTGCCGGAATCGGAGCTTTGGCCGGAAAAGGAAAAGGAGCTGCTATCGGGGCCGCGATCGGAGCCGCAGTAGGTTCGGGAACCGGCGCTTTGATCGGCCGGAGGATGGATAAGCAAAAAAAAGAACTGGAAGCGATCCAGGGGGCCCAGGTAGAATCCGTTACTGATGCCAATAATCTTCAGGCGATCAAAGTAACTTTCGATAACGGTATTTTGTTCGCTACCAACAAAAGCGAATTAAGTGCAGCCTCCCGGGAGGCATTGACGAAATTTGCCAATTCCCTGAAAAATTCGCCGGATACGGACATTACGATATACGGGCATACGGATAATACCGGCAGCCGGGCTGTAAACGAAAAAATTTCGAAAGAACGGGCCGAAGCCGTGGCAAATTTTCTGGTCGGAAACGGCATCAGCCGTTCCCGCATCACCACCGAAGGATTGGCTTACGACCAACCGGTAGCCGATAACAGCACTGCTGAAGGACGGGCCAAAAATCGCCGGGTGGAAGTGTACATCACCGCTAACAAAGACATGATTCAAAAAGCGGAAAACGGAACGCTCAACTAATAAAAACGGAGTTCACTCCTCTAAAGGGGGCGAACTCCGTTTTTTCAAATGGAATGAATGTGGAATGAACTATTTTTTATACCTTTTACAAGGAATTAATCCGCCAGAATAGCCGCTAAAGCGATCGAATTCAATTTGGTTTGTACACTGTCTCCCCGGGAAGAAAGTACACTCGGAACCTTTGCTCCCACTAAAATCGCTCCCTGCTCGGATTTGCAAATCTTCGTATTTGCTTTATAAAATACATTTCCGGATTCCAGATTCGGGAATACCAGACAATCGGCATCTCCTGCCACCGGAGAGAAAACTTTTTTAATCTGAGCGGCTTCACGGTCGATGGCTACGTCCAAAGCCATAGGACCTTCTACCAAATGAGGTGAACAAATCTGTCCCCTCTCCGCCATTTTGGATAAGATAGCGGCATCCACCGTCGACTGTAGTTTCGGTAATACCTGTTCGGTCGGAGCAATCATTGCCACTTTCGGACATTCAACGCCCAAAGCCCGTGCCGTCAAAGTAACATATTTGATCATAGCGATTTTCTGATTCAGATCCGGTTGAGGAATCACAGCCACGTCGCTTATTACCAGCAATTTGTGATATGCCGGACATTGCATCACCACCACATGGGATAAGATCGCATTTTGCCCCACCAATCCTTTTTCCTTATTCAATATGGCACGCATGTATTTATCCGTGCTTACCAATCCTTTCATAATCACATCCGCTTTGCCTTCCCGTACCAATTCAACCGCTTTTTGAGCCCCCTTCACATCCACAGGCTCGTGAACAATTTCAAAATCCGACAGGTCGTATCCCTGCTCCCGGCATACCCGGAATATTTCCTGCTCATCTCCAATCAGAACGGCTTCAACCAACCCCAATTTTACGGCCTCATGAACGGCTTCTATGGAATGACTATCGTTTGCATAAGCAACGGCCAGACGCTTTTTACGAGGACTATTGCGCAGAACCTCGAACATATCGCTGATCTTTTCAATTTTCATAGTTTAAAAGGTCTTTTTGATTAAAATTTATAACAAAAATACATTAATTTATTTAAAACAAAAACTTTATTGCACATTTTATTCAACTTTGTGCAAAAAGCAAATCTTATGCCATTCGTCCCGGGTAGCGGATAGAATTTATTAAAAAGAGAAAGATTCCTGATTTCACAACTAAAATTCTACCTTTGTAGCGCGTTGGAAAATGATTTATAAAGAAGAAAGCATTAAACCCGTTACCGTGTCTTTCAAGAAAAACATCATTGCTCTATACCTGATTAAAATCTCCAAGTGGTTCACGCTGATCATGCCCATCATCGTTCTTTTTTATGAAGAAAACGGTCTGGGACTGAAGGAAATCTTTTTGTTGAAAAGTGTATATTCGGTGGTTCTGGTCACTTTGGATATTCCTACCGGGTATCTGGCAGATGCCTGGGGCAGGCGAAACTGCCTGTTTACGGGCTGTCTGGTGGCCTTCGGCGGATTCGTCTGTTATTCTTTCTCGTATTCTTTCGGGGCCTTTTTTATTGCAGAAATACTGTTGGGGATCGGCCAAAGCCTGGTTTCAGGAGCCGATTCCGCCCTGCTCTACGACACGATGCTGCATTATAAACGGGAAAACGAATACCTGAAATATGAGGGTAAGGTGACGATGGTAGGCAATTTTTCGGAAGCTTTTGCAGGGATTGCCGGAGGATTGCTGGCAACCGCTTCGTTACGTCTGCCTTTTTATTGCCAGACTTTTATCGCTTTTATCGGGATCCCGGCAGCACTGGCCTTACGGGAGTTCAATGTAAAAACCCGGATCGTACATCCCCTGACCAATATCCTGAACATCATACGTTATTCCCTGGTAACCAATAAAAGTCTGTGTTACGACATTATGTTCTCCGGTATTATCGGAGCCGCCACCCTGACAATGGCCTGGTTCGTTCAACCGGTGTTAATGGCGATAGATCTTCCGACAGGACTTTTCGGGGTGGTATGGACGGTACTCAATCTCACCGTAGGCATTGCGGCACTCTACTCCGATGCCCTGAATGCCCGTCTCGGAGAAAACCGGACTTACACGCTCATTCTGGTTTTTATTGCCGGGGGGTATCTTGCTGTTTCCTTTTGTCTCAATTATTTCAGTTTATTTTTGTTTTTCCTCTTTTACATAGTAAGAGGATTTGCCACGCCGATTCTAAAGGGATATATCAATCGTCAGACGTTTTCAGAAATGCGGGCCACCGTGCTTTCGATCCGGAATTTTATCATCCGGTTGATCTTTGCAGTCATGGCTCCCTTTATCGGCTGGTTGAACGACGCCTTCTCCCTGGCGTTCGCTCTGCAGATTACTGCGGTAATTATATTTGTACCAGGCCTCTTATTCCTGATTTTACAGTGGAGGAAAATAAAATAAAGCCTGGCCGGGACCAGGGTGCTTCAACGGCATTCCCGTTGTTGTTTATATCCGTATAAAATCGTAACTTTGTACATATGTATTAAAAATCCGAAAACCATGAGATACCTGACCCCTACGGCCGACCTGACCTTTAAAAAGGTTTTCGGCGAGCATCCCGATCTGATGATCAGCCTGCTCAACGCTATGCTCCCGCTCAAAGACGGAGAGGAAATCGTAAGCATCGAGTATCTCCCGGCCGAGCTGGTACCCGACACTCCCCTCAAAAAAAACAGCATTGTGGATGTACGCTGCCGGGAGGAGAACGGAAGACAGTTTATCGTGGAAATGCAACTGGAATGGACCACCAATTTTATGCAGCGCGTACTGTTCAACGCCTCTAAGGCCTACGTAAGGCAACTCGATAAAAGCGAACGCTATGAAATGCTGCAACCCGTATATGCCCTGAGTTTTGTCAATGAGATTTTCGAGCCCGGCATGGAAGCTTTCTACCACCATTATGCCCTGGTACACAGTGAGGATACCGGTAAGATCATTGAAGGCCTGCAACTGATTTTCATTGAATTGCCCAAATTCCGCCCCACTAATTTCAGCGGAAAGAAAATGCAGGTGCTCTGGCTGCGTTATCTCACCGAAATCGACGAGCAAACCCGGGTGGTGCCTCCCGAATTACTGGCAAACCCTGAAGTGTGCAAAGCGATTCATATTGTCGAGGAATCCGCTTTTACCGAAGCGGAACTCTACGCCTACGAAAAATACTGGGATGCTGTACGCACGGAAAAAACCCTCGTCACCGGGAAATGGAAAGAAGGATTGGCGGAAGGATGGACTCAAGGCAGACTGGAAGGCAGATTGGAAGGGGAAAAATCAAAACAAATGGAAATCGCAAAGAAAGCCAGACAAAAGGGCATGTCCATTACCGACATCGCAGAACTAACCGGTTTGTCCACTGAGGAAATCGAGACTTTATAACTGTTTATTCAAACTGTACCTCAGCCACAACGTCCTTCCCTCAGTACTTTTCTCTGGGTGAAGTCCCAGACCCCCAAACGAAATTTCCCGGAATACCCACTGTAGCGTTCCTTTGCCAACCCCGGACCTATCTCAAAGTCCAAGCGTTTTGAAAACGGAAGATCGGTTTACCTCCCTTCTCCGGACAGAACAGATGGTTTCCATTAAAAATAGGAAGAGGGAAAAGATTTCATCTACCAAATTTTTATTTTCTAAAAATACAAAAGTCAGCTATAAAAGCAAGAGCTTAAAATTTGTTTCTTCTGTTATTTCACCTATCTTTGTTTCAGATTTTCTGAAGGGGTGCCTTAATATGACGGGCTGAGATTATACCCTCTAACCTGATCCGGGTAATGCCGGCGTAGGGAGAAAAGTGATATAAATTTTACATCTCATCGTTCCCCCTTTCCGAAAACAGCACATTAGTAACACGATATGAAAAGATTATGCAGGAATTAACTATCACTTCGGGCGCGTTGCCGGGTTCGGAAAAAATGTATGTAAAAGGAAAAATATTTCCCATCGAAGTGCCGATGCGAAAAATCAAATTATCGGACACGATCGATCCGGAGGGCAACCGTATTCCGAACGAACCCGTTGTCGTCTACGATACGTCCGGCCCCTATACGGATCCCGCTTACCAAGTCGATTTAAAAAAGGGACTTCCGAAATTACGGGAGTTGTGGATTGAAGAACGGAAAGATACGGTAAAGCTAACGGAGCTGAGTTCCGAATACGGCAGAATGCGGCATGGCGATCCCACTTTAGACCATCTTCGTTTCGAACATGTGAATACACATCCCCGGGTCGCCCGGGAAGGACATTGTGTGACTCAGCTGTACTATGCCCGGCAGGGAATAATTACTCCTGAAATGGAATACATTGCCATCCGGGAAAATCAATGCATAGATCAAATCCGGGAAAATTATCCCAAAGAAAAGGGGAATCCTCTCGGAGCCTGTATTCCGGAATACATTACGCCGGAATTTGTCCGGCAGGAAGTGGCCGCCGGAAGAGCTATAATACCTGCTAATATCAATCATCCGGAAAGCGAGCCCATGATTATCGGACGAAACTTCCTGGTAAAAATCAATGCCAACATCGGGAATTCACCGGTTACCTCTTCCATTGCCGAAGAAGTGGAAAAAGCGGTATGGGCCTTTCGCTGGGGAGCCGACACCATTATGGATTTGTCTACCGGCGATAACATTCATGAAACCCGGGAATGGATTATCCGCAATTCTCCTGTTCCGGTCGGTACGGTTCCCCTGTATCAGACACTGGAAAAAGTCAAAGGCGATGTGACGAAACTGAACTGGGAAATTTTCAGGGACACCCTGATCGAACAAGCGGAACAAGGAGTGGATTATTTTACCATTCATGCCGGTCTCCGCTGGAAAGATGTACCTCTGACGATGAACCGGCTCACCGGAATCGTTTCCCGTGGAGGTTCCATTATGGCTCATTGGTGCACAACCTTCAAACAGGAAAGCTTCCTGTATGAACACTTTGAAGACATCTGTGAAATTCTGGCCAAATATGATGTAGGAATTTCCCTGGGAGACGGACTGCGCCCCGGTTGTATCGCCGACGCTAATGACGAAGCCCAGATCGAGGAATTGAAAACTTTGGGAGAACTGGCGGATATTGCCCGGAAATACAACGTACAGGCGATTATTGAAGGTCCGGGTCATGTTCCTATGCATAAGATCAAAGAAAATATGGACCTTCAGTTAAAGTATTGCCGGGAAGCTCCTTTTTACACCCTGGGACCTCTGGTAACGGATATAGCTCCGGGTTACGATCACATTACTTCGGCTATCGGAGGAGCTATGATCGGATGGTTCGGGACAGCTATGCTTTGTTATGTCACTCAAAAAGAACATCTGGGCCTCCCGAATAAAGAAGACGTAAAAGAAGGAGTCATTACGTTCAAGTTGGCAGCCCATGCTGCCGACCTGGCCAAAGGGCATCCGGCTGCCTTTTATCGGGATTACGCCATGAGTAAAGCTCGTTTTGAATTCCGTTGGAAAGACCAATTCCATCTGGCGTTGGATTCGGAAAAAGCACTGCAATTCCACGATGAAACACTTCCGGAAGAAGGTCACAAAACCGCTCATTTCTGTTCGATGTGCGGGGCCCATTTTTGCTCCATGCAAGCCAGTCAGAAACTTAGAAAAAAAATTAACCGGGACTCCTGATTCTTCATGAAGTATATTGTCATCACACCGGCTGAAACAGTGCCCAACGAAACCCTCCTTTGCAACCTGCTTTTCGAAAACGGATTGCAAATTCTGCATTTGCGCAAGCCGGGAGCATCCCGGGAAATGTACGAGGATTTTATTCGCCGGATTTCCCCTCTTTACCGGAATAAAATTGTGCTCCATGAACACTACGAGTTAGCGTCCCGGTACCGGTTGAAGGGTATACATCTGAAATCCGGACAAGCCGCAACTCATGACCAATATACCGGATATCCGGTCGTGAGCATTTCCTGTCACAGCGTGGAAGAGATAGAAACTCTTCCGTTCCGACCGGAATATTGTTTTCTCAGTCCCCTGTTCGACAGTATCTCCAAAAAGGGATACGTGAGCCGTTTCGCATCTCTCCCATACCTTCGGGTGCCGGTACCCGTCATCGCCCTGGGGGGCATTACTCCGGATAAAGTACCCTTGTGCAGACAGCACGGTTTTTCCGGAGTCGCAGCTTTAGGATATATCTGGGAAGAACCGGAAGAAGCTTTGAGTCGTTTTTCCCGGTTCAAGACTCCGGTCGTCCTGAGCATTGCCGGATTCGACCCCTCATCGGGCGCCGGAGTAACAGCCGATCTCAAAACGTTTGAAAATTGCGGAGCCTACGGTCTCGGTGTGGTCTCGGCTCTTACGTTCCAGAATGAAAAAGAATATGCGGGCGGCAAGTGGATCGACCCGGAAGATATCTTTCGCCAATGTGAACTTTTGTTTAACACACATAGACCTGAAATCGTGAAAATCGGTTTAGTCCGGGATTTCCATTTTTTGGAAACATTGATCAGTTTCCTGAAAGCCAGAATTCCTGAGCTAAAAATAATTTGGGATCCGGTCTTGAAATCTACTTCAGGAACGGTCTTTCACCGTCCTGCTCCGGAATGGAAAAAATTATTGGCACAGATTGATCTGATTACGCCTAACAGCGAAGAATTGAAAATATTATTCGGAGCAAAGACCGACCTGGAGAGTCTCCGGGAAACTTGCCGGCAATACGACTGCCGCATTTTATGGAAAGGCGGTCATAATGAAGAAAAAGACTGTCGGGATCAATTGATTTCCTCCGATACCATCGAAACTTATACCGTCCGGCGCGGACGATACGACAAACACGGTACCGGATGTGTATTATCTTCAGCCGTAGCCGCTTTCTGGGCCCAACTCGATTCGCTGCCTTCCGCTTGTAACAAAGCCCAGGTATACATCTCCCGTTTTATAGATTCTAATGACAGCAGACTCGGATTCCATACCCTGGGTGTCCGGAACTGCCCTCCCAAACCTCCTCTCTCTCAGTTACGGGTACAATACATAACGGACCACCGAAGGGGAATGACCGTAGCTGAACAGGTAGAAGCCGTATGCCGCGGAGGGATTCGCTGGATACAGTTACGCATGAAAGAAGCCGGAGAAGAGGAATTCCGGTCTACCGGGAAATTGATAAGGGAAATATGCCGCCATTACAATGCCCTTTTTATCGTAAACGACCGGGTAGACCTGGCCCGCCAACTCAATGCCGACGGCGTTCATTTGGGAAAAGAAGATATGGACCCCAACGAGGCCAGAAAGATTTTGGGTCCCGGCAAAATCATAGGTGCTACTTGTAACACCTGGGAAGACGTTCAAAGGCGGGCGGCACAAAAAGTAGATTACATAGGATTGGGCCCATTCGCTTTTACTACCACCAAAAAGCGTCTGAGTCCCTTGCTCGGATTAGAAGGCTACCGGCATATTCTTTCTCTTATGCGAAAATCGGAGATCTTCGTTCCCGTATTTGCCATAGGCGGCATTACTAAAAAGGATATTCCTTTTTTACTGAAAACCGGCATACAAGGTATCGCACTCTCCGGTCTGATCAAAAACAGCCCCGATATGGAGGCCGAAACCCGGGATATCCTTAAGCTCCTCTACTGATTTCCCTGGATTTACTCCAGGATCCCCTTAGGAACAAATGCTTCTTCACAAAGTCCGGTATATTTCTTTCTCCTTTTTTGAAAGGGAGGCAACCACCAGGTCATACGCTTGTTTAACGGGTTCCTTAACCGTTTTATCCGGCACATCCTGATTAAAATAAACGCTAATCCAATGTTTCTTATGCCCAGGATAGCCGGATTTTATTCCCTACTAGCTGTCTTGCAAATCTATAATTTGGTCCGGACTGCATTTAATCGTGCAGAAATCAAATACGTCTACATTCCCGAAATAAAACTATCTCTCTGGATTACCTTCCCATCCTAAAAGCGCCGGGTTATCGGAGACAGGAAACATACCTCACGGCTGTGTCCCGCTTTGCCTCTTTTTCCATAGCTGCCAGGAGTTAATTATATTTTGCCACAATACATACGCAGCCGGTCCCACGGCTGCTGCGGGAAAGAGATAAATCTGCGACATCCAGATCGCTAAAATCGTATTTTTTTGGCCCAGTCCTTGCCCTCCGGCTATGGTATTGTCATAACGGCGCCCTAACCGGCGTCCTAACCAAAATTGAAAAATACAAACGATCAGGGAAAGCACGGCCAGTACTATTTCGTTCAGATAATGAGGGTCCGGCTGCTGCAAAAGAAAAGTAACGGTCCGTCCCGTCACAATGGTTAAAGCTAGGGACCACATATAGAAAGCCAGAATCTGAACGGAAACCAACCAACGATGAAAACGAGGCAAAAAATAATGTACCAACCAGGCTCCGAATAAAGGAAAAATCAGCAGGGGAACGACTTGTCGTCCAATGTAACCGAAGGATTCCCAAAAAGGCAGGGAACTGTTTGTACCCAACAGAGAAAAAATTACCGGAGCTGCCAAAGCTACCCCTACATTACTCAAAAACACAAAACTAGCTAAAAAAGCAATACTTCCCCCCAACATACCGGTAATGACGGCCGCAGCGGTTGCCGTAGGGGCCAACACACAAATCAATATGCCCTGGGCCACTTCTTCGTTAAAAGGCGCAATCAATCCGTAGACCACCAAACTGCCGGCCAATTGGATAAGCAATAACCAGATATGCAGTTTTGAAAATTTCATATTCCGGGGTGAAATTTTACTGAAAGTCAGAAAAAGCATACAGAAGATCAAAGCAGGTGTCAAAAACGACAACATACCGATATAGGTATGAAACAATGCTCCCGTTAGCATTGCTATCGGAAGCATCCAGTTTTTTAAGGTTTGAATCACGATCCTATTCCATATATAATTTTACAACCTCCGGCCGATTCCCTATTTTTACGTCTACAGCCCGGTTCTTCCCTGCTTTATCGCTATATTTAAAGGTATAGGTTTTATTTTTTTCCAACAAAAATTCCAGCATATCGTTCATATCCTGCCGGGGGCCAGCCGTCCGTCCTCCACCCATCTGATCCTTTCCGCAAAACACATCGACATTGGCTGCTATACGGTCATCGGAATTTTGCATGCATTTATCGGAAGCGAACATCATCACCCGGATGACGATATGGTTCCCATCGCTCCGCAGAGCCGACTCATAGGTTTTATACAAATTTACATAACGGTCGGTCACGTTCTCGGCATTCACATACCGGATGTTCCGGTCCCATACCAAAGGGAAATACATACCGGTAGGTTTATAAGAAGAGGCGTATATCGCTTTCTCCACATCGTTTTTATCGGCTTTACCCGCATCGGCGAAAAACCAGGCCTGATTCAACCGGTTGGGATAATATTCCGTAAAATACCATTGTCCGTCGGCCCACACCTCACACCAATTGTGATTTCCCCTTTCATCATGCCAGTTGGGGGTTCCCGCCACCCGCGACGGAATGCCCACTGCCCGAAAAGCATCCGTCAACAAGATAGAAAGACCGCTACAAGAAGCCATCCCCTGCCGCATGGACTCCGCAGGACTCTGATTGGGCTTTTCCCGTTCCGTATTGTAATCCACTCCTACTTCATCCCGTATATTACGATTTACTGAATCGATGGCTTCAAAAATAGTGCGGCAATTCGCTACAAAACCGGAAAAACGATTGTAAAAATCCGGTCTCCACTCTTCCCGGGTTTCATTCAGACTGACGTATGGTAAAACATCGTTGAAAAATACCGAATCCGGTACGGTTTTCGCCCAGGGGAAACGCTCCCGCGCTTTATAAGCGTAGTCAACATTCGTGAGTAAAAAGGATGAAGTCAGGGTTGTTAAGTCCCTTTCCGGCATATAAGCGATCAAAAAAGCCATACCTTCTTTTTGCTCTCGGGGGCAGGCATCCAAAGCTTTGCCTAATTCGGCAGCGTTATTTCCGGCTTTAGCCAGGGCCGCATCCAGCAAAGGATGATATTTCCCGGGGACATCCCGGTATTTTTCTCCGGAACAGGCACAGAGACACACCACAGCCCATAATAAAATAAACTTCATTTCCGATTAATTTTAATGTACACCAAATCCTTTACTTTACAGATGATCAGATCATCTTCCGGTCACTGAAATATTTCATAAACTGAGCTCTTTCGTAACGAGCCGCATGATTGGCATCCGCATAGGATAATTTCCCACGGAATTCTTCGATATGCCGATAAGACTTGCTTTGCATCCAGGATGAAACATATTGATTCATCGTCCGGATAACAGCAATCCCTCCTTCATAAAGTTCGGAGCATACCTGTACGGTAGTGGCTCCTGCCAACAACATTTTAACGACCGCCTCTCCGCTATGTACCCCTGTAGACGCAGACAACTGAAGCTGAGGATCTTTTCCTGCGAGAATTCCCGTCCATCTCAAGGTGGTACGTAAATCGACAGGACTACTGAACACCGAGGCAGCACCTACGGTCATGCGTTCGATATCGATATCCGGTTCGTAAAAACGGTTGAAAATAGTCACGGCATCTGCTCCGTATGCTTTCAGCTTGTCTACAAATGCCGCTAAATTCGTAAAATAGTGACTGATTTTCATGATCACAGGGATATTTATCTGAGCTTTTACATGCCGTAGAAGAGTAAAGTACATATTTTCAATTTCAGCACTTTCCTTATAGGCATCCAAAGGCAAAATGAAAGCATTTAATTCGAGAGCATCGGCTCCGGCCGCTTCCAGTTCACGGGCAAAGGAAACCCATTCCCCGTCTTCGATACAATTTATACTGGCTATCACAGGAATACTCAAAGACGATTTGGCCGCTTTAACTAAATCGATATATTGTTGCAACGTATTGGCCCGAACGTAATTCCGGATATAATCTTCGGCTTCGGGATAGGCGTCTTCTCCCAGAGCTTTCTGCGTATCCAGGCGTATCTGTTCTTCAAACACAGATTTTAAAATAACCGCTCCTACACCGTAAATCTCCATCTCTTTCATTTTCTGTACATCGGAGGTCAGGCCGCTACTGCCAGCAATTACCGGACTTTTTAGCTCTAAACCGATAAATTTTGTCTTCAAATCTGTCATAACCTTCAAATTTTTATTTTTATACTTCATAATTTCTGGATCCGAATATGGAACTTCCGATACGAACCATCGTACTCCCTTCTTCCACAGCGATGCGGTAATCTCCGGACATACCCATCGATAATTCTTTGAAGTCTTCCTGTCCGGTAAAATATTTCGATTTCAAATTTTCATAAATGCGATGCAGATGCCGGAACTCTTTGCGAATCTGCCCGGTATCTTCCGTATAGGTTGCCATTCCCATGACGCCGGTTATCCGGATATTTTTCAATTCCCGGTAATCCTCGCTTTCCAAAAGTTCTCCGGCCTCTCCTTCGTCCAAGCCGAATTTGGTTTCTTCTTCGGCAATGTGGAATTGCAGCAAGCAATGGAGTACACGATTGCATTTTCCGGCCTCTTTATCAATCGTTTGCAACAACTTTAAACTGTCTACCGCGTGAATTAATGAAACGAAAGGCGCGATATATTTAACTTTGTTCGTCTGCAAATGACCGATCTGGTGCCACTCGATATCTTTTGGAAGCAAACCGTATTTTTGCTCCAGTTCCTGCACTTTATTTTCTCCGAAAATCCGCTGCCCTCCCTCATAAGCCGCTTGTATGTCTTCTACCGGTTTAGTTTTGGAAACAGCGATCAACTTTACTCCCGCCGGTAAAGTCTTTTTGATACGCTCAATGTTCTCGACAATCTGATTCATCTTTATTCTGATCAATAACCGTGAAAAACAAAACTTTTCTTTCGGTGGTAAGACTGTGTACCTCTCACAAAATCCAACCCGCCTGAACACTACCGAGCGGCAGCCTGCTCTCTGCAAAGATCGTACCTCCGAAAGGGGAAATCCATATATGGACGTTTCGCCAAACGGTAGCCCACCGTCTGCAAAGATAGGTTAAAATAAACGAAATCCGTTCATTTCCTTTGGGGAAACCTGCAAAGATTTAAACTACTTTAATCATTTTTCTTTTTCCCTTCTTCTGCGTTTTCCCTACGTCACTCAACCCGGCAGCTTCCGGCAAGCTTCAGCAGAGTCTAAACCTTACTTTCGTTGTCCCTTGATCCAACAACCGGCCACCCGCTCCATTCAATTAACTCCCCCATCTTGTCCGTTTTTCATGATTATTTCATACCTTCGCGGCAGAAGATCTTTTTATGTTCAGGTATTTTATAGAATTAGCATATAACGGCAGCTCGTATAACGGATGGCAGATTCAACCGAATTCCCCTTCCGTACAGGAGGAATTGAACGGAGCATTGAGCACGATTTTACGTAAGGATATGCAGGTAGTTGGAGCAGGACGAACGGATACGGGCGTACATGCTGCTTTTTTCGTTGCTCATTTCGATTTCCCGGACGAGATCCCGGACTTATCTTATCTGGTTTATAAGCTGAATCGCCTTACGGGCAAAGGAATCGCCCTGCGGAAAATCTATCCGGTAGCCCCGGACATGCATGCCCGGTTTTCGGCTATATCCCGGACCTATAAATATTTTATAGACAAAGCGAAAGACCCGTTTACCTGTGATTTTGCTTACCGGGTCTTTCCCTTGCCCGATATCGTTCTTATGAAGGAAGCCTGCTGCCTGTTATTCGAATACGAGGATTTTACCAGTTTCTCCAAATTACATACGGATACGAAAACAAATATCTGCCGGTTGATGGAAGCCGGCTGGGAAGAAACCGACACCCAATTGATATTTACGATTAAGGCCGACCGTTTCCTCAGGAATATGGTACGTGCTATTGTCGGAACTTTACTCGAAGTCGGACAGAAAAAATTATCCCTGGCGGACTTCCGGAACATTATTGAATCCCGGGACCGCTGCCGGGCCGGGAATTCGGTTCCGGGAAACGCTTTGTTTCTCTGGAATATAGAATATCCGTCCCTCTCTAATCCCGATGAAAAATGAAAAAACGATTTTCTCTTTTACTTTTCTTTTTCTTAACGGCGCTGTGTTCGAAACTGGAAGCCGTTACCCTTTCTCCAGACGCTCGTATCAGTGTGTTGACTTGTGCTCCGGGTAGCGAACTCTATTCTCTTTTCGGTCATTCAGCGGTCCGGGTGGAAGATCCGGCCCAGAATATAGACCTTGTTTTTAATTACGGAACTTTTGATTTCAATACGCCGCATTTCTATCTGAAGTATGCTCAGGGGCTGCTCCCCTATCAATTGTCCATCACTTCGTATCAAAACTTCATTTCTTCTTATATAGAAGACAACCGCAGCGTTTATTCCCAACTCCTGAAGCTGAATCCTTCAGAACGACAGAAATTATTCGACTTATTGTGGGAAAATCACCAACCGGCCAACCGCACCTACTTGTACAATTTTCTTTTCGATAATTGTTCGACCCGGGTAAGGGATATTATCGCAAAGAGTACGAACCAACCTATTCGTTGGGAAATGCCAAATACTGGTAAATCTTTCTGGAATTTACTGGACGAGTACCTGTACCGCCTGCCCTGGATAAAATGGGGTATACATACGATATTGGGGCAATCCGGCTCCCGCCAGGCCACTCCCTATCAATATATGTTTCTGCCCGATTACCTGCTGAAAGGTCTGGATGCTGCCACGGTAGGAGACCACCGATTAACCGACCCGGCACTTACTTTATTCCGGGCAGAGGAACCCCTCCTCTCACATCCCTGGTATTTCTCTCCCTGCTTTGTGTTTTCCGCAGCGGTGCTCCTTCTGATTTTCCTGTTGCAAAAATACAGGTCAAAAAAACTCTTGATCGGCCTCAGCGCCCTATTATTTACGGCTACCGGGCTGATCGGTTTATTACTGATTTTTCTGAGTTTTTTTACCAAACACCCGATGACGTCTCCCAATCTCAACCTGATTTGGGCCAATCCGCTGAACCTGATCGTTTTGGGCTTCCTGGCTCGCAAACATTTTCCCTTCTTCATCCGGGGGTATCTGAACCTTTACCTTTTTCTGCTTCTATTAGGAATTCCGGTATGGTTTTTCGCCTCTCCCGCTGTTCCTCTGGCTTCTTTACCCCTGCTTATTCTGATGGCTTATCTTTGTGTAAAACTAAAACGTATAAAATCCTAACCCTCTTTTTGCAAATTTCCCAAAAATCCTTATCTTTGCCCTATCGATACACGTCGGTGCCATAGCTCAGTCGGTAGAGCAAAGGACTGAAAATCCTTGTGTCCCTGGTTCGATTCCAGGTGGTACCACTTTTAAAAGACTTCACATTTGGTAAAATCCCTGAAATACAAACCTTTCAGGGATTTTCTTTTTTAGCCATTACTGTCTCCGTAAATGAGTGTTTTAAAGTAAAAAATAACTCGAAGCACTATAACCCGAGTTATTGTTTACACAATTTAAGGGACAGTGCCAAAATTCTCAACAAAACCTTTGTATATTAGATAATTCATTCTATAACTGTCGAAACTGTTACAACGGTTACAGAATGAAAGTCTTATACTAATTTTGAAAAAGTTATTTTTGTCTTGTCAACAGAACAATTATGTCTCCAACTTCTTTCAATATTTTATTTTGTTTTCAAAATGCACTATATTTGCAGCACAATAGAAACAAAATAAAGAAATGAGCTTTCTGGAATTTAAGAATCAGTTATTCGATTTGGCATGCTTCAATATCTATCAGGTATATGCATGGCAACCGGATTTTGACCGTAATAACCTTACCCGTTGGGCGAAGAAAGGATATCTTATCCGGTTACGACAGGGATATTTTGCTTTTTCGGAATATAAGAGCAAGCCGGATTATTTCCTTTATTTCGCCAACCGGATTTACCGCCCGTCTTATATAAGCCTGCACACGGCTTTGTCGTTCTATGGGATGATACCGGAAGCGGTGGTGCAGATTACCAGTGTGACAACGTTGAAAACAGCTTCTTTTGCCAATGACTTCGGCGAATACTCTTATAAGAATGTCAAAGAAAACCTGATGTTCGGGTACGATTTGAAGCCAATGGCAGACAATCGCACCATACAGTTTGCCACACCCGAGAAAGCATTACTTGATTTACTGTATCTTTATCCGTTTTATGATAGCGAGCTAGAATTGGAAGAGTTGCGTTTGGATGAAGATTACCTGCATGATGATTTAAACAAGGATTTACTGATGGACTACTGCCATAAGTTTCAAAGCAAGGCACTTGACCATCGGGTAAAACTACTTTTAAAGACTTACGGCTTATGATACAGATTGAACAGATAAGAAATTATTTTCCGGCTCAAATCCGCGGAAATTCGGGTTTTGATAAGCACATACTGAAAGAGTATTTGCAGTTGATGATTCTGGATTACCTTTCTTCTACGCCAAACATCCAAAAGATGGCTTTTATCGGTGGAACAAACTTGCGTCTGGTAAAAGGGATAGACCGGTTCTCTGAAGATTTGGATTTTGACTGTAAAGACCTGTCGAAAGACGAATTTATTGAAATGACAAACGGCGTAATCCAGTTTTTGGAGCGTTCAGGGTTGCGGGTGGAAGCGAAGGACAAAGACAATCCGAGACTAACAGCTTTCCGGCGCAATATTCATTTCCCCGAATTGTTGTTTGATTTGGGATTGAGCGGACATAAGGAAGAGCGTTTCTTGATAAAGGTAGAAAGCCAAGACCAAGGAATCGTTTACCTTCCGGTTATTACAAATATCAAAGGGTGCGGATTTTTTTTCCCGTTTCCAGTTCCTTCCGATGGCGTACTGTGCAGTATGAAAATTGCCGCTATGTTAGCCCGTGCCAAAGGCCGTGATTTTTACGACTTGATGTTTTTACTTTCACAGACAAAACCCGATTACGATTTTCTTTCAAAGTGTTGCGGAGTATATAATTTGCAAGAGTTCAAACAGGCAACAGCAGAATTGCTGAAAACGATCGATTTGAAGAAGAAGCAAAAGGACTTTGAGCACTTGCTTTTCAATAAAGACAATAGTGAGAAAATTTTGAGGTTTGGTGAATTTGTAGAGTCACTTACAGAATAACTCAATGCGAAATACTCATTTCGGAACAGAGAAAAGACAAAATAGAAATTTTAGTATGGAGGATAAACTAAAAGCAGATATAAGCAAAATAGTTGATGAAGCGGTATTATCTCGGTTATCGAATCAACAAGCAACTTTAACCTTCAATTTAGAAAACATTGATGCGGAAAACAGATTGAAAAAGATATTGAATGTAGACAAGTATGATAGGGCTTTGTGGGACTTCAGCCAGTTCTTGAGAAAAGTTATCAAGTATGGGGGAAGGAGAAAAAGTACGCTTCAAATCATACAATGAGTACAAGGAGATTGTTCCCGATTAGGATACGATGGAATACGTTCGGACGATGTTTTCTGAATGCCTTGAAAATAACAGGATAAATCTGGATGATTAGCGTTTTCAGGCAAATAATGGATGAAGATCGTGTCTAGATCCGGCGAAAACAGTTCTACCGCCAGGCGTCTTTCAATTGGGGGCAGAGGAAACTGTAAAGGCCTCTGCAAAATGGGAAAGTTTTCCCAACTTCCGGCCACCAATTCGGAACTGACGTAAAAAACCTCGGCTTGAATACATTACAAAATATTGAAGCGGATCCGAAATAAAATTTCCCGGGGACGCAGTTCATAAGAATAAAAATATTTGCCGGTTTCTTTATAAGAAGCGGTAGAATACCGGTCCGTATCGAAAATATTGGTCCAATCCAGGAGGAATTCGATTTTCTTCAGGCGGTATTTTATCCCGATGTCTCCGAACCACATGGTACGGCTTCCTCCTTCAACTGCGTTGTTGTAAAAATAATCGAAACGGAAAGAGGTCACTACGTTTTTGAAAGGAAATACATTGAATGTGGCTTTTTGAGAAAGGGTTTTGATGGTGGGTAAAGGAGCATCCGATATGTCTATTTTGCTTTTTCCCAAAGCATATTCCAAGCGGTAGTGAAAATTCGCCGCCTGGCCGAAAGTTACCCGAAGATCCGGAGAAAAAGAAATCTGACGGCTGTCGAAACCGGCAATTTCGCCCTGAACCAATTGTTTGGATTTATTTTGGAAATACGAAACGCTGAAGGACAACTTGGATGAAATGACCTCGATTTCTTTTCCTACGCTGAGACTGGCCGTTATATTATCACTGTCGTTCGGTTTTTCGGTCGAAGAACGTTCCGTCAAAATCCCGTTGTAACGGTAATCGCTGAGCAGATTGGAACGGGCATGCGTATAGAACAGATGCAGAGACCCGAAAAAGGTCGTAAAGGGATTCCTGTAATTAATAAAACAGGATAAATTATGATTTCGGATTTCTTCCTGCAAGCCATCGTTACTCAGCAAACTCCGGTAATTCGTCATAACAGGATGGGTATAGGAATCTTCTATTTTTCCCAGGCTATGATCATAACGATACATCACATTGGCGGACAAACGGGCGGATATTTGCCAGTTCAGCATCAAAAAAGGATCTACATACCAATAGTTCTGATCCGTTTTTTGCTGCCGGCCGGCATTTCTATGCAAAAATACATATCGCAGCGGCAGGCTTAACATGATATTCAGGGAAGGCGTCACATCGTAACTATTGGATACAGACAATATGCCTTCCACATAATTTCTTTTGATGTTATTAGAAAGAGAATCCTCCGTATACATCTGCCGCTCGTCTATAGCCTCCAAACCCGATTCGAGGCGCTGGAGGGAGGCATTAAATTCGGCCTGGTAGTCGAAAGAAAAACGTCCTTTGATTGCCCCGGAGATACTGTTTCGGGTAGAGAAAGTAGAGAGGTCGAATTTCTGCCGCATCCGTCCGTCCCGCGAATCAAGCTGAAAAATATCGTGGAACAATACGGGGGTTACTTCCAGGGTTTGAGCGATATCCTTGTAACCGATAAACGATTTTAACCGGAACACTTTCTTCCCTTTCGTTTTCAGAAGATCCAGGTCGTTAGTCACCGAATAATCCGGATGATTCAGCGACTGCACAATCCGGTCTTCGTTCGTATTTACGTGTCCGTTGCCCCTCTCCCATTCCCCCTGAAATTTAAGTTCATTGTTGAAGTAATAATTATCGGTATTGGCATTCAGATATAATTCCGTACCGAAGGTATTTTTATAAAATCCGGACTTCATCTTTTCGGCGATAGAGATTACGCTGTCTCCCTCCAGATAATATTCCGACAAAGCATATCCTTTCTTTTCGGGGTGATCGTACATATA
>CAJMSX010000023.1 GCA_905216195.1 uncultured bacterium
GGTGAATAGCACGTACGATCTTTTCGATCGCCTCATTCTGCCCGATCACACTTCCTGCCAGTTCGTCATGCATTTGCAGCAGCTTCATGCCTTCGGTCTTAGCGATTCGCTTCACAGGCACCCCCGTCATCATCGCCACCACTTCGGCCACATGCTCTTCGTCTACTACCACCCGGTTCTCACTGAGTTCCTTCTGCCACCTTTCTTTTTCCTGTTCCAGCACCCCCATCAATTGCCGTTCTTTATCCCGGAAAGCCGCCGCTACTTCAAAATTTTGTTGTTTCACCGCTTCTTTCTTTTTCTGTTTGATTCCTTCTATGGATTTTTCCAGTTCTTCGATAACCGGAGGTACGTTGATATTCGTAATGTGCACCCGGGAGCCCGCTTCGTCCAAAGCATCGATGGCTTTATCCGGTAAGGAACGATCCGAAATATAACGGGTGGTCAGCCTCACGCAGGCCTTGATGGCCGCATCGGTATACCGGACATTATGATGGTCTTCATAACGAGACTTGATATTATTCAAAATCTCCATGGTCTCCTCAAACGTAGTGGGCTCGACCAATACTTTCTGGAAACGACGTTCCAAAGCACCGTCTTTTTCTATATTTTGTCTGTATTCATCCAGGGTCGTTGCTCCGATACACTGGATTTCGCCCCGCGACAGGGCGGGCTTAAGCATATTGGCGGCATCCAGACTTCCTCCCGAACCTCCCGCGCCTACGATGGTATGAATCTCATCTATAAAAAGGATAATATTCTTGTTTTTGGCCAGTTCGTTCAGAATAGCTTTCATTCGCTCTTCAAACTGTCCCCGGTATTTGGTACCGGCCACAATCGAAGCGATATCCAAAGCTATCACCCGCTTGTCGAACAATACCCGGGATACCTTCTTTTGCATAATCCGGATCGCCAGGCCTTCCGCAATGGCCGATTTTCCCACCCCCGGTTCTCCGATCAATACCGGATTATTTTTTTTCCGCCGGCTCAGAATCTGGGCCAAACGCTCGATCTCCGTTTCCCGTCCCACAATAGGATCCAGAGTTCCTTCCTCAGCGGCTTTGGTAATATCTATACCGAAATTATCCAGCACCGGTGTGTCGGATTTCGTAGGCCCGGACTGACGATAAGGATTATACAGGGAATCCTCATCTCCCATATCCTCTTCTTCATCAGAATCTTCCTTATAATCCGACTGCATCCGCATGCGTTCCTTCAACAGCTGTTCTTTGAAGATATCGTAATCGATACCCATAGATTTAAACAATTTCGTAACGAAACTCGATTCGGTTCTCAATATCGCTAACATGACATGCTCGGAATCGATCTCTTCATCTCCCAGTTTCAACGCTTCTTCCATTACTTTTTTCAAAATGCTGTTGGAAGCCAATGTAAAATCCAGTTCCGTCAACGAATCGATTTTTTCTTTTTTCTTTTCTAATTTTTCTTCAATCCGGTCTTTCACCTCATAAAAGTCCAGTCCCAGCGCCATCAACACATCAATCGCCCTTCCCCGACTCAAACGCAACAATCCTAAAAACAAGTGTTCCGGATAAATCTTAGAATTCCCCAAACGTCTCGCCTCCTCACCAGCAGATGTCATAATCTGCTTTAGCCTTTTAGTATCACTTTTCCCCATTTCGTCTGTTAATAACCGACTTATTTATAATTTCTGATAAGCCCTATTTGACATCATAAAAGTAATATATTCCTTCGACAATTAAAAGTTGATTCTTAAAAATAATTCTTATCCTTCCATCAATTGGAAAAACATGGCTTCGGTTATCACCGATACGTCTAATTTCTCCGCCTTTTTCAGCTTACTGCCGGCATTTTCCCCGACTAAAAGGTAGCTGGTTTTGGCAGATACCGAATCGCTGACTTTCCCTCCCGCATTCAGGATCAATTCCTTGAAGTATTCCCGGGGACGGGTCAGCGTTCCCGTAATAACGAAAGTTTTCCCGGAAAGTATATCGCTTTCTCCCGCTTTTTCTTCTATCTCCGCTTGTATACCATAGGCCAACAGGCGTTCGACCAGAATCCGGTTCTCCTTCTTGGCAAAGTATTTCAGCAAACTGTTCGCCATCTGTTCTCCGATATCTTCTACTTCGGTCAACTGTTCGAAATCAGCATCCATCAGCCGGCGCATAGATTTAAAACTCTTCGCTAAGTTGCGGGAGGCCGTTTCTCCGATATAACGGATTCCCAGTCCGAATAAAAAAGGAGCAAAACCGATAGTCCTGGATTTTTCAATTCCGTGAATCAGATTATCCACCGATTTTTCCTGTAAACGGTATACGTTGAGGGTGTTCAATTTGCGTACCAGTTTTTCATTCCGGGCGAAAAAACGCAGTAGTTGGGCAGCATCTTCCCTTTCAATACCTTCTACTGCCGCTATTTTATCTTCTCCGGCAACCGCCAACTCATATAAATAATCGAATGCCGAAGCCAGCATTTCGGCTTTATGCCAATCGATGCCCGGCACATTCAACGCATAAATTACATGGTCCAACGGAATGTCGCTCACTTCTCCGGCTTCCGACAAGCGTTCCAGAACTTCATTAAAAGGCATACGGAAATATTCCAGTACCCGCCGGACGGTTTTTTCCCGGTCCTCCGCCCCCGTCCATTCCAGAGACAGGAGTTCTTCTTTACGAGCATGAGCCAACGCTTTCAGACTACCGAAACGATTCGCCAACATCTCGGCGTTCCGGGCAGAAATGTTTTTCAGTCCGATTTCGAAACCGTATATAATTTTGCCGAGTGGAATGCTGGTCACTTCAAAACTCTCCGGGTAGATAATTTTCTCCAACCCGATCAACTCTTTTCGCCTCACCGGCAATTCGTATATATCGGCTACATCGCATATCAAACCTTTGCCGAGCAGCAAATCGATGGTTTCTTCCCCCATCCCCTCGATATTCATCGCTTTCCGGCTTACAAAATGTTCGATTTTCCCTGCAATCTGAGGAGGACAATGATCTTCGTTAGGGCAATAATGATTGGCTTCTCCTTCCAGGCGGATCAATTCCGTCCCGCATTCCGGACAACGAGTGATAAATCTCACCGGAGGAGCGCCCTGCAAACGGCGGCTTACCTCCACTCCCACAATTTTGGGAATGATCTCCCCTCCTTTTTCCACATATACGGTATCGTGTTCGTGCAGATCCAGTTCCGCCATAATATCCGCATTATGCAAGGAGGCCCGTTTCACCACCGTCCCGGCCAGATGCACCGGCTCCAGGTTTGCTACAGGAGTAATACTCCCTGTTCTTCCCACCTGATAGGTTACTTTCATCAAAGGCGTCGCTTCCCGTTCCGCTTTAAACTTATAAGCAATGGCCCAGCGGGGGGATTTCGCCGTGTATCCCAACAGGCGCTGTTTCTCCAGATCATTGACCTTCAATACAATGCCATCGATTGGCACCGGCAAACTCACCCGTTCCTTATCCCACTTCAAAACAAAATTCCATACCTCGTCTATCGTACTGCACAATTCCACATAAGGGGGCATATGAAACCCCCATTCCCGTGCTTTCAGCAAATTGCCGTAATGAGTAGTAGCCGGAGTCAGTTCTCCCGGTATATAATACAGAAAACAATCCAAATGACGTTTGGCTACCTGTGCCGAATTTTGTAATTTAAGAGTTCCGGCAGCAGCATTCCGCGGATTGGCAAAAAGAGGTTCGCCTGCTTCCGCTTTTTCCTGATTGAGCCGGTTAAACACGGCAAAAGGCATCAGAATTTCTCCCCGGATCTCGAATTCCGGGGGATAATCTCCGTGCAGCTTTAAAGGAACGGTACGTATGGTCCGCACATTGGCCGTCACATCGTCTCCCCGGATACCGTCTCCCCGGGTCACCGCCTGAACGAGCTCGCCGTCTTTATAAGTCAGGCTGATGGAAGTCCCGTCGTATTTCAACTCGCATACATACTGCACTTCCCCGGCGGTTTTTCTAACCCGCTGGTCAAATTCCCTCAATTCCACTTCACTATAGGTATTGCCGAGAGAAAGCATCGGATACTTGTGTAAAACCTGCGTAAATTCCCGGTTGATATCCTGCCCCACCCGCTGAGTGGGAGAATTGGGATCGTACCACTCCGGATGTGCCCTTTCCAGAGCTTCCAGTTCATGCATCAGGCGGTCAAACTCAAAATCGGTAATCTCCGGAGCATTTTCAACATAATACTTATAATTATGATACTCAAGCAATTTCCGCAAAGTATCGATTCTCTCTCTATCGGTTTTCATATTTCAAACTTAAACTACCGGCAAAGTTACGGAAAGTTTTCCGAAACTGGAGTTTCATTCGAAAAAACCCCCGTATCCTCCGGAATAAGAAAAATATAATCCATATTTTATCTCTATTTCAAATCTAAAATGTATTTTAGTCCGTTAAAATTTTTATAAACTGAATCTCAAAAAATGAAAAAACGACTGCTCTCTGCCCTCTTGTTGTTTGTAATTCCTTTGCTTACAAAGGCTCAGTTCGTAGATTTCGGTCAGGATCCGGCCTCTTTACGCTGGAAACAGATCAATACTCCCGACTTTCAAATCATTTATCCCGATTTTTTTGAAAAAAATGCACAAAAAATAGCCAATATCTATGCAGCTTTATACCGGCACAGCAATTCTCTGGCTCACAAACCCGTGAAAATATCGATGGTCGTGCACCCCAACGGAGGTATATCCAACGGAAGCGTGGCCTGGGCGCCCCGGAAAAGCGATTTATATACGATGCCGCAGCAAGATCCTTCGGACAACTGGCTGGAACACCTTTGTGTACATGAGTTCAGACATGTGGTACAGATCGATAAAGTCAACCAGGGATTAACCAAAATTCTGTATTACCTCTTCGGAGAACAGGTGACCATAGCGGTGACGGGCCTGTATTTGCCGGTATGGTTTATGGAAGGCGATGCCGTTGCTTATGAAACGGCCATAGGCCATCTGGGACGGGGGCGTTCTCCTGAATTCCTGAACGAAATGAAAGCCCAGGTCGTCGAAAAAGGTATTTATTCTTATTACAAAGCCGCTTTAGGCTCCTACAAGGATTTCGTGCCGAACCGATACACTTTCGGTTATTTTATGGTAGCCAATTCCCGGCTCAATTATGGAAACGATATCTGGTCCGATGCCCTCAACCGCATCGGCCGGCACCCCCTCAGCCTGGCTCCTTTTACCCGTAGCCTTAGAAAAACATTGGAAGCCGATAGAAACCGTTTGTGGGACGATTCCGTTTTCCGCTCTCTGTTTATCGATCCGGACCGTGTAAAAAAAGCGAACACTTACCGGGATGCCAAGCGGACCCTGTATCACGACAATTTTTCGGAATTGCAACAAATCTGGAAAAATGAAATCCGGGACCGGAAAAACGCATTCGACACCATTCCTACCCATAACCGGGCTTATACGGGTTACTATTACCCGACCCCAACTAAGGAGGGAGCTGTCGTTGCTTTCAAAAAAGGATTGCAACAAACAGGCGCCTTCGTGCTCCTTAAAAACGGGGAGGAGACTCTGTTGACGCGTACCGGAATACTCAGTGACTATAAATTCGCTTTAAACGGCCCTCTGCTAGTCTGGACGGAATATCGCCCGCATACCCGCTGGGAACACGGAGGACGCATGACCCTGGTGAGTTACGATCTGATCCGTAAAAAGTACCGTTATCACAAAAGCCGGAACAACCGTTTTTCTCCTTTCTCTTTGGGGGATAAGTGGGGGGTAATAGAAGTAGACCCCAATAACCGGGCTTCTATCGTTATTCTGGATGCCGGTTTGAAAAAAGAAATCGGACGAATTACCGCAAATCCGGACGAACTGTTTTTACATCCTTCTTTCGAAAACAATCGGATTTATACGGTGGTGCAGAATTCCAACGGAATCCAACTGGAATCCATCGATCCGGCAGACGGAAGCCGGCAGAAACTTTCCTCTCCCTGTTGGTACGAAATAGATAATCCGGTTTCCCTGGATTCCGCTTTGATTTTCCGCGCCTCTTTCGACGGGAACAATGCTTTCTACTCGCAAGACCTGAAAAAGGACGTTTCTTCCAAAATCCTGGAAGCCCGGTTCGGCTTACGCTTTCCCACCCTCAATCCGGCAAAAGATTCACTCTATTTTTCTTTTTATACGGCCGACGGTTATAAACCCGGTAAAATATCCCTGCACCGGTTAAAACGACAAGCCGTCGACCGGAGCAATTTCCGCCTGGCAGATTCCCTGACTGAACGGGAACACTGGAAACTGCAACTGGACACCGATTCCGTTTTCGAAAGCAAGCGATACCGGAAATTCACCCATTTGATCAATTTTCATAGTTGGGGCCCCTGGTATATCAACCCCTCCGAAAGAGAAATCAACGGCGGAATCGTCGCCTATTCCCAAAATAAACTGAGTACGTTTTTTCTGAGCGGAGGATATATCTTCAATTCCGATTATGACCACGGAGCCTGGTTACTGAATGCCACCTATAAAGGGATATGGCCCATTTTCAGTGCAGATTTCAAATCCGGACGGAATCAATATTACAACCTTTCGACCCGGATGCCTAATTTGCAAACGCATCAAAACGATACCGTAGGAATACGTTCAAAGGCCAATTATACACAACTGGAATTAAGTATGCAGTTGCCTTTTAACCTTTCGGTCAAAAACTACAATCGCTTCCTGACGCCTTACGTACGTTACAAGATAGAATCCGTTTCCGACCATAACGTCCACCGTATCTATCGTTACACGATCCGCGAAGATACTTTATTTATCTATCCGGGGAGGCCTGAAAATTACCGGTTTAGCCTGCCTTCCAATTTTTATCAGATGATGGAATACGGAATTATTTTCAATAATCAGACCCGAATGACGGAGCAGGAAATCAATCCCCGCTGGGGACAAATTTTGCAGGCCGGATATGCTCATACCCCTTGGGAAAAGCTGAATTTCGGAGAAGAATGGTGGATTTCAGGGGCTTTTTATTTCCCCGGTTTTTTCAGAAACCACTCCTTTTCCGTCTACGGAGGACATCAAAACCGCCCGAAAAACGGTTATTACGGCAAGAAAATCCTGGCGGCCCGGGGAACTAAATTATACGGTCATGACCTGAGCACTTTGCGAACCGATTATCAACTACCGCTTTTTTATCCGGATCAGCACATTACTCCTGTACTTTATATCAAAGCAGTTAACGGAGGAGCTTTTTTCGACATGAGCCGGGATGAAGGAGTGTGGGGTACCGGCAACTATTATTCTTACGGAGCGGAATTCAATGCGGACTGCCACGTATTCCGGTTGCCGGCTCCGGTAAATGTGGGATTCCGTGTGGGCTACGAAACCCAAAAAAAATCCGTATTCGCCGATTTTCTTTTTTCGGTTGGATTCAGTTGGTAAAAAAGAAAAACGCAACGCCCCGGATTTCCTGGGAGGAAGCCGTTGTTCTTTTTCAATAAAACCGGTTAAAATTTTTTTATAACGTATGCATTTGTTATATTCGTAACCTATTAAACCCTCAATCATGACGCTACAGGATATTGTCCGGTTATTGAATGCCACGGTTATTTATGAAAACCAGCATCTTCAAAAAGAAATAAAAAAGGCATTCGCCGCCGATCTGATGAGTGATGTACTTCGTTTGAATACGGAAAATATGTTGCTGATCACGGGAATGGCCAATTTGCAAGTAATACGTACGGCGGAGATGTCGGACATCAGTTATATTCTGTTCGTCCGCGACAAAAAAGTAACACCGGATATGCAGGCCCTGGCCCAAGAAAACAACATTGCCCTGATGCAATGTAAACAAAGTATGTTTAAAGTATGTGGAGAATTGTATCAGGCAGGACTCCAACCCGTATATTAAACCAGAAGCATGGAATTTGATTTTAACATAGAAGGCGGTAATTTTTCCCGGGCAGGAACTGCTTCCAGTGAAGTAAAGAAAATTCTCAAGCAGTTGAATGTGGACAGTTCATTAATCAAGCGAATCGTAGTTGCTTTATACGAAGCGGAAGTGAATGTGGTCGCCCATGCCTGGGAAGGAAAAATGAAAGTAAAAATAGATGCGGAAGCGATAGAAGTGGCGATAGCCGATAAGGGACCCGGCATTCCGGACATCGGCCTGGCTATGCAGGAAGGATATTCCACCGCTTCGCCGGAGGTACGGGAAATGGGATTCGGAGCAGGGATGGGTCTTCCCAACATGCAGAAAAATTGCGACAAATTAACGATAGAATCAGAAATAAACGTAGGAACAACCGTCACGATGATTACCTACTTAAGCAAATAAACCGGAATGAGCGGAGAGGCTTTTTATCATGCGTTGAAAATTGTTAGTTCCGTATGCACGGGCTGCACACATTGTATGAATATGTGCCCGACCGCTGCTATACGAATTAAAAACGGGAAAGCATCCATCAACGAGGCAGCCTGTACCGACTGCGGCATGTGTCTGAAAAATTGTCCCCGACAAGCGATTATCGTAGAACAGGACGATTTCAATCAGATTTTTAAATTCGCTTACCGGATCATTCTTTTACCGACGGTTTTAATCGGACAATTCCCGGACGATATTACGGAAGAACAGATTTTTGCGGAATTGCACGCCATGGGATTCCATTACGTGATGGAAGTGGATAAAGCGACCGGAGTTCTGACCGAGGAAACCCGGAAATACATGGCAAAAAATTCCCATCTCAAACCTTTCATTTCGAATTCCTGTCCTGCTATCGTCCGTTTGATACAGGTGAGGTTTCCCTCTCTCATCGACCACATCATTCGTTTAAAACAAGTGATGGACATCGCCGCTATTTATGTGAGGAAAAAATTTATCGATAAAGGAATTCCGGAAAACGACATCGGGGTATTCTTCGTTACCCAGTGCGCAGCAAAAATCGCTGCCATTAAGTCGCCCGTAGGCGAAGATAAATCTTCCGTAGACGGGGTAATCAACATGGATTTCATCTATAACAAAATATTGCTGTCTATCAATAAAGACAAAGATAAAGCCGTAGCGAAGGTACCCGAACAATATCACCTTACGCCCGAATCCATCCGGTGGACCCTCACCGGAGGCGAAGCTTCCCAATACAAAGGGAGATGCCTGGCGATAGACGAAATTCACAATGTTATCGAAATCCTCGAGAAGCTGGAAAACGACGAAATTACAGACATTGATTTTCTGGAATTACGGGCCTGCGACCATTCCTGTGCCGGAGGAGCATTAACCATCAACAATCGTTTCCTCACGATCGAAAGACTACAGAAGCGCATGGAAAATTATATCCAAAATCATTTTACTTCGGTCAATAAAATGCCTCTGTACAAGGATTTCTTAACCGACCAAATGCAATTGACCGGAGAAATCCCACCCCGTTCCATTGAAAAACTGGATGAAAACATGCTGGTTGCTCTGGAAAAAATGGAAAAAATAAACAAAATCATGAAAGTCCTTCCGCAAATCGATTGCGGAGCCTGCGGAACCCCCTCCTGCCGGGCTTTGGCAAAAGACGTGGTACAGGGGAAAGCCAAACTCAACCAATGTGTATTCATGCAGAAAATCCTGACCCGGGAAGGACTGATCACTCCGGAAGAATCGATGGAACTGTCGGCCCGGATCTGGGGAGAAGAGAAATTCCAAAAATAATCCGACATATGAAAGTAAAAGATATCATTCAAGAATTAGGACTCCAGGTGTGCAGCGGAGCTGACGGACTGGACCGGGAAGTCAAAGGCGGTTATACTTCCGATTTACTGAGCGATGTGATGGGAAATGCGCAGGAAGGAAACCTTTGGGTCACTCTGCAAACTCATAAAAATATTATGGCCATCGCCTCCCTGAAAGAATTGTCGGCCATCATTCTGGTAAAAGGATTTCAGCCGGAAGAAGACACGGCTGCAGAAAGCGAGTCGGAAGGAATACCGATTCTGAGCTCCCGGGAACAAACTTTCGAATTAACCGGGAAAATCTACGAATTACTGAAAAAAAACGCCGGAACTTCATCTTTATAAACGTGTTCCGGGCCGACCTACATATCCACACCGTTTTGTCCCCTTGCGGAGACCTGGAAATGAGTCCGGCTACCATTGTCCGTATAGCCGGTGAAAAAGGTTTGGACATTATCGGTATTACTGACCATAATTCCACCCGTCAGGCGGGAATTATCCGGGATTATGCCCGCACAAAAGGGATATTCGTTTTGACAGGCGCCGAAATAAACAGCCGGGAAGAAGTACACGGCCTTACTTTTTTCCCCGACGACGACCGTCTGAGCGAATTTCAAGCCTATCTGGATCGTTATTTGCCTTCCATCCCCAATAATCCGGAAAAATTCGGCTATCAGGTAGTGGCCGGCATACAGGACGAAATTCTCTACGAGGAAGAAAAATTGCTCATCACCGGATTGGACCGCAGTATAGAACAAATCGAAAAAAAAGTACATGAGTTGGACGGGATTTTCATCCCCGCCCATATTGACAAAATCCGGTTCAGTATCCTTTCTCAACTCGGTTTTATTCCTTCCGATTTAAATTGCGATGCTTTGGAACTGAGTTGTCACGCTTCCTATTCCGATTTTATCCGGTTGTATCCCCGATTACAAAAAATGCCTTTTATACAATCTTCCGATGCACATTATCCGCAGGACATCGGAAAAGCCTCCGTTTTACTTCAGGCCGACGACCTTTCCTTCGATTCCATACGCAAGGCCATACACAATAATCCTCTGGCTATTTAAGAAAAAAGACTTTTATTTACTTTTTTAAGAATTCTTCCCCTTGCAATCGTTGTAATTATTCAAATTTAAACTAAATTTGAAGCGTTTGTAATATTTTTAATTTAAAAAGCCAAATTTAATTGTAAATCGTATCCGGATGAAAGACTTATCCTCCCATGTAATGGATATTGTCCAGAACTCTGTAAGAGCCGAAGCCGGGAAAATTGAAATTGAGATCGAAGAAGACCTCAAAAAAGATTTTCTTACCATCACTATTCGTGACAACGGTTCCGGTATGGACGCCGAAACCCTGAAAAAAGTGCGGGATCCTTTTTTCACCAGCAGAACCGTACGGAAAGTGGGGTTGGGTATTCCTCTCTTACAGCAAAATGCAGAACGGACCGGAGGATATGTCGCTATCGAATCCCAAAAAGGAAAAGGCACCGAGATTAAAGCGGTGTTTGTACACGCTCATCTGGACCGTCCTCCTTTGGGAAATATCTCCAATACGGTGGTGCTTCTCATCGTGGCCAATCCGTCCATTCATTTTATTTACACCCACCGGACCCCGAAAGGAGAATACCGGTTCGATTCGGTAGAAGTAAAAGAGGTATTGGGCGACATTCCTCTGAACGACCCCGACATCGTACATGCTCTGGAAGAAATGATACAGGAAAATTTGCATGAACTGCAAGCCGGCCGGGAAAAACGAGACTTCCCCACAGAAGAAGATACGAGGCCTCAAACCCGCTATGAGAAGACAAAAGAATAAAAAACCAATCATTAATCAATTTACCTAATACCTACAATTTATGGAAAAAATTAAATCACTTGCGGACCTGAAAAAGATAAAAAATAACGTTCAGGCTAAAATAGACCTGCGTGAAAAAAGTGAACATCCGGAAAATATGATACAGATAAAAGTGGCTATGGCTACCTGTGGGATTGCAGCCGGCAGTAAGGAAACCATGAATTATTTTCTGAACAATCTGGAAAAAAACGGCTTAACGGCTGTAGTGACTCAAACCGGATGTATGGGCTATTGCTTTGCCGAACCTACCGTTGAAATTACCAAACCGGGCAAAGAGCCGATTGTTTTCGGGCACGTAGATTGCGAAAAAGCCGAAGAAATCATACAAAAATACCTCAAAAACGACGAATTGGTAGAAGGTATTATTCCGGTAAATTACAATACCATTTAGAAGTAATCGATAGAAAATGATATAAATCTGAACCAAAAATTAAAACTTATGAGTTATAAAATGCATATTCTTGTCTGCGGTGGCACAGGATGTAGAGCCTCTTCAAGCAAAAACATCATCGGCAGACTGGAAGAGTGTCTGAAAGAACGGAATCTGGAGGATGACGTACAGGTAATCGCGACGGGTTGTTTCGGTTTCTGTGAAAAAGGCCCGATCGTAAAAATCATGCCCGACAATACTTTTTACGTACAGGTCAAACCGGAAGATGCCGCTGAAATCGTCAACGAACACATCATCAAAGGAAGAAAAGTAGAAAGATTATTATACAAAGACCCGGAAAAAAAATCCGCTGTCAGCGACTCCAAACACATGGGCTTTTACAAAAAACAATTGAGAATAGCCCTGAGAAACTGCGGATTTATCGATCCGGAAAACATCGAGGAGTATATCGGAAGAGACGGTTATTCGGCTTTGGCCAAATGCCTTTCCGAGATGAGTCCGGAAGAAGTGATCCGTGAAATCCAACTGTCCGGACTGAGAGGAAGAGGGGGCGGCGGTTTCCCCACCGGTTTGAAATGGGAATTTGCCCGTAAATACGTATCGGATCAAAAATTCGTCGTATGTAATGCTGACGAAGGAGATCCGGGTGCTTTTATGGACCGCTCCATTATGGAAGGCGACCCTCATTCGGTAATCGAAGCGATGGCCATCTGCGGATATAGCATCGGAGCCAGCAAAGGATTGGTATACATCCGCGCAGAATATCCCCTGGCTATCGAAAGACTGAGAATCGCCATCAAACAAGCGGAAGAATACGGACTGCTGGGAGAAAATATTTTAGGTAGCGACTTTTCTTTTACCATTGAAATCCGGTACGGAGCGGGAGCCTTCGTTTGCGGAGAAGAAACCGCATTGATCCACTCCATGGAAGGATTGAGAGGCGAACCGACTACCAAACCTCCTTTCCCGGCAGAATCGGGTTACCTGCGGAAACCCACCAACGTAAATAATGTGGAAACTCTCGCCAATGTACCCGTCATTCTGACGAAAGGAGCCGAATGGTTCAACAAAATCGGTACCGAAAAATCCAAAGGCACGAAAGTATTCGCATTAGCCGGTAAAATCAACAATGTAGGGTTGATCGAGGTGCCTATGGGAACCACTTTGCGGGAAGTCATCTATGAAATCGGCGGCGGCATTAAAAACGGGAAAAAATTCAAAGCCGTACAAACCGGAGGTCCCTCCGGCGGATGTCTGACGGAAAAGCACCTGGACACCCCCATCGATTTCGATAACCTGATTGCAGCCGGCTCCATGATGGGATCGGGAGGTATGATCGTTATGGACGAGGACGACTGCATGGTGGCGGTAGCTAAATTCTACCTGGAATTTATCGTGGAGGAATCCTGCGGTAAATGTTCTCCCTGCCGGATCGGAAATAAACGGTTACTGGAAATATTGACCCGGATTACCGAAGGGAAAGGCACGATGGAAGACCTGGAAATGCTGCGGAACCTGAGTCAGGTAATCAAGGACACCGCTCTTTGCGGACTGGGACAAACTTCACCGAATCCGGTTCTTTCCACCCTGGAAAATTTCTTCGATGAATACGAAGCTCACATACGGGATAAAAAGTGTCCGGCCGGAAAGTGCAAAGCCCTGCTTTCTTTCCGGATCGACCCGCAGCTCTGCGTGGGCTGTACCTTATGCGCCCGGAACTGTCCCGTAGATGCCATCATCGGAGAAAGAAAAGAAGCACATTTCATCGATACCTCCAAATGCATCAAGTGCGGAACCTGTATGGAAAAATGTAAATTCAAAGCCATCAGTACCATTTAAGGAAACGCTTATAAAACAAAAATTACCGGCCCAAGACCGGTTAACTCGAGAAATAAAATTATGGAATCAAAGATAACACTACAAATAGATAACCATACCGTGGAAGTAATGCGGGGAACCACCATTTTGGAAGCGGCCCGGGGAATCGGGATCAACATTCCCTCTTTATGCTACATGAACCTGAAAGACATGTGTATCACCAACCTGCCTGCCTCTTGCAGAATATGTGTGGTGGAAGTAGAAGGCCGTAGAAATCTCGCCCCCGCCTGCGCTACCCGTTGTGAGAACGGAATGAAGGTACACACCAGTACACTGCGGGTCCTGAACGCCCGCAAGACGGTACTGGAACTGATCCTTTCGGATCATCCCAACGATTGTCTGATCTGTCCCAAATCCGGCAATTGTGATTTACAAAGTTTAGCGGTAAAATTGAGAATCCGGGAGATTCCGTTTGCAGGTGAACAAAGCACCTACAAAGTAGAGTCCTCTCCTTCTATCATCCGGGATATGAACAAGTGTATTTTTTGCCGCCGCTGCGAAATGATGTGTAACGAAGTACAAACGGTAGGAGCATTGAGTGCCGCCAACCGGGGCTTTATCTCCATCATCTCCCCCGCTTTCGAAGAGCCCTTAGCCAACTCCGAATGTACGTTCTGCGGCCAATGCGTAGCCGTATGTCCCGTTGGAGCCTTGACGGAAGTGGATCACACCAATCGGTTGATCAACGACCTGAACAACCCGCAGAAAACGGTTATCGTACAAACGGCTCCCGCCGTACGTGCCGCCTTAGGGGAAGAATTCGGATTGCCTGCCGGCAGTTCGGTTACGGGCAAAATGGTAGCTGCCCTCCGCCAACTGGGATTTTCCAAAGTATTCGACACGGATTTCGCGGCCGACCTCACTATCATGGAAGAAGGAACGGAGTTACTCAACCGGTTGACGAAATACCTCGACGGAGACACCAGCGTCCGGCTTCCGATCCTAACCTCCTGTTGCCCCGCTTGGGTAAACTTCTTTGAGCATCAGTTCCCCGATATGTTGGATATTCCTTCCACCGCCCGTTCCCCCCAGCAAATGTTCGGTTCTATCGCCAAAACATACTGGGCGGAAAAGATGGGAATTCCACGCGAAAATCTGATTGTAGTATCCATTATGCCTTGTCTGGCTAAAAAATACGAGTGTTCACGCGACGAATTTAAAACCGCCGAAGGCGATCCGGATGTCAATTATTCCATCTCCACCCGGGAACTGGCCTCTCTGATTAAACGGGCCAATATCGATTTTAACCGCCTGGAGGAAGAGGAATTCGATCAGCCTCTGGGAGAATCCACCGGAGCCGGAGTAATCTTCGGAGCTTCGGGAGGAGTCATGGAAGCAGCCTTGCGGACAGCCTATGAACTCTATACCGGGAAAAAACTGGAAAAGGTCGATTTCACCGAAGTGAGAGGATTAGAAAGTATCAAAAAAGCTACCGTCCATCTGAACGGAACGGAATTGCACATCGGTATTGCCCACGGATTGGGAAATGCCCGTAAATTATTGAATGAAATCCGGGCGGGACACTCGGAATTTCACGCCATCGAAATCATGGCCTGTCCCGGAGGTTGTATCGGCGGCGGAGGCCAACCCCTCCACCATGGGAATTCGGATATATTGAAAGCCAGAACCCGCGCGCTTTATGAAGAAGACCGCAACAAACCGATCCGTAAATCTCACGAAAATCCGGATATCCTCAAATTATACGAGGAATTCCTGGGTAAACCGCTGAGTGAAAAATCGCATCATTTGTTGCATACCCATTATTTTAACAAAAGCAATTAATCCGCTTCCTAAAAACTACACATTATGTCAGAAATAACCCTATCCCCTAATAAAGTCAATGAGTTGGTAAAACTGTGCGAAGCTTACGGTAACCAACCCGGCGAATTAATCAACATACTTCACAAAGCGCAGGATACCTTCGGGTACCTGCCGCGTGAAGTACAGGAAATCGTAGCCCGTCAGTTGGGAATCCCCGTGTCCAAAGTATACGGTGTCGTTACCTTCTACTCTTTTTTCACCATGGTTCCGAAAGGACAACATCCCATTTCCGTATGCATGGGAACGGCTTGTTATGTCCGGGGAGCCGAGAAAGTTCTGGACGAATTTAAACGTATACTGGATATCAATGTGGGAGAAACGACGGCAGACGGGAAATTCTCCCTTTCCAGCCTTCGTTGCGTAGGCGCCTGCGGGCTCGCAACGGTAGTGCTGATCGGAGAATAAGTATTCGCACGTATGGGCCCGGGAGATGTTGAAAAAATCCTGAAAGACGTGGATTAGTTCATCCTACCTTCCGTTTCATCCGGAAAGCCGGCCTTAATCGTACGGCTTTCCGGTTTTTTTATGAAGTAATACTATGTTAAATTTTGTTTAAACGCTACAAGTTTTAAAATTAATTGATATGTTTGTGATATCATTTTAATATCATAAAACTCAGAATTATGGAAACACTTGAAAAAAATTTCAGCGGAGTTCGCCTCCCCGGTTTCTTGGCAGTAGGAATAGAAGTTATCCTCTTGGGGCTTATTATTTATTTCATCAGTACGGCCAGTGAAACAGATCCTACCGGTATTTGGCTGGGTGTTCTGACCACTTTTATTGGAGGGGTTATGGGATTGGGTTATATGCAAATCGAACCGAATAACGCCCGGGTATTGCTTTTTTTCGGCAAATACAAAGGAACCATCAAAGAAAACGGATTTTTCTGGGTTAATCCTCTATACAAAAAACAGTATATTACTTTAAGAGCCCGCAACCTGGATGTAGAACCGATCAAGGTAAACGACAAAGCGGGGAACCCCATCATGATCGGTTTGGTATTGGTTTGGAGGATAAAGGATACCTACAAAGCTTCTTTCGACATTGCCACAGCCCATGAGAATTTCGTCATGGTTCAGAGTGATTCGGCTTTACGCAAGGTAGCCAGTCTTTTTACGTATGACGATCACGAAAACAAAAATGCGATTACCTTACGCTCGGGAGGGGAAGAGATCAACGAGCAACTGGAAAGGGAACTGAGCAATCGTCTGTCCATCGCCGGCATAGAGGTAGTCGAAGCGCGCATCAATTACCTGGCTTATGCTTCCGAAATTGCCGGGGCGATGTTGCGCCGCCAACAAGCTGACGCGATCATTTCTGCCCGTGAAAAAATCGTGGAAGGGGCGGTAAGCATGGTACATATGGCTTTAAACAAACTGGCGGAGGAAGAAATCGTAGAACTGGATGAAGATAAGAAAGCTGCCATGGTCAGCAACCTGCTGGTGGTGCTTTGTGCCGATGAGGCCGCCCAACCGGTTGTAAACACCGGCACCTTACACCAATAAGCCGATTTAGTATGGCAAACAAAGAGTTAAAAAATAAAAGTTTTGTTCTCCGTATCGATGCTGAAATGATGGAAGCGATTGAAAAGTGGGCTGCGGATGAATTCCGCAGTACCAATGGTCAAATCCAATGGATTCTGGATCAGGCATTGCGTAAAAGCGGACGTTTAAAGAAAGTGAAGAAGCCGTCTCCTTCTTTACCGGAAACCCAGGAAGACTGACTTTTTTCTTTTAATTTCCGTCAAAAAAGTACATATACATTTCCGGAATGGTACTAGATATGCCGAATATTCATTAAATTTATCGCAGTTTCAGTTAACCTATTATGGACTAATTTTCGAAAATATGAACAAACTTTTTCTCCTGCTGTCGTTTTTTCTGTTTCCGGCTTTATTGTCGGCTCAGGAAGAAGCCGTCAGTATAAAAGCTCCGTTGGGAGATGTATACGGAACGCTACTCCTCCCGGAAAGCGGTTCGAAAGTTCCGGTCGTTTTGCTCATTGCCGGATCCGGTCCCACCGATCGGGACGGAAACAATCCGATGATGAAAATGAATACCTTGAAAATGCTTGCCGAAAGTCTCCAAAAAAACGGCATCGCTTCGCTGCGCTACGATAAACGAGGGATAGCGGCCAGTGCAAAAGCGGGAGAAAAAGAATCCGATATCCGTTTTGAGGATTATATCGACGATGTCCGGACCTGGATCGAATTTTTGAAAAAAGACCCGCGCTTTGACCGGATCGTTATTGCAGGTCACAGTGAAGGATCCCTGATCGGTATGATTGCTTCCCAGGATAATCCGGCGGTCGGTAAATTCATCTCTATCGCGGGAACGGGCATGCCTGCCGACCAGATTTTAAAACGGCAGCTCAAAGCCCAGCCTCAACCCATACAGGATCTGTGCTTTCCCATCATAGATAAACTAGCCCAAGGAGATACGGTAGATAAGGTTTCTCCCCTGCTCTCCAGTCTTTTTCGCCCCAGTATCCAACCCTATCTGATTTCCTGGTTCAAATACGACCCGGCCGTTGAAATAGCCAAACTAAAAATTCCGGTACTTATACTTCAAGGTACTCACGATCTGCAGTGTAATACGGAAGATGCGAATTTACTCGCCTCAGCCTATCCTACTGCCGAAAAAGTGCTTATTCCCAATATGACACATGTCCTAAAGGATTGCGATAGCATGGATCAAGCTACCCAACTCTCCCGCGTATATTCCGAGACGGATTTGCCTTTAAATCCGACACTTACCGAAACTATCGTCCGTTTCGTTAAAAAGTAGGCAAGTGGGTAACGAAGAATCGATAAGACCGGCCGAAAAGTAAAATTTTCAGCCGGTCCTTTTTACCGTCTGAAAAACCGTGTGGAGACGGTATTTATTTTCCCCCGTTATTCCTCCGGCTCTTCCCCGGATAAAATCCTAATTCTTTTCCCGTATGGGATCGTCATACTGTATTTGCAGTTTTTCCAATTCTGCGCGTAATTCCTTCACAATTTCTTCGGTACCGGATTCTCCGTACACATTATGCATTTCCCCGGGATCTTTTTGCAGATCGTATAATTCCCAGGCATCGATATCGTAATAAAAATGAATCAATTTATACCGTTCCGTTCTCACCCCGTAATGCCGGCGCACAGCGTGTTCCGCCGGATATTCGTAATAATGGTAATACAAAGCAGAACGCCAATCGGCCGGATTTTCGCCCTGAAGCAAAGGAAGCAGGGACACCCCTTGCATATCCGGGGGAACCGGCAGACCCGCCAGTTCCAGAAAAGTGGGAGCATAATCAATATTCTGCACGAGTTGGGAAATATCCCGCCGCTTTCCAAAATCATCCGGCAAACGCATCAATAAAGGCGTTCTCATCGACTCTTCATACATAAAGCGCTTATCGAACCATCCGTGTTCTCCCATGTAAAACCCTTGGTCCGAAGCATAAATCACTACCGTATTTTCCAACAACCCTTCTTTCTTCAATTCGTCCATCAAGCGCCCTACATTATCGTCCAGAGATTTTACGGTCTTGAGGTAGTCGCGCATATACCGCTGGTATTTCCATTCGGCCAGAGCTTTTCCCGTTAATTTCGCTTTTTTAAAATTTTCAATAATCGGACCGTAATGCTTATCCCAGGCGGCCCGTTGTTTTTCATTCATCCGGCCGTAAGTCCCCTGCGTTCCGTTCTCCCGGATATATAAGGTCCGGTAATGGTCTTCGATAGCCGGATCCAGCATTTTCAGATCATAAATCAAGGTCATATCCTTATCGATACTCATTTCCTGTTTCCCGGCGGCTATACGCCCCTGGTAATCGTCCCAAAAATTAGCAGGCATCTCGAACGTCCGGTCCTCGAACAAGGCCAGATCGGCCGTGTCGCTCATCCAATTCCGGTGAATCGCTTTGTGGTGGACGAATAAACAGAACGGTTTAGTGGTATCCCGCTTATGGGACAACCAATCTATACTTAAATCGGTAATAATATCGGTCACATACCCTTCCTGCCTTACCTTTCCCTCCGGAGTAATGAAATCCGGATTGTAATAATCTCCCTGACCGGGCAATATTTTCCAGTAATCGAAACAGGTAGGCGTTCCTCCCAAATGCCATTTTCCGATCATAGCTGTCTGATAACCGCCCCTTTGCAGCAATTGTTGCACCGTTTGCTGGCTCCCGTCAAATATAGTACCCGAGGTATTGTCCGTATATCCGTTTTTATGACTGTGTTTCCCGGTCAACAAAACAGCCCGGCTCGGTCCCGACAAAGAATTACATACAAAACTGTTGGTAAATTTCACCCCTTCGGCCGCCAAACGGTCCAGATTCGGCGTAGAAGCAAACCTTTGATCGTAACAACTCAGGGTTTGATAAGCATGATCATCCGTCATAATGTAAACAATATTATAACGTCTGGACTCCTTATTTTTCTTTTTGGAAGACATACTGCACCCGTTCAGTGCCACTAAACCGGCCATCGGAATCAGATAGGAATAATGATAAGACATGAATAAATATTTAAATATACAACCCTCAAAATTAAAAAAATTAATTAAAATTCTCTTGAGGAAGTTTTAAAATATTCTATAAAGAGAAATTTGAAAAGCGGAAGAAGGATAGTTTCTTACGCAATCCACACGCCGGCTCTTCAAATATTCCTCTCAACTTATATCCCCCGCTTTCGCTTCAGAATAATTCCTTTCCAGCACCGTTTTGCTCCTGTCTTCAAGACCGGCAAACTACCGGATTTCACCTCTACCGGAAACTTTATAAAGGAAACGGTTACCCCATACAACAAGCATGCAAGACTAGATACAAATTTTTTCCGGGTCCGAATTAGATGCCCGCTGTTCCAGGTAAAGGGCGATCAGACGCGAAACGGCATATCGGTCTAGACTCTCTTCCGGTACTTTCAGGTATTTTTCCAACTCTCCCGAAACGGAAGCGATTTCGATTTCGTAAAAATTCGCATAGATGATACGGTGGGAAAGTACATGTTTTACAGGACCTCTCATCCGGTTTACTTTCAGCGGGCCACATTTGCCGAACAAGTTCCGGAAAGCTTCGGTTTCTGTCAACGCCTTCCAGTCCACAGGAACAGAAGTTTCAATCAACGGGAATTCATAGAGATTTTGCCAGATATCTTTCGTTTCCCGCCGGAAAAGAAAGGTATTTCCTTCATACAAAACATGCAAATAATTGAAATACCGGGGTTTCACCACTGTCTTTCCTGCTTTCACGGGTAAACGATCGATTTGTCCCTTAGCAAAAGCCCTGCAACGATCCCGGAGGGGACAAAACAAACAAGAGGGAGATTTCGGTACGCATTGCAGGGCTCCAAAATCCATAATGGCCTGATTATACACATCGGGTTGCTCCTTATCCAGCAAAGTCCCGGCTAATTCCCTAAAATATTTTTTTCCGGCCGTACTGTCGATCGGTAAATCTATACCGAAAACCCGGGCCAATACCCGGTAAACATTGCCGTCCACCACTGCATAAGGCTGTTTCCAGGCAAAAGACACGATAGCGGCCGCAGTATACTCTCCTATCCCTTTCAGCGCCACCACCTGTTTATAGTCTTTCGGAAAGACTCCCCCGAATTTTTGCCGAAGCTCCCGGGCCGCTGCATGCAAATTGCGGGCCCGGCTGTAATAACCCAGTCCCTGCCAATATTTCATCACCTCGTCTTCGGAAGCCTCCGCCAAAGAGTGTATATCGGGAAAACGGGTGGTAAAACGTTGAAAATAGGATAAGCCCTGAACCACCCGGGTTTGCTGAAGTATAACTTCCGATATCCAAATCAGATAAGGATCACGGGTCTGACGCCAGGGTAATTCCCGCCGGTTTTCTTTATACCACCCGATCAATGCATTACTGAAAAAATTCTGTTCCATTCCGACCCCCATTCCGATTTTACCTCCAAGCAAAGCCTTCCTTTTCTCTTCCCTCCTTTCCCCGTTTCCTCTCCTTTATCCGACCTTTTCCCAACAACCGGAAACCGCTCAGATTTTCGTATAAAATCCACGATGCGGCAAGGATTTCGACAAGCTTCTCCATCAAACTAACGGGTAGATATTCGTATCCCGCGTGAAAGTTATGCCCGCCAGCAAAGAGAGGAAACGTAGGCAATCCCCTATACGAAAATTTTACTCCGACGGTTCCTCCCGGAAAGGCGCGATCCGGGGTTTAACTCCTGCTTCCTGCAGGGAGTACCGGACACTGTCCAGTATATCCTGCAACGATTCGATTTTCTCCCTCCTACTGGAATACGGGGCGGTCATTTCTTCGCAAAGCACCTCCGCCAATTCCACTTGATTCGGCGTACGGGGAGACCCCCCTATAGACGGAGGGGATTGTGTCATACTTTACATACCTTAAAAAACGCTCCGCTACCGATATACCTTTCTTCCTATCCGGCAGGTATCCGTCTCCGTATCAATAAGCCTTGGCTATCAGCACCCGCCGGTGGGAAGGTTTACCGGTTACCATACATTTACCCTCTTCTTCGGGACTATCAAAGGGAATACAACGAATCGTAGCTTTAGTATCGTTTTTGATTTTCTCTTCCGTCTCGGGGGTCCCGTCCCAATGACACAGGAAAAAACCTCCTTTGGTTTCCAACAAATGACGAAATTCCTCATACGTATCCACCTTCGTAATCATACTCTCGCGGAAAGTAAGTGCTTTACGATAAATATTTTCCTGTATCTCGTCTAATAAACGGACTACATAATCCTCGATCCCCTCTAGGGGCAGAGTTTCTTTCGTAAGAGTATCCCGCCGGGCCACCTCTACCGTACCGTTGGCCAGATCCCGTTCTCCCATAGCCAGACGGACGGGCACTCCTTTCAGTTCATATTCCGCAAATTTCCAGCCCGGTTTCTGGGTATCCCGATCGTCATATTTTACACTGATGCCTCTGGTTTTCAATCCTTCTAGAATTCCGGCTACTTTTTCGCTGATTTTCTGTAATCCTTCTTCACTCTTATATATAGGTACGATTACCACCTGCAAAGGAGCCAGTTTGGGAGGCAACACCAATCCGTTGTCATCCGAATGGGCCATAATCAAAGCGCCCATAAGACGGGTAGAAACTCCCCAGGAAGTCGCCCATACATAATCCCGCTCTCCTGCCTGATTGGTAAACATCACATCGAAGGCCCGGGCGAAGTTCTGTCCCAGGAAATGAGAAGTTCCTGCCTGTAAAGCTTTCCCGTCCTGCATCAAAGCTTCGATAGTAAACGTATCCAAAGCCCCGGCAAAACGTTCGCTTTCACTTTTACTTCCCATAATCACGGGCACAGCCATCCACTTTTGAGCAAATTCCGCATATACCCTTACCATTCTATTCGCTTCCTCCATGGCCTCTTCCCGGGTCGCATGAGCCGTATGGCCCTCCTGCCATAAAAATTCCGAAGTCCGCAAAAACATCCTCGTACGCATTTCCCAACGCATTACATTCGCCCACTGATTACACAAAATAGGCAAATCCCGATAGGACTGGATCCAATTCCGGTACGTATTCCAAATAATGGTTTCAGAAGTGGGACGAATGATGTATTCTTCTTCTAATTTTGCCTCCGGATCGACCACAACCCCTTTTCCATCCGGATCATTTTTCAAACGATAATGCGTTACAACGGCACATTCTTTTGCAAAACCTTCGACATGGTCCGCTTCCTTAGAAAAAAAGGATTTAGGAATCAGCAAAGGAAAATACGCATTTACGTGTCCCGTATCTTTAAACATTTGGTCCAGTTCCCGCTGTATTTTCTCCCAAATGGCATAGCCATACGGTTTGATCACCATACATCCTCTCACGGCAGAAGCTTCTGCCAATCCTGCCTTTACAACTAATTCGTTATACCACTGAGAATAATCTTCGCTTCTTGACGTTAAAAATTTGGCCATCTTTTTATTTTTTGATAAAACAGCAGCAAATTTAAGCAAAAAACTAGTATTTATAATTCTAAAATAACTATTTTTATTGCGTAAACACTGAATCAGAAAAATTGTCCAACGTATAAACGGGAAGTACGAAGGAACGTTTATTTTCTGGTACGTTTTTTGATAGATATAAAACAACTAAATAATATATCATGAAACTATACTTATATACTCTTATAGCACTTGCTATTACGGTTTCGTCCTGCTCTTCGACCCGCAGTCTCAGCAGTACGATGGAAGATGATATATATTTTGTGCCCGGTGAAAAACCGTTACTGGTGAAGGAAGTCGAGACGGAAACCGGACAAAATATAGATATGGCCCCCAAGACTCACTCTATCTACAATCAGGAGGGAAATTATTCCGACAATTCCGCAGTCGTAGTCAACCGACAAAAAGGAACGGTAGAGAAAGTCGATATGAATGAGTTAGATGCCCAGGCCCGCGAGCAACTGGAATCCAATGCCCTAGTGAATAACACCACCATCTATCAAAATACCGGTTACTGGATCGGTGGTTTTAAAGGGAGTGAAAGCGATCTGGAAGAAGCTGCCCGAATCATAGCCCGTTACCCCGAAGGTTTCGGTTTTTTCGCCAACGGTCAGGACATCGCCCTTAACCTTTCTTTCAGTCCGGACTGGAACGTATATACGGATAACGGCCGGTACTGGTGGTTTCCTTCCAACACAAACCTGGCACTCTATACCACCTTTATTTTCGGGACCTATCCCAAATACATCTGGACCGTACTCTGGGACAGCCCGGGATACGACAGTTGGGCTTTCGACAGTCAGTTCAACTTCGGCCTGAACTTCGCCTGGAACGGACCGGGATGGAGTTTGGGACTGGGATGGAACCGCCCGTGGTACGGCGGATGGTACGGTGGATGGTATGATCCGTACTGGGGACGTCCCTATTGGGGCGGATGGTACGACCCCTGGTGGGGTTATCCCGGATGGGGCTACCCGCACTGGCATCACCCGCATTGGGGCGGTGGTCATTTCCCGAACTGGGGACCTCCTTCCCTGCATCGGCCGATCACCCACGAAAGGCCCGGTTCCACCTTACGGCCCGGGACAAGTATAAGACCCGGTTTCAATAACCGGCCCCACAGTAGTATGCGTCCGAATACCTCCTCCGGCAGGCCGGGCAGCAGCCTACGTCCGGACAACAACCAGACAACCCGGCCCGGAACGAGCAGACCCAACACCGGTACCGTGACCCGGCCTGGCGTAAACCGGCCTTCTACCAATGTAACCCGGCCCGGTTCTCTGAACAGGCCGAACACGACGACCCGGCCCGGTGTTACCCGGCCTTCTACCAATACGGTACGGCCCGGAACTTCGGTTCGCCCCGGTACGGTGACCCGGCCCGGAACCGTTAGCCGGCCCGGAACTACAAACCGGTACAACAATAACCGTTACACCCGGCCTTCGGTCCGCTCGAACTCCTATACTTCTCCGGCCAGAAACAGCAATACGACCAGGAGCTACAACCGGCCCCAAAACAGCTATCGGCCGACCTATAACAGTAACCGGTCGACCAACAGCTACCGTTCATCCACCAGAAGCACTACCGTTTCGCCGTCCCGCTCGTCCGGTTCGGTAAGCAGACCGGTAACTACGCCTCAACGCAGTACCCGTTCAGGAGGAAGGAAATAAGAGAGAATGATTCGGATTAGAGAACGCTTAAAATTAAGATCATGAAAAAATTATATATTCTTTCGGTTTTGTTAGTGTCCGCCGGAATCACTTTCGGACAAACCTATGAGGATGTGCTCCGTTTTTCCCGGCAATCTACAGTAGGAACGGCTCGTTCCGCTGCCATGGGAGGTGCCTTCGGAGCATTGGGCGGAGACTTATCCAGCTTTAGCATCAATCCCGCCGGTATCGGGGTATTTCGGAAATCGGAAGTCGGATTTACTCCTTTGTTGACATTCGGTAGCATTGAATCCGGAAGCCGCACTGCCAATAAAAATTCCTTTCAAATCGGTAATTTAGGAGGCGTGGTTTCGTTTTATAATCCGAATTTCGACTGGAGAGGATTCAACTTCGGAATCAGTTATACCAATTTGAACAACTACAATCACAAAATGGACCTGGGAGTCGCTAATTCTGAAACTTCCCAGTTGGATGTATACGCGCTGGAAAGCGGTTTCGCGGATCCGAAAAACCTATCTTCTTTTACCACCGGACTGGCCTATGATGCTTATCTCACTTATCGCACGACCGACGGAAATTACTATTCGGTACTGGAAACCGGAGGGAAACCCGAATTGGTTAATCAGTACAAACTGATCAAAGAAGACGGTTATCAGGGAGAATATGCCTTTGCTTTCGGAACGAATTACAAAGACAAATTATATCTTGGACTTACGATCGGATTGCAAGCCGTATATTATAAAATGAGATCCGTTTATACAGAAATCGGTGAAGAAAATGCGCCTTCCGGCTTCGATTCCTATGATTTCTATACCTACGAAAAAATCAATGGGGTCGGAACGAATTTCAAATTCGGCGCCATATATCGTCCGATTCCGGAATTACGGATCGGAGCCTCCATTCATACTCCTACCTGGTACAACATGAATTACAGGTACGAAACCGGCATCGATTCTTATTTCAATACGCCCCAAGATCCGACAATCGGGAGAGAAAAAGAACATTACGGGTGGGACTCTCCGCTCGCCAAATACGATTATGACATGAGAACTCCCTGGAGAGCCGTGCTCAGCGTCGCCACCGTTCTGATGCAAAAAGCCATACTGAGTGTGGATTACGAATATGTAGATTATGCATCCGCTAAATTCACAGGAGCATCGGATGATTATAGCTACCAGAATGAAAATCAAGATATCAAAGACACTTACGGTAGCGGTCATAACCTGCGTATCGGAGCCGAATACCGTTTAAACAGCCAGTTCAGCCTGCGCGGTGGTTACAGCTATCAGGGCTCCCCCTATAAATATAAAGGATACAATTTTGTCAATTTCATCCCCGGAGGGAATAAGATACAAACCGTTTCGGCCGGTTTCGGGCTGAATTTCGGACAATTTTACTGCGATGCGGCTTATACCTATAAATTTGCCAAAGACGAGACGGTATTTTATTTCTATCAGGAAAAGGATTTCACCGTCCTGGCTAATCCCGTCAAAAATAAATACCGGGATCATCAAGCCCGTATCAGTTTAGGCGTCAGATTTTAAGCGCTATGAGAAATCTCCGGTTATTCCCGGGGATTTTTGTTACATACCGGAATCCTTTTTCGGCAGCAGCAAAAAGGTCCCTCCATTTTTCCGAACCCCTTCTTTTTCCCGCTTCTCTCTCTTTCGGACAGAAGACCGGTTTTTTCTTCATGCATTCTTTCCCAACAATTCTTTACAGTCTTTATCACAGATATAAAACCGAAAATATTACTTTTGCGGAACGAAAAACGTGATTATGGTAAAAAAATTCTATATAGAAACTTACGGTTGCCAAATGAATGTAGCCGACAGTGAAGTGGTGGCAGCTATTTTAAAAGACAACGGTTTCGAGTATACTAAAGACAAAAACGAAGCGGATCTTATTCTGGTCAACACCTGTTCGGTCAGGGAAAATGCCGAGCAACGGGTCCGGGGACGCCTGCAGGGCTTTACGGAAATCCGGAAAAGAAATCCCCGTTTGTTAGTAGGAGTTATGGGATGCATGGCCGAACGCCTGGGCGAACGGCTTTTCGATCAGGAAAAAAACGTAAATTTGGTTGTAGGACCCGATGCCTATATGGACCTACCCCTACTCGTCCGGAAAGCCGAACAAGGTGAAAAAGCCATCAATATCGACTTATCGGAAACCGAAACCTATCGGGACATCTGTCCTTCCCGTATCGATGAAACCTCCATTTCGGGTTTCGTGTCTATTATGCGGGGATGTAACAATTTCTGCACGTATTGTATCGTACCCTATACCCGGGGGCGGGAAAGAAGCCGTAGCCCGCACAGCATCGTAAACGAAGTAATCGACTTGCAGCGCAGAGGATATAAGGAAGTTACCCTGTTGGGACAAAACGTCAATTCCTATTTTTATAAAGATGAGCGGACAGCAGTAAATTTTCCGGCCTTACTGGAGCAGGTGGCCCGCATTGTGCCCGGGATGCGCATCCGTTTCGCCACTTCTCATCCCAAAGACATGAGCGATACCATACTGGAAACCATCGCCCGTTATCCCAATATTTGCAAAGCCATCCATCTTCCGGTACAATCCGGTAGCAACTCCGTTCTCCGGGACATGAATCGAAAATATACCCGGGAATGGTATCTCGACCGGATTGCGGCCATCCGCCGCATTATACCGGACTGTGGAATCTCCACGGATGTTTTTGTAGGATTCCACAACGAAAGTGAAGAGGACTACCGGCAAACGCTGGAATTGATGCAAGAAGTGGGATTCGACCTGGCCTACATGTTCAAATACTCCGAGCGGCCGGGAACAGTGGCTTCCAAGCGTTTACCCGACAATGTAGACGAAGAAACCAAAGGAAGGCGGCTGCAGGAACTGATTGATTTACAAACTGCCTGGTCGCTGGAAAGCAATCGCAGGGATATCGGAAAAACATTCGAGGTGCTGGTCGAAGGCGTTTCCAAAAAAAGCCGGGACGAAATGTTCGGACGTAGCAGTCAGAATAAGGTTATCGTGTTTCCTTGCTCGACGGCTCAAGCAGGCGACCTGGTACAAGTGAAAGTAAAAGACTGTACTTCAGCAACTTTGATCGGTGAATTAGTCTGAGTAAGATTCCGAACCGTTTTACCCTTTTTATTTCCGGTTTTTATTTGAAAAATATGAATTACCGCAAATTACAGAACGAAGAATTGAATCGCTTATCTACGGAAGAATTTCGCCAAGCGAAAAAATTACCGGTAGTCATCGTACTGGATAATGTGAGAAGTCTGAACAATGTCGGATCGGTATTCCGGACTTCCGACGCTTTCCGTATTGAAAAAATTTACCTTTGCGGAATAACGGCTACCCCGCCGAACCGGGAAATTCATAAAACGGCTCTGGGCGCAGAAGAAACCGTCCGCTGGGAATATCAACCGGACACCCTGCCGGTAATTCATTGTCTTCAAGAAGAAGGCTATAAAGTATACGCCATAGAACAAGCGGAAAACAGTCTTTCTTTAGAAAACGTCCGACTATCCCCGGAAGAAAAAACGGCCCTGGTATTCGGCAACGAAATCAGAGGAGTGCAACAGGAAGTAGTGGATATCTCCCAGGGTTGTATCGAAATTCCCCAATTCGGGACCAAACATTCGTTCAATATTTCCGTAAGCGTAGGAATCGTACTTTGGCAGATTGCCTGTCCCTGGCTAGACCGGCTGAAAAAGCCGTAGCCTGGTGTGTCGGAGTGACTTTTCTGCTGAGGTTAAAGGTATCCGGACTGCTCTACTCATCTTCTCCGCTTTCGCTCGTCCCCCCGGGTAGTTTCCGATCCCGATAGTCTTCCGTTCTCAGCGGGCTTCTTTCAATTTTTCGACAATCCGAACGGTTTCTACCGCTTCTTTTACATCATGCACCCTCAAAATATGCGCCCCTTTCAGCAAAGAAACGGTATTCAGCACCGTAGTCCCGTTCAAGGCCTCGGCAGGCGTTATTCCCAAGAATTTCCAGATCATCGTTTTCCGGGAAATTCCCGACAATAAAGGGTAGCCTAACGTCAGGTATTCCTCCAATCGGTTCATCAACTCGTAATTGTGTTCTACCGTTTTGCCAAATCCGAAACCCGGATCCAGAATAAGATTATCGAATCCCATCGTTTTCAGGCGCCGTATTCTTTCCTCGAAAAAATCCCGGATTTCTTTCACCACATCTTTATAGACCGGATTTTTCTGCATCGTTTGAGGGGTACCCTGAATATGCATTAAAATATACGGAACGCCCAACCGTGTTACCGTTTCGAACATACGATCGTCCATCGTACCTCCCGAAATGTCGTTTATAATCACCGGTCCCAGGCATTTATTGATTTCCCAGGCTACTCGGGCCCGAAAGGTATCGATAGACACCCATACGTCCGGATAATATTTCCGAATCAACTCCACAGCCGGTTCCAAACGGGCCAATTCTTCTTTTTCATCGACAAAAGCCGCTCCGGGACGGGTAGAATACGCCCCCACATCAATAATTTCCGCACCCTCCTCTACAATCTGCCGGATTCGTTCGATCACTTTTACTTCACTGAGATATTTACCGCCATCATAAAAAGAGTCGGGGGTCACGTTCAGAATTCCCATGACGAGGGGTTTCGACAAATCGAGCTTTTCCCCTCCCATTTCCGGATTTTTTACCATTACTTTATTCTATAATAAATTCTTAAATACCAACTTTTAAATGTATGGGTTTTTTGTTACTTTTACAGTTCCAAAATAAACATTAGTTTTTCATATTTCATAATAGAAAATACAAGGAATGCCAAAAGAAATATCAGGGACTTTCCAGGAATATGACGAAGTCATCCAACTGTGCAAGGATATTTTTATAAAAAAAATGCACGACTACGGTACCGCCTGGCGGATCCTGCGGCCGATATCCATTACGGATCAGATTTTTATCAAGGCCAACCGGATACGTTGCATCGAAGAAAAAGGGGTTTGCAAGGTACAGGAAGGTATCACCTCCGAATTCATCGGAATTGTCAACTATGCTATAATGGGCCTCATTCAATTGAATACGGATCCTTCCGCAGAATTATCCCACGCAGAGATCGCCGACCTGTATACCGGTTATTTTCAAAAGGCCAAACAACTGATGACCGATAAAAACCACGATTACGACGAAGCCTGGCGCCAAATGCGTATCAGTTCTTATACGGACCTTATCCTCATGAAGATCAAACGTACCAAACAGATAGAGGATCATCAAGGAGATACCTGGATTTCAGAAGGAATCGACGCTAATTATTACGATATGATCAACTACGCCGTTTTTGGGCTGATCCGCCTGGAAGTGGAGAAAGAAATTTCCCGGACGGGGGAATTATAAATGACGAGGACCGTTATTACGAACCGGCCACCGCAGTATACCAAATGAATATGTGCTTATGAAATTTTTATCCAATATTTTCAGACTTCTTGTCGGGGCGGTTTTTATCTTCTCCGGATTTGTCAAAGGGATAGACCCATTGGGTTCTCACTATAAATTCATCGAATACTTCCATGCTTTCGGCTTGAGTTGGTTCAGCTTTTCCTCTCTTTTTTTATCTTTCGCTCTTTCCCTGACCGAATTTCTTATAGGTATCTGCTTGTTTTTAAACATAAAACAGAAGTGGGCTTCCTGGGGAGCACTCTTGTTTCTGATTTTTTTCACTTTACTGACTTTTATCCTGGCCATTAAAAATCCGGTTACGGATTGCGGATGTTTCGGGGATGCGGTTACACTCTCGAACTGGGAGACTTTCGGAAAAAATCTCATTTTACTTCTGATGACCCTGTGTATTTTTTCTTACCGGAAAAAATATACCTCTGTTTTTAATTTTCTGGAACAAACGGTGATTCTGACAGGAAGTTTCATTTTCATGTTCTGTATCGAATGTTACAGTTTCCGGCATTTACCTATACTGGACTTTCGCCCTTACGCCATAGGAATCAATATTCCGGAAAGCATGACACCCCCGGAAGGCGCCCCCGCAGATGAATATGAGATTACCCTTCGGTACAAAAATAAAAATACCGGAGAAATCAAAGAATTCGACGAACAAACTTATCCCTGGCAAGACACTTTAAACTGGGAGTTCAGCAGTTCCGATCAAAAACTGGTTAAAAAAGGATATCAGGCACCGATACACGATTTTACCGTTGAACACCCCCAATACGGCGATATTACCGAAGCGATTTTGCAGGACGGGAATTACACCTTTCTAGTGGTGTCGACTCAAATCGGTAAAGCCTCTTCGGAAGCTTGGGAAAAATTGAACCGTTTAGCCGAATATGCCCACAAAAACGGATATCGTTTTTACGGACTTACAGCCTCCGGGCCGGATGAAGTCCAGGCAATCAAAAAGAAGTACGGAATCGGTTTCGAGTTCTGTTTTACAGACGAAATCCAATTGAAAACCATTATCCGTTCCAACCCGGGGCTTCTGCTCTTACAAAAAGGAACGATAATCGATAAATGGGGCCATCGCGATCTCCCCGAAGCCGCCCAGCTCGAAGGGAAAGATCCCCTTTCTTATTGTTTACAGGAACAACAGGGAATAACCGATAAATACGTTATCTATTCCCTTTGTCTACTCTATCTGTTCCTTCTGGCATTTTACCTGGTAAAAAAATACCGGAGATTGGCCAACAAACGTTAGTATCCAAATCTTAAAATACCGTATCATGAGAAAAAAAATCGTAGCAGGCAACTGGAAAATGAATAAAACCCTTCCCGAAGGGATTGAACTTGCCAAAGAGGTTAACGGAAAAGTGAAAGCTCTACAGGCTTCAAACGTTAAAGTAATCATCGCTCCCCCCTTCATCCATCTCTCTGAAGTAAGCAAAGCGGTCGATCCCCAGGCTGTCTCCGTCTCGGCACAGAATTGCGCCACGGAAGCTTCGGGAGCCTATACAGGAGAGGTTTCCGCGGCCATGGTAGCTTCTACCGGTTGCCGGTATGTGATACTGGGCCATTCCGAAAGAAGAAGTTATTATGGGGAAATCGATGCTATCCTGGTAAAAAAAGTAGCTCAGGCTTTAGACCATAAACTGGAGGTCATCTTTTGTGTAGGCGAAGTACTGGCCGAAAGAGAAGCCGGTAAACATTTCGAAGTAGTAAAATCCCAATTAACCAACGGACTTTTTCAGTTATCAGCTGAAGAATTCGCTCACATCGTAGTCGCTTATGAACCGGTATGGGCGATAGGAACTGGAAAAACAGCCACTTCGGCTCAGGCACAGGAAATGCACGCTTATATCCGGAAGGTGATAACTGAAAAATATGGAAAAGAAACCGCCGGCAATACTTCTATTTTGTACGGAGGCAGTTGTAACGCCAAAAATGCGGATGAGTTATTCGCTAATCCGGACGTAGACGGCGGACTGATCGGTGGAGCTTCCCTGAAAGCGGAGGATTTTGCGGCCATCATCTCCGCCCGCTCCAAACACGAGTAATTTACTATTTTGCCATACGGCATATCAGACAAAGCATGAATAAAATCCGCAGAAAGGGACTGAATTCTGAGTCTTCTGCAAATTTTATACAAAGGAAACCGTGATAAAATGTATTTTTATTGCGGTTTTCTTTTATAATAGTCTTCTAATTGTAGATCCCCCGCCAGGGCAGTAATAGGTACCCGGACAATATCTACCTTAACTTCCCTGTCTGCCCAAGCAGAAGGCTTTGTTCTACCACAGAGAAAGATAGTGAAGGTAGGTTCAACGAGAGCTCCCCTACACGAACAACTCCCTTTCCCGGGATCTGAAAACCGACCCCCCATTATCCGTCACACCCCGTAGAAAAAGTGTACCGCCTGTGATCTCCGAATGAGAATACCCCCTCTATTACCGACTGGCAAATGGTTAGATTTCAGGCTGATTATAACATATATAATAACCCCAGAATGGTTTATTAAATAGTAATAATTGTTCATATTACACTATTAAATTCAGCTCATAATAAAAAATAATTTTAATATACAAAAAAGATATATTTTTATTTGTAATTTAAAATATTTATAGTATATTTGTCAATAAGAATATAATAATTAGCTGAGGTGTCGTTACTATGCAAGGGATTTAATTTTTAAAATATATATGATATGCGAATTGATAATCTAACATTACCTCAAGTATATATTGAAAAAAGATATATACTTATAAAAATTTATCTGTCGGCAATTGAATGTTGCCTCAGCTATCTTTATAGTTGAGGCTTAAGAATAAATTTTGAAAATTGATTCTTTCATTCCAAACAATAAATATCATGAATACAAATAAAAAAAATACAGTTGTTCCTTCTGAGTTAAACAACGACAATTTTGAAGTTTTTAACTTTGATGAACTGAATGATGTCATCGGCGGAACTACAGCTTCAGAGGAGGAAAACAAAAAAAACCAAGGAAAAGCTTTGGGTTTTGGTTGCTGCAATACTAAAGAAAAAGAAGAAGAAGAAGAAAAGGGAGTTGAGGGTTAACTTCGAGTTAAGGTTGTCTTGTCGTGAAAAATCAGATTTTAGATTTTTCAGCTATTATATTTAGAGTGTTTAATATAACACTCTAAATACTAGCCAGTTCAAGACAACCTTATTACTGTATTTTACACATATGATCAATTAAGTAATACTTTGATATGGAGTGGGATTATATACATTTGATAAATTATAAATCATTGAATGCTATTTTTATTGGTCCATCAATGACGTTAATGCGAATAAGTAATGATATGTGTGATGTGGTAAAACGATTAAAATCGGGAGAAAATGAAGATAATCTTATTATAGAATACACTAACAAAGGCATAGATATTACAAAATTCCTAGAAGAGATCAAAATAAAACTTATTGCAACGAAAGTAAAATCAAAATGGCATAAAAATAGTAAAACTATTTCCAAAATCATCTTACATGTGTCAAATTCCTGCAATTTAAAATGCAGATATTGTTACGCACATGGGGGCACCTATAATCTTCCCTCAAGTAAACTTACCAAAGAGTCTGCTGATAACTTTATAAAATTCAGTATTGACAATTTTGATCAAGTAAAGTATATACTTTTTTTTGGAGGAGAACCATTCCTCAATTTAGAGGTTATGGTATATATATGCCAAGCATTTCATCAAGCTTACAAAGAGAAAAGAACAAAATTTATTCCGAAGTTTGGCGTTGTTACAAATGGAACTATACTCAATGATAATATTGTTGAATTTATTGATACTTATATTCACTCTATAACTGTCAGCATAGATGGTTTAAAACAAATTAATGATATTAACCGGATCTATACAAATGGGAGAGGAACATTTGATGAAATATATAAATTTATTCAAACTATAAAAAATAGAACAAAGTCAACTATTTTTTTTGAATCAACTTTTACCAAAGAACATATCGCGTATGGATACAAACATAAGGATATATATAATTCTTTAACAAATTTATTAAAAATAAATGGCTTCATAGTAAATGAAATGTCCATTAACTATGACTCTATTGATAAGTTTATTAATAAACCTATTAATTTAGAAAATCTTGATTATGATGATCTTCCTATCGAATTTTGGAATGTGTTAAACTGCATTGTAAATAATCGAGGCAATATTATATGCCCTATGCACAAAGAGCTATTTGCAGTATCTACGCAAGGAGATATCTACCCTTGTCATTTGGTATTAGGTAAACCAAAAGTGTATTGCGGCAATATTACCAATAAGAATATATATACCCACCCAGAAGAATTTAAAAGTCTTCTATCAAAAAAATTATCAAAGGAAAATATAGTATGTAAATCTTGTTGGGCAAATCGCATTTGTGGAGGATGTGCAATTGATTTTTTCTTTAATAATGACACAGATGACTTCGATTCATCACCCATGAAAAAACCTTGTCAATTGACAAGGGATCATATAACTAAATTATTGTCTATGATTGTAGCTATAAAAAGTGATAGTAAAACGTGGGAGAGTTTATTGCTATATATGAAAAAAAATAAATCAAAAATTAACAATGCTAAGGTATAAAAAAATAGCTGCATTTGTCTACCTATTACTTATAATAAATACGGTTAATGCGCAAACCATCAAAGGTTTTGTTGTGGATAGAGACACAAAACAACCTGTAGAGTATGCAAATATAATACTAAAAAACAGCGTTGATTCAAGCTATGTAAGAGGTACTATATCCGATATAACTGGTTTTTTTACGATGAATAGTAATAATAGTGAACATCAATTTATTACAATATCCATAATTGGCTATAAGGAGTATATCATTCCTAGGTTAAGCAGCAAGGACACCCTACGAATCGAATTGACTCCTGAAGTTTTAGAAATAGGTGAGGTGTTTGTCAAAGCTACCCGCCCCGTATCTAAAATGACAGCAAGTGGTGTGCAAACTAAAGTTGCTAGTACTACCCTTAGCGAAATAGGTACTGGTAACGACGTTCTCAAATATATCCCGATGGTTACCGGGGATAAAGGTAATTTTAAGGTTTTTGGACGTGGACAGGCAAAAATTTACATAAATAACCGGGAGGTAAGAGATCCCTCAGAACTTGACAATCTTAATTCGACAGATATACAAAATGTTGAGGTTATCTCAAACCCGGGAGCAAGATATGATGCCTCGGCTAAAGCTGTTATCAATATAAAGACCATCAGGAAAAAAGGTGATGGATTTAGTTTCAATGTCCGTTCCAGTTTCTATACCTGGGAAAAACAGGATTATATCAATCAAATTAGCACGAATTATCGTAAAGGCGGGTTGGATATTTTTGCAAATATTTATTACTCAAACATTACTTCCTTCCAAAGAGGGGATCTATTCCAAGTTACAACTTTAGATACTTTATGGCAGCAACAGAGCTATATGGATGCTGTTATGAAAAGCAATAAATTAAATGGAACAGTGGGGATAAATTATGAAATCCATGAGAATCACTACCTCGGATTCAGATACGACATTAAAACTTCTCCTGCTGACAAGGTAGATAGAATGACCTTATTTAGTGATGTATATGCGGACACGCATCTCTTTGATCAATGGGAAAATAGTGAAATACGAACAACGAAAGTCAAAATCGGCTCACAAGCAAACCTCTATTACACAGGTAAAGTGGAAGAATTGTCCATAGATTTTAATGCAGACTACCTCTACTCTGGCTCACAGGGCAATGGTATCAGTAATGAAAAAAGCGAGGAGTATGGCGATAGGACATTGCATAGTGCAAGTGATATAAACAATGAATTACTTGCCAGTAAGATACAACTGTCATATCCGATTTGGAAAGGAGAATTATCAATCGGTAGTGAGTATGCAAGTATAAAACGCAGGGATAGTTATACCAATAGCGAGCTGATAGGATTTTCTTCTAAAGTCAATATTGAAGAGCAAAACCTCGCTTTATTTTCCCAATATCACATCGAGACTAAAATCGGTAATTTTTCCGCAGGGGTACGTTACGAAAAGGCTAATTACACTTACTTTGTAGATGACACGAAAGCCGATGACAAAAGCCGAAAATATGCACAATGGTTTCCTAGCTTTTTGTACTCTAATCAATTTGGCAAAGTGGGAATTCAATTAAGTTATGATGCTAAGGTTAGCAGACCTTCCTATAGCCAACTTAGCAGTAACCTGTTATATGGAAATAGATTTTCTATTCAGACAGGAAATCCATTCCTGAAGCCCACTATTTCTCATGAAGGAGCACTTATGGGGGTTTGGAAATTTATCCAGGCAAGAGTAAGTTACACCCACCTGCAAGATGCCATAGTCATGTGGATTGACAGGGATAAAAATGACCCTAAAGTCTCAGTGATTAATTATAAAAACATACCGAAGTTGCCTAAACTCGCTGCATTTGTAGCGATTGCCCCTATTTTCGGATTTTATAAACCGCAACTCAATATGGGCATAGAAAAATATTGGCAAAACTACAGTGAATATGGAGTCTATAGGAAGATGAAAAAGCCGGTATTATTCACTTCATTGAATAATATATTCGATTTACCTTACCATATTATCGTAAATTTTGATGCAGAGTTTATGAGCAAAGGTTATACAGATGCAACCTATTTGGATCAAAACAGCTTACAACTAAATTTAGGTATAAGTAAAAGTTTCTTTAATAAATCCCTGCGGGTAAAACTTGCATTTTCTGACATTACCGATCAAAGTCAATCGGCTGTAATGTATATGCCTCAAACGCAACTAAAGAACTTTTACCATTTTGACAACCGCGAAATTTCATTGACAGTCCGTTATTATTTCAACCCGGCTAAGAGCAAATACAAAGGGGATGGAGCAGGTGAATCTGCTAAAAAGCGATTCTAACTACACAAGATATGAGTAAAAGTTTTCCTGTATATAGACAATATGACGCAATGGATTGTGGTCCGGCCTGTCTTTGTATGATTGCTAAACATTATGGGAAAACATATAGTATTGAAACCATGCGGAATAGTGCTTTTTTAGGGCGTCAGGGCGTTTCATTATTAGGTATATCGAAAGCTGCTGAATCTATAGGTTTTAAGACTATAGGAGGAAGACTGAAGTTTGATACTTTGATTAATAAGGTTAGTCTTCCATGTATTGTACATTGGAAGCAAGAACATTTTGTTGTAGTACACAGAATTACAAGGAATCGAAAAGGATATAAAATAGACATTGCAGATCCTGCACTAGGGTTATTAGAATATACTCAAGAAGAATTTCTCAAATATTGGTTAACAACAAAAACCAACGGAGAAGAAAAGGGTGTAGGGCTATTATTAGAGCCTACCACCTCATTTTATGACTATAAAGATGATTATATAACAACAAAAAATCGTTTCTCTTTCTTATGGAATTATGTTGTAAAATACAAGAAATTCTTTGGACAAATCATTTTAGGTTTACTAATAGGTAGTTTGCTACAATTGTTATTTCCATTTTTAACACAATCGATAGTAGATATTGGTATTAATAGTAAAGATATTCAATTTGTCTGGTTGATATTAATGGCACAATTGATGTTGTTATTTAGCCGTACAATAATAGACTTTATTCGAACAAAAATTTTATTGCATATTAGTGCCAGAATAAATGTATCACTGATATCCGATTTTTTCATTAAATTAATGAAACTCCCCATGGAGTTTTTTGATACCAAACTAACGGGGGACTTACTTCAACGAATCGAAGATCATAAACGTATCGAACGGTTTGTTACAATTCAAACGCTCAATTTATTGTTTTCTATTTTTACATTCATAGTGTTTGGGATCGTATTATTATACTATAATGTATTTATTTTCTCAGTTTTTTTAATTGGAAGTATAATTTATGGATTATGGATTGTTACGTTTTTGAAAAAACGAAAAATAATTGACTATAAATTATTTGAGCAAGATGGATTAAATCGTAATACTGTTTATCAGATGATAGCTGGCATGCAAGAGATAAAACTTCAAGGTTGTGAACAACGTAAACGTTGGGAATGGGAAGACATACAAGCAGACCTATTTAATGTAAACCTGGATATGTTAAATTTAAACCAGAATGAAAAGGCAGGTAGTGTGTTCATAAATGAAACAAAAAATATATTTATTACTATAGTTGCTGCAATGGGGGTTATTGATGGAACTTTAACTTTAGGTATGATGCTTGCTATTCAGTATATTATAGGACAACTGAATACTCCTATAGAACAATTAGTTTCGTTTATTTACAAATGGCAGGACGTAAGCATTAGTTTTGATAGGGTAAATGAAATACGTACTCAACTCAATGAGGAAAATGAAGATAAAATACTAACTAATTTAGATAAAGAAAACAAAACAATAGAGATTAACAATCTATACTTTAAATATAATAATATTTTACCTAATTATATTCTTAAAAATATTAATTTAAATATTCAACAAGGAAAAACTACAGCTATAGTAGGTGCAAGTGGAAGTGGCAAAACAACCCTACTTAAACTGCTTCTGGGTTATTATAGTCTTAATAATGGGACAATAAAAATAGGTGGAGAAAATTTAGAAAAATTCAATATTTCATGGTGGCGATCACAATGTGGAGTTGTTATGCAGGAGGGATATTTGTTTTCGGACACGATTGCAAATAATATAGCAATATCTGATGATAAGCCGAATTTAGAGAAAATCCGGCATGCTGCACGTATTGCTAATATTGCTGATGATATAGAAAAATTACCTCTGGCTTATAATACAAAAATAGGACAAGATGGTCAAGGCATTAGCCAAGGCCAACGACAGCGTATTTTAATAGCCCGCGTTGTTTATAAGAATCCAGATTTTATATTTTTAGATGAAGCAACGAATGCACTTGATGCGAATAATGAACGAATAATATTATCCCGTTTAGAGGACTTCTATAAGGGGAAAACCGTAATTGTTATTGCACATCGTCTGAGTACTGTCAAAAATGCGGATAACATTGTTGTGCTGGAGGGGGGAGAAATAGCAGAACAGGGGACTCATGATGAATTAACTCACCAACATGGATTATACTATCACTTAGTTAAAAATCAACTAGAATTAGGTAATTAATATGAGGGAAAGAAATATAGAATTACGAAGCGAAAAGGTTCGTAGCATTATTGGAAAAATTCCACCTACCTTATTGCGTGTAGGTATAACAATAATTACAATTGTAATTATTGTTATACTCACGTTAATGTATTATATTCCTTACCCTCAGACTACTAATTTAGATGTAGTAACAGCTAAAAACAATCAAGAATATATTGCAAAGGGAAGCATTTTAATTAAAGATGCCAAATCGATAAAAATAGGGCAAAAAGCTGATGTATTATTATTCAGTCTGAAAGGAGACTATTCCTTGAAAGGCGTGGTAAATAATATTACAGAATCAAACGGCAATGCTTATGTGGAAATTTTAATTACTGCTTCAAATAACAAAGATCGTTTATCAGCATTGCCATTAGGTCGTGCTACTATTCTTATATCAAACACATCTATACTGAAAAGAATTCTCCAAAAGAAACCATAAAAGAATAGAACGAAAATACAACTTAAATACTGTTACAATTGTGATTACGACACAGCAATCAACATCTATACAGATGCTTACTCAAAACCTTCTCAGGGAAAGTATAAATTATTTTTAATAGTCAAATCTACGTTTTCCCAAAAAACTATTGCTACACAGAGATTCTTTCTCTTGGTAGTTTCTTCCCTCTAGAAAAAAACAATGCATTTTTTAATATCCTCTCTTCAACTGAAGGAAAAAACCAAAATAAACGGGACGGTAAATACGGAACCGGTATCGTACCGAACTTCGGTTATTCATCACCGTATTTCTTTTCAATCAAGGTGATGGCCCGGTCTAAAGCGTTTTCTGTGTCCCGGCAGAGGGGCTCATAGTTAACGCCATTGGAAGTATACTTCAGAATATTGATAAATTGGATATTATTCAAATGATAACGATAGATATCACGGATCTTCTCTTTCAGAGACCCCTCCTCCCATTTCTCAGCTCCTTTTTGAAAAGCTACATCTGTAATAATCAATTCGACATACCTGAATTTAACATCATAGAACCAACTTACCAATTCCTGAACTTGATTCAGGCCCTTATATGCCTTTACAATTTGCAAAATCAACTCTTTATCCTGGATTTGTGGAGATAAAGAAGACATTTTCAACATCTCCAGCGCATCCGAAACGTAACTGAATGAATCATAGCTAAAAGGAATATTTACATACCTAAACAAGGAATCTTCCGAAGCATTTTCCAGATTATTCCGGTATTGCAGTATATAATTACAAGCCTTTCTCTCCAAGTCCAACCTCCTATGTATATCCTCTATTCTTTGCCGATTGATTTCCAATTCACTTTTGATCAATTTCATCGCATTGTCAATCTGCTTGGATTCAAAATATCCGCTGATGGCACTGCTCCCGGCAAACGTAATGATAATACCTAAAACCACGACCGACAACTGTAAAACATAATCACCTATTTTCCAGGTCGTATATTTTTTCCACTTTTTCATGTAGTGACAAGCTTAAATAGAAAGTGAGAACAAAAGTAATAAAAAAAATTAACCATCCCTTATTCCTTTTTTAATTTCCGACCGGTTTTCTCCGCTTATTTCCCTCCTTCTCCGGCGAATGATGCCAGAGTCCCAGGCCCGGAAATTAATACCTTTTCTATCTGTTTCTATCTTTAGGACTTTCTTTCCTTCAGGCCAACTTCCGGAAATTATCCCTCAAAACTTCCGGGCAAACGGTATTTTTTTTAAAAATATCTTATTATATGCAGCAAATTCGGTTTCTTTACGTTATATAAACAGAAAGCAGTACTATGAGCGATTACAACACCATGCTACGTCTATGTCTTCAAAGGGATAGACGAGCTCAACTGGAATTTTATATGCACTTTTATAAAAGTGTATATAATAGTTGTTTTCGTATTTTGGGCAATCCTCAGGAAGCTGAAGATGTTATGCAAGAAACATTTTTAAAAATTTTCGACAAAATAGAAAGTCTGCACTGCGATGAATCCGGTATGGAACGAATCCTGAAAAGAATAGCGATCAACCAATCCATCGACCTGTTCAGAAAACGAAAAATCCTGTTTACCGACTTAAACGAAGAAACCGACTATCCCGGAGAGGAAACGGCTCCCGAAGAAATAGAATTGCAATTGGAAGCCGTACATCGCATGATGAAGCTATTACCCGAAGGATACCGGATGATTCTCAATTTGAAATTAGTGGAAGGACTGGATTATGAAGATATCGCTTCTCAATTAGAGATTTCTTCCTCCACCGTCCGGTCTCAATTTACCCGGGCCAGACAAAGATTAATACAACTCATAAAGGAACATTATAGCTATGAAAGTCTCATTCAAGGATAACTTAAACGAGCGGACCGGAATATTCGACACCGAGGTCCCGCCTTTCGGTCATTTCGAGCGTTTCGAGCAACGTCTGGAAAAACATGAAAAAAGAAAAACCCTTCGTTGGAGGAATTGGGTGATCGTATCTTCCATAGCGGCAACCGTAGCCATTATTCTCATGCTACAGTTAACATATCCGATACGCATTCCCTTGGAAAACCGGGAATCGGTAAAAGAAGTGGCACAATTCTACCGGCAACAATTGAATGAAGAAGTTCAAAAAATCGAGCAACAGCTCGATCTGGTCGATCCGGGAAGTCGTCCGGAATTACAGCACGACATCGAATCCCTCAAAAGCTCGGCTTCCCAATCCCCTCGTTTTCCGCCTCACCTGCAAAAAGAAGAAAAGATTGCCATTATCGTACAACAATACAATATTTATATGGAATCTCTGCAATATATACAAGAAATACTGAACAATATACCCGAAGTAAAACATAAACTATAAAGATATGAAAAACAAAACATTCACTCTCATTTTAAGCTTATTACTGCTATCTTTGACCGCTTTCGGCAGAGAATACGAAGTTAGAAGACAGATACACAAAGATTTTAAAGTAGGTACCAACGCCCGTTTGCAAATCGAAAACCGATACGGCAATATTGTCATTGTGGAAGGAAGAAAAAACGAGATACGTTTCAATATCGAAATCATCGGGCGAGGAGAAAAGGAAAGGATCGCAGAAGCCATGGCCGACCGGGCTTCCATCGACTTTAGCAAAAGCGGTAATTCCGTGTATGCCCGAACCGAATTTTCAGGCAGGGAAAGTTTTCGTTGCAACAATTGCGGCACAACGGTCAATTACACGGTAACGGTGCCCTCCTCCGTCTACATGTATCTCATCAACAAATACGGCCATATCCGTCTGAACGACGTAAAGCAGAATTTCAAAGCCGAATTGAAGTACGGGAATCTCAGCGCCAACACCCTGCAAGGAAACGACAACGAAATTATAATGAAATACGGAAATATCGAAATCGGACAAGTAAGAAATCTAAAGCTCGATATCGCTTATGCCAGCAGTATTTCTTTCACTACGGTTGAAAATCTGGACCTCATTTCCTCTTATTCCAAAATGAATGCAGACCGTATAGACAACTGCACGCTTTCTTCCAAATACGATAAGTATAACATCACCTCTTTGGGACGTATGACGGTGACCTCCTCCTATACCGATTTCAATATCGGAGACTTGCAGAAAACTTTCGACGCCTCTAACCTCCGCTATTGTAAAGTGAGAATCGACCGGGTCTCTTATAATTTCAATTCGATCTTTATTTCAGCTTCCTATACGCCCATCCGGATCGGTGTGACGCAGCAACACAATTTCAGGGCCCGCCTCAGTACCCGCTACGGCAATCTTCGCACCAAGGGTCTCAAATTTTCTGAAGTAAGCTTCGACGATACGGACCATTACAGCAAAAGGATCGAGGGGATCGTGGGACACAGCTCAAATCCGAAAGCCCAAATCGAAATTACGGACTCCTATGCGGATATCATATTGAATCAATAAAAACCAGCAGGGCGGTTCGTATGGAATTTTATCCAGAAGGGTTGTGAAAAATGAAGCATTGAATGATCCGATGAATTAATCCTATATCCGGATTTCTTTGACAAACGGCAGTATTCCAGATTCTGGAGTCTGCCGTTTAACCTTTCCAAACTTCTCTTTTCTTTACCTCCCTCCCGGAGATTTCCCTGTTTTACAGCCCGGTCCTTTCGCCACTTCGCTTTCCGTAGGCTAACATCTGAACAAGAAAGTCTTCCGGATAACGGATCCGGACATCTACCGGTTTTCCGTCCTTCTTCACCAGCATATATTGGGGATTAATAAAACCAGCATAGGGCGGCAAATTCAGTTTCCGGTAACGTTCCAGCACTTCCGCATGCAAGAGCGGATCCGTTTTAATCCCATAGGTCTCCACCAGTTTCCGGCCGCTTTCGAAGTCTCCTTCCGACTTGATCCGCTGTACTTCTGCCAACAGACGACCGAATAACCCGCGCAACGTCTGGTAATCCCGAATAACGAAATAGGTTTTATTCCTTTCCTCTACCTTTTCGATCACCCCCTTTCCTTTCCTTGCTCATATACCCAGGAGGCAATCAATTGCCGGTTCCTCATATGGGATTCCTCCAAATCCTCTCCCGGTTGTATACGAGTGAGCTGAGTCAACAAGCCATTCCGGATAAAACTATCGTATTCGCATTTTCCCACCTCTAAAGAAGGAATGATTCCCAACTCTACCAATTTAACATCCAAAATATAATAAAGGGCAAATAAATCTGCCCGGGCCTCTTCCAAAGTCGAATAATAATTTTTCAAGGCTGCGGTCGATACCCCCGGCAACATCCGTCCCGAACCGTGTCCCAAACATTCATGCAAATCCGTATGCACATTGCCCGCCAGATAACCGTATTTAACCGCCCGGTCCCGTTCCTCTTCCGAATAAGCGAATTCTTCCGTAACTCCCGCTCCCAGGGAAGCCCGATGATAAGCATACGTAATATTATCCAGGGTAACCGATTTACTGCCGTAGCGTTCACGTATCCATTCGGCATTCGGCAAATTTATGCCGATAGGAGTGGCCGGATGACAATCGCCTCCCAATATAGCCACCTGCATGACCCGGGCAGTAATTCCGGATACTTCCGTTTTTTTAAAACGCTCCTCTACGGGAGCCTGTCTTTCGAACCACAAGGCATTTTCTGCCAATTTCCGGGTACGTTCACACCCTTCCCTATCCACAATCTGAACGACAGCCTCCCAACTGGCCTTATAAGCCAAAGGATCTCCATATACCTCGATAAATCCGTTTATAAAATCGATAGGGGACTCCTGTTCCTTCAACCATTCTATGGAAAATTCGTCGAATAATCTCAGATCTCCCGTACGATAATAGTCGATTAAAAGTTCGATTACGTCCTTCTGCCGGGAATTCGAAGCATAGATTTTTGCCTGTTCCAGGGCAGCGACCACTTTCTCCAATTCTTTCCCGTATTTACCCCCTATTTTCCACACCTCTTCCTCCAGTCTCCCGTTCCGCTTCACTAAAGTGGAATTCAGCCCGCGGGAAACCGGACAATCGCTTGTACGCTCCGGCTCCCGATAGTAAGCTTCAGCTTCCTGCTGGGTGACTCCCTGATAATAATTATTGGCAGAAGCCTGTATTAAATCCAGATTTCCATCCAAAACAACCCGTTTCGGCATATACGCCGGATCGAAGATAATGCGCCTGACGTCCTGAAATGCCTCCTCCTGGCCCACCTCTTTCAGCAGAGATTTGAAATAATCCTCCGAAAACAAAGGGGTAAACTTATCCATAGAATAATGATGATGGATCCCATTGGCGAAAAATACCTTTTTAGCATACAATACAAAAGAACGGAATGCCTCACATTCCCGATCTCCCGGATATTCTGTCAAAATCAGTTCCAACAGTTTCCGCACCCGCAGATTATATCGGTTATTCTGGTCCCAGAGAATATCTCTCCCGGCCAAAGCCGCTTCGCTCAGATAATAAATCAACAATTTTTCACGCAACGACAACTGTTGAAAAGCCGGAACCTCATAACGCAAGATGCGAATATCGTCGAATTGTTCGACAAAATAACTTTCAAACTCTTTCATTTTCCTCTAATTTTCCAGATACTTAGATACGAAAATCCTTTTGGTTCGTTTCAAAGCGCTTCAGAATTTGACCGGAAGCTTTGATCGTGTGTTTATACCATTCCAAAGCCACGCTCACCTGCTCGGATTCCGAAAGGTGCCAGTTGATCCGGCTGGAACGTAAACGCTGCACGACATTATACATCACTAATGCGGCAGATACCCCCACATTCAGACTTTCGGTAAATCCATACATCGGCACCTTCACAAATTCGTCCGCCTCCTGCAAAACCCTTTCGGACAAACCCGATAATTCCGTCCCGAAAAAAAAGGCCATTTTCCCCTTTTCCAAATCCAGATCGTCGATTAAGGTATCCTGAGTATGGGGAGTCGTGGCTATAATGCGGTATCCTTGTCTTCGCAGACATGCTATAGCCCTCAAGGTATTGTCCTTTTCTTCGAAATAACGATGCAGAGACAACCAGTCTCTCGCCCCCTGGGATACCGTAGAACTGACATCGTATTTATTCCGGTTCTCAATCAAATGAACATGCTGTATGCCCATGCAATCAGCCGTACGCATAATGGCGCTTTGATTATGGGATTGAAACAAATCTTCGAGAACGATAGTTACATAATCCGTACGCTCCCGGATCAAACGGTCGAACAACTCGTTCTTATCGTCCGTCACGAAATGCCGCAGATATTCCAATTGTTCCTTCTCCGTCTTCATAAAGCCTTTTCCTGATCTTTCAAATAAAAATATTTCCAGAGAGCCGCCGCATGCATCGCCTGCATAATTTTGCCACTTCTCAATAATTCCTTGACTTCTTCGGGCTCCAGTAACTCGACGGCAATATCCTCGGTCGTTTCCTGATGCGGAGACGACACTTGTTCCAGCCCGGTAGCCAGAAAACACCATACCCGGTTCGTATGTGTACCCGGATTAGCCGAAACGACCATAAACTCTTCCCATTTTCCCCTGCCGTATCCTGTTTCTTCCCATAATTCCCGCTGAGCGGCCTCTTGGCAACCGACATCCTGAGGATCCACCACGCCCGCACACAATTCATAATTTACCGCACTTAATCCATGCCGGTATTGACGTTCCATAATCATTTTCCCCTCCTGCGTAATTCCGATCACACAGATCCATTCCGGATATTGCAGCACATAATAAGAAGGGATTACACTCCCATTGGGTAATTCCACTTTTTCCCGTCTTACCGTAAACCAAGGCTCCCGAAAAAGATATTCCGAAGAGAGTACCTTCCAAGGTTTTATTTCCCGTTTATTCATTCCTTTCCGGATTTTATTTATTTACCTGATTTTTATTCCCTTTCCTGGTTGAAGAAATCCATAAAAGAAGGGGTGTTGCTGAACACCCCTTCTTTTATCTTGTCTACTATGCTGATTAGCACTTTTCTGCTAATTCTGCTCCCGCTTTAAATTTAACCACTTTTTTAGCAGGGATGACGATTGTTTTACCTGTCTGGGGGTTTCTTCCGCTTCTTTCACTTCTTTCAGATACAGAAAAAGAACCGAATCCGATCAAAGCCACTTTATCTCCGTTTTTCAGAGCATCACCCACCGTTTCCACGAAAGCTTCTAAAGCTTTTTTGGAATCTGCTTTTGTCAAACCTGCTTTCTCAGCAATAGCGTCAATTAATTGTGCTTTATTCATAATATAAATTTTTAGGGTTAGAATTTTTATAACCTTTTTTTCTATACTGGCAAATGTAGGTATTTTCTCGACTTCGTCAAAGTTTTCAAAAAAAAAAACTTGTTTTTTTTAATTTTTTTCATAAAACAGATTCCGCACATTTCTCCCCATCCATCGCCGCCGATATAATCCCTCCTGCATAGCCAGCCCCTTCCCCGCAAGGATATAATCCCTGAATCTCAACATGTACCGGCCGGTCGTTTCTCCTGGGAATCCGTATGGGAGCCGAAGTCCGGGTTTCCACACCCAACAATACGGCTTTCTCCGTGATAAAACTTTTCGCTTTTTTACCGAAACAGTTTATTCCTTCCCTCAAACGATTATAAATCACTTCCGGCAGCCATTCATGGATCAAAGAACTGTTCACTCCCGGTTTATACGATACACGGGGCAAGAAGTTCGAATATTTGCCCGCTAAAAAATCGGTAAGCACCTGAGCCGGGGCATATAAATTTTTCCCCCCTTCCTCCCAGGCTTTTTTTTCCAACATCTCCTGAAACTCGAGACCGCCGAATATTCCGCCGAAATGCATTTCCTGTAACTCCCGCAGACCGACAGAAGTCACAATAGCGGAATTGGCCCAAGGCGTATTTCGTCCCGACGCCGACATTCCGTTCACCACCTGTTGTTCCGGACCCGTTGCAGCAGGAACCACTACTCCTCCCGGACACATACAAAAAGAATACACTCCTCTTCCCCCCACATCGGCCGCCATACTATATTCCGCCGCCGGTAAATAAGGACCTCTCCCGTCTTTCGTATGGTACTGCATATTATCGATATCCTGCTGGGGATGTTCCAACCGTAAACCCACGGCAAAATCTTTCGCTTCGAGACGAACTCCTTTTCTCTCCAGTATCCTGTAAATATCCCGGGCAGAATGGCCGGTAGCCAAGACCACCCGACGGGCATATTCCGCTTTCTCCCCCAGCATTACTCCCCGCATTTCTCCTTTTTCGATCAACAAATCCGTTACCCGGCAATTAAATCTCACCTCTCCCCCGAAAGCTTCGATCGTCTTCCGGATATTTACAATTACACCGGGTAATTTATCCGTACCGATATGGGGATGGGAATCGACCAGTATGCTTTCGTCCGCACCGTGATACACCAGTATTTCTAAAGCCCTCCGTACATCCCCTCTTTTTTTGGACCGGGTAAACAACTTTCCATCTGAAAAAGTTCCGGCACCTCCTTCTCCGAAGCCGAAATTAGAATCTTCATTTACTACCCCCGTTCTATACAAGGATCCCAAATCCTTTTTCCGGTCTTCCACTTTTTTTCCCCTTTCCAGTACAATGGGTTTCCAACCTCTTTCAATTAAACGCAGGGCCGCAAATAATCCCGCAGGCCCGGCCCCCACGATAATGACCGGACAGGCTTGGGAGACATCCCGGTAAGCGGGAATAAATACCTTTTCCCTTTTTTCTATACGGTCGATATGTATCCCCAAAGTCAGATGGATCAAAACCCTTCGCTGACGGGCATCTACCGAACGCTTCAGTATATCCATATGCTTAATCCGTTCCCAACCGATCCCCTCTTTTCTACCCGCATAACGCCTGAGTACCTCGGGATCGGCAGCTTCTTCCGGACTCAATTTTACCTCTATCTCTCTATACATCCGTCTGTTTAAATTTGTACGGTCATCCGGCTCTTTCCGGTCTTTTTCCGAAAAACCGCTTTTCTCGGAGAAAGGCGAAGGATAACCTGAAAACCATTCTCTTTCCGGCGAAAATAGGTATTTTTCACGGATTCACCTCTTTTTCTTTCCGAAAATTCCGGAAGTGCCGTATTTTTACCAAATCCGGAGAAAAATTACCGAATCATTTCCATTCTGTAACCAAAAGATATAACTTAGTAACTTGTAAAAAATATAGAAAATTTATTTTAACTTAAAGAAAATGAATAAAATAGCATTAATTACCGGAGCGACTTCAGGTATCGGCCAAGCTACCGCCCTCAAAATTGCAGAAGCCGGATACGATGTCATCATTACGGGCCGCCGTAAAGAACGTTTGGACGAACTTGCCCGGGAAATCGAGACCCAAGGAGTAAAGGGTCTTCCCGTGTG